>WQTW01000178.1 GCA_009786085.1 Pseudomonadota bacterium | reverse complement strand
AGAGGAGGGAAATGCCTCCCCTCTCCCGCTTTCCGCGGGAGAGGGGCAGGGGGAGAGGGATGGAAGGGGAGGGAACAAAACGACACAACGCGAAAGTGCGCGCGACTAAACAGAAAACACTCTAGCGTCAAGCAGTGATATCGCTGCGCTGGGGCTTCGGGTTAATATGCCGTCAGGTGAAAAAGCATTCGCCCATGCTAGGCGCTCCTCGGCATCCCTTCGCGTCTTCGCGCCTTCGCGTGAGATATTCAGCCACATAACCCACAAAAGAACCTATTTTCGCGGCTTGTGCGGCGCGTGGGCGAACAATGCGTCGTAAACAGCATCCGGCAGTACGCGCAGCAGTTTGCTCGCCAGCATCATCGGCCAGGGAAAAACATAGCGGCGCTTTTTCCGCGCGATGGCGCGCACCATCAGATCAGCGGCTTCGGTGGCGGAAATCAGGAACGGCATCGGATACGGATTGTTCGCGGTCATCGGCGTGGCGATGAAGCCGGGGCACAGGGTCACGACGGCGACACCGCTTCCGCGCAGTTCAACCCGCAAACTTTCAAGATACGAAATGGCGGCGGCTTTCGAGGCGGAATAAGCGGAGGAACCGGGCAGGCCGCGAAAACCGGCGACGCTGGCGACGCCGACCAGCGTGCCCTGGCGCGCTTCACGCATCGCGTCGATGAACGGGTGAAAGGTGTTGACGATGCCCATCACGTTGGTGTCGAACACTTCCCGAAACACGGGCAAGTCGGCATCGCCTTCGCCGCCGGTGATGGTGCCGTGCGAAACGCCGGCGTTGGCGATCACGATGTCGGGAACACCGGCCTGGGCGAGGAAATCCTGAGCGGCGCGCTGCAACGCCTGCGCGTCGGTCACGTCGCCTTCATAGAGGTGTACGGGCGAGGGGAAGGCTGTCGTCAAGGTCTCACGCAACGTGAGCAGCCGGTCGCGCCGACGCGCGAAAAGACCGAGCGTGGCGCCCGCTTTCGCGTATTGGTGCGCAAGCGCCTCTCCCAAGCCGGAAGAGGCGCCCGTAATGAAGACATTCATGTGTTGACGTGGCAGGAAGCGTTATTTCTTTTTGGCGTCCTTGCGCACAAGCTCAATCACTTCGTCAACGACGGCGAGGACTTGCGAAACCGAGGCGACGGCTTCGGTGTTGATCTCGTAGCGGCCATTGACATAGAAACGCGGCACGGACGACACTTTGTAGTTCTCCACTTTTTTGTCGGATTGCATCACCTTGCTGTTGACGGCGAACGAGTCGTACATTTCTTCCAGCTTCTTGCGATCAGCGCCTTTCTTTTCAGCCCAGTCGAGGAAGATTTTTTTGTCGGTCAGGTTGATCCGCTCGTTCTGCAACGCATTGAAAACATCGCCCGACAAGCGGCTTTCTTCCCCGATGGCGTCGAGCGCATAGTAAGCGCGCGCCATGGCGCTCCACTGGGCGCGCCCCCAGCTCACCGGAATCTTGTAGAAAACGACATCGGCAGGCAGTTTCTTTTTCCAGGCTTCAACATGCGGGTTGAGGGTGGCGCAATGACCGCATCCGTAGGAGAAGAATTCGATCACTTCGATCTTGCCGTCGGGCGCTTCCGTCGCTTGCGGCGCTATTTTTTTGAACTCCTTGCCTTCGGTCGCGGCGGCAAAAGCGCTCGATGACAACAATAAAACGGCGCTTGCGATGACACTCAGCCAGGCGCTGCGCGAAAAAACCGGATGAACAATTTTCATGAAAGCTCCTTGATGAAACGAAAATGATGGCGACAAAAAGGGTGGTGAATTCTCTGGAGGGATACTTGCGCCAAAGCGGCGTTCATCATAACAAAGTTTTGAATATCGGACGCGACGGTTACGCAAAATTGCAATCGGTCACTGCTCCCCTCTCATCTTGTGGCATAGGCATCTACGCAAGTATGGGGGTAGCCCCGAAGGGGCTTAATATGAGTAACCGTCGGTGGAGCGAGCATCGCGAGCGAAACCGGCGGAAAGCGAACATCCAACATTCCCCCAGCCCTGCAAGGGCTGAATAATGTTTGTTCAGCCCTTGCAGGGCTGGACGATGGTGCTGTCTGTCTCCGCCGGTTCCGCGCTCACTACGTTCGTGCTCCACCGACGGTTACTCACGTGACGCGCCTGCGGCGCCGCTTGGAATGTGAGAGAAAAGCAAGTCATCAGAGACCATGACGCAGCACTTGTGTAGATACCTATGCCCTTGTGGGAGAGGGGTAAAAAAGGTTATTGCCGGACAACAGCAACATCGAATTTACGCTGCGTCAATTCGGCTTTCATCCGACCGGTTTGCTCGGCGCTGTCGTAGGGGCCGACACGCACCCGGTAAAAGACGCCGCGACCGGGCGCCTCGCCGCGTTGAATGGTCGCTTCCCAACCGTACAGCGCCAGTTCGGCCTTACGGTTGTCGGCGTCCTCCTGCCGCGAAAACGAGCCGACTTGCAACCAGTAAATATCCCTGGGTTTGGTAGAAGTCGCTGTCGCAGGCGTCGTCGTCGTGGCGGGG
>WQTW01000177.1 GCA_009786085.1 Pseudomonadota bacterium | reverse complement strand
CGTTCCCTCGCGGCTTCGCGTGAGAACAAACAGGGCGCGATAAATCGCGCCCCTACACGCGCAAAGGACTTTTTTCTTTGCGTTCTATGCGTTTCTTTGCGGTGAAATGGTTTTTCTGATACCTGACCTCTGACCTCTGATTCCTGATAACCCCATCCCCACCCCAGCCCTCCCCTTGAAGGGGAGGGAGCTTTCGTTCCTTCGCGTCTTCGCGCCTTCGCGTGATATATCCAGCCACATAACCCACTCCTATTTCAAAAGAGCCACAAAAAAACAACCCCCGCGTCAAGCGGGGGTTATCGACTTTACCAACGGTAGGCTACAACACTTTCACAACAACACGTTTACTTCCCGAAAGGATTGGGGCGCGGCGTTTTGTCGGAGGAAGGCGGCAGAATCGGCATCAGAATCATCGGCTGATCGCCGGTTAACGTTTTCAGGAACGCAACGATCTTGGCGTTTTCTTCCGGTGTGAATTTTTTGCCCAGTTGCAGGCGTCCCATAATATCGTTGGCTTCCGCCAGGGTTTTGGCCGCGCCGTCGTGGAAATAGGGATACGTCAATTCCACGTTGCGCAGCGTCGGCACCTTGAAGTTGAAACGGTCAGCATCCTTTCCGGTGACGGCAGAACGCCCCTCGGCGGGATTGTCGGTCTTGTACGGCTCGATCAGTCCCATTTTCTGGAAGGACGTTCCGCCAACCGCTTCACCATAATGGCAGGCCGTGCAACCGCTGTCCTTGAAGAGCGCGTAGCCTTCTTTTTCCTCTTGGGTTATCGCATCTTCTTTGCCCAGCAGCCATTGGTCAAAACGGGAATTGGGGGTGACCAGCGTTTTTTCAAATTCGGCGATGGCCGCCGTGACTTGATCGATGTCGATTTTGTTTTTTCCGAACACTTGCCGGAATTCACGCACATAGGCGGGAATGGTTTCCAGCACTTCGATGGTCAACGTATGCGAAAACGCCATTTCCATCGGGTTGGCAATGGGGCCACCCGCCTGTTCCTTCAGATCGGCGGCGCGACCATCCCAGAACTGCGCAATGTTAAGACTGGAGTTCAATACCGTCGGCGAGTTGATCGGACCTTGCTGCCAACGGTCGCCGATGGATGTCGGGAGATTGTCCGAGCCGCCCATCGAGAGGTTATGGCAGGAATTGCAGGAAATGAAACCGGATTTGGAGAGACGC
Organism: Pseudomonadota bacterium; assembly: GCA_009786085.1. Taxonomy (GTDB): domain Bacteria; phylum Pseudomonadota; class Gammaproteobacteria; order Burkholderiales; family Casimicrobiaceae; genus UBA931. Next base: position 1,354 of record WQTW01000177.1, on the reverse strand, counting down.
GGGTCAAAAAACAGCTTTTTGCCCAACTCCACCATACCGAGGTTGATGTTGGCAGCCGGTTTGATGGGCAAAATAGGCTCATCTCTGATAGGCGAAACAGCGCCTTCCGTTGTTGAGGTCGCATGAAGGGAGATGCCGGTAAGCGCCAGCGCTGAGGCCAGCGATGCAAGCAGGATTTGTTTTTTCATAAGAACGTCTTCGTAAAAAAAAGGAAAAAGATAAGAATGCTGACTTTATAATGCGTTTCAGCGGGGCGATTCTACAAGAATTATTCTGCTGCAATCATTCATATTGCTAATGGTCACGATTAATAAAAGTTAAACAAGATGCACTGTCGGAGAATCTCGTTGTGGAAAAACCTTTCGCGCCGTTAAATCCAGGTCGTCGCCGCTTCCATGTGGCGAGTCTTGCGGCGCTCCTTCTTGCGGCGTGTGGCAGCGTGAAAAAACAACCGGACAATCGCCGCGTTGCTATACCGAGAGCAGAAGATCAGCCGCCATCCGAAAAAGGGCGGGAAGTCGTTTTTTACGCATTGAGCCTGCTCGACACCGGCTACCGCTTCGGCGGCAAGAATCCGCAGGCGGGATTCGATTGCAGCGGGATGGTGAGCTATATTTACGCGCAAGCGGCGGGCGTCAACGTCAGCGGCAGCGCCGCCGATATCGCGAAGCAGGGGACGCCGGTCGAGCGTGATCGGCTGCGACCGGGCGATCTGGTTTTCTTCAATACACTGAACCGCCCCTATTCGCATGTCGGTATTTATATCGGCGACAACCGCTTCATCCACGCGCCCTCGACCGACGGCAAAGTGCGAATCGACGATCTCGGCAGTCGCTATTTCGCCGAACGGTTTGAAGAAGCGCGGGCGTATTTTGATTGAGCGGTTGAAAAGCGTTTAACCACGAAAGGCGCGTAGGCTGGCGATGAGCGAAGCGAATCCCAGCGTGTAGCCTGGACAAGCGAAGCGCCGTCCGGGAATCAGGCTCACGCGAAGGCGCGAAGCCGCGAAGAACGCGGATTCCTTCCCCTTCAAGGGGAAGGTTAGGATGGGGATGGGGTTCTCTGGATTCTGCGACGCCGCTTCGCGCCGCGCAGAATGACGCAATTATTTACCGCGCTCCGTTTTTCTTCGCGCCTTTGCGTGAGAACAAACAGGGCGCGATAAATCGCGCCCCTACGTTCTGATCATTGGCCTCTGATTCCATTTTCACTTCAATAGGCCAATAATTTATGTTTTGATTTCATTCTTACACATGCAAACAATTAATGCACTATTGAATTGGGAATGGAATGAGCTCTGAACTCCGTCCCCACCGCCCTCTCCCCCACCCCTCTCCCGCAAGCGGGAGAGGGG
>WQTW01000176.1 GCA_009786085.1 Pseudomonadota bacterium | reverse complement strand
GCGCGCAACATGAGTAACCGTCGGTGGAGCGTGAGCGTAGCGAGCGCGGAACCGGCGGAGACAGACAGCACCATCGTCCAGCCCTGCAAGGGCTGAACAGACATTATTCAGCCCTTGCAGGGCTGGGGGAGTGTTGGGTGTTCGCCTTCCGCCGGTTTCGCTCGCGATGCTCGCTCCACCGACGGTTACTCATATCACGCCCCTTCGGGGCTACTCCCATACTTGTGAAGATACCTATGCCTTCAAGTGGAGGGTTAGGGTGATCGAGCCGGATGATTTATAATCATCCGATCATGTGGACACCGTGCGACAGTCTGTGGAAAAACAGGGGCTTGATAAAAGCGCTGGTAGGGCGCGAGGTCATTGGCCGTTATCGCGGTTCAATGATGGGGGTTCTGTGGTCGTTCTTTCTGCCGGTCATGATGTTGGCCGTTTACACCTTCGTTTTTAGCGTCATTTTCAAGGCGCGCTGGGACACCGGCAGCGATTCAAAAACGGAATTTGCGCTGATTCTGTTTGCAGGGCTTCTGGTTTTCAATTTCTTTTCCGAGTGCGTTAACCGCGCGCCGGGGTTGATTCTGGCCAATACGAGTTACGTCAAGAAAGTGGTTTTTCCGCTGGAAATTTTGCCGGTGGTGACGCTGGGCGCGGCGCTGTTTCATTGTGGGGTCGGTCTGTCGGTGTGGTTTCTCTTCTACATGATCTTTTTCGGCGTGCCGCCGTTGACGGCGCTGCTGTTTCCTGTCGTTTTGTTGCCGCTGCTTTTTTTGACCGCCGGGGTCAGTTGGTTGTTGGCGTCGCTGGGCGTGTTCCTGCGGGATGTCGCGCAAGTGGTCGGCGTTGTCACGACGATGCTGCTGTTTTTGTCGCCGATTTTTTATCCCATTTCCGCATTGCCAGAAGAATTTCGAACCGTGCTGGTGTTTAATCCGCTGGCGCATATTATTGAGCAGACCAGGGGTGTGCTGATTTTTGGCAGGATGCCGAATTGGAATTTGTATGGTGTTTCTCTGATCGGCAGTCTCGTTGTCGCCTGGTTGGGTTATCTCTGGTTTCAGAAAACGCGCAAAGGGTTCGCTGATGTCCTCTGACGTGTCGATCAACGTCGAACGCCTGAGCAAGTGCTACCAGATTTACGGGAAGCCGCGGGATCGTTTGCTGCAAATGCTGATGCGCGGTCGGCGACAGTATTATCAGGAATTCTGGGCGTTGCGCGATATTTCTTTTGAGGTTCGTCGCGGCGAGACCGTCGGGATCATCGGTCGCAACGGCAGCGGCAAATCGACGTTATTGCAGTTGATCTGTGGGACGTTGACGCCCACCGAGGGAACGGTGGAGGTGAACGGAAGAATCGCCGCGCTTCTGGAATTGGGGGCCGGGTTCAATCCCGAATTCACCGGACGGGAGAACGTTTATCTCGCCGCCGGACTGTATGGCTTGAGCCGTGAGGAAGTTGACGCACGCTTCGAGAGCATTTGCGATTTCGCGGATATCGGCGAATTTGTCGAGCAGCCGGTGAAAACATACTCCAGCGGGATGTTTGTGCGTCTGGCGTTTGCGGTGATCGCGCATGTCGATGCGGACATTCTGGTGATCGACGAGGCGCTGTCGGTCGGCGACGCCTATTTCGTGCAGAAGTGCATGCGTTTCCTGCGGCAATTCATGGAGCGGGGGACACTGCTTTTTTGCAGCCACGACATTGGCGCGGTCATCAACCTGTGCAAAAAAGCCATTTGGTTGGATCACGGAAAGATGGTGATGCAGGATTCGCCGAAAGTCGTTTCCGAGCACTACCTCGCAGCGCTCTGCGCTGTTCCCGACGCACAACCGGCAATAGCCGAGACAGTCACGGAGGCAGCAACCGATCAGACGCCGCCGCCGGAAGATGAGGAATACCGTGACGCGCGCGAGCCGCTGGTCAACGCGTCCAACCTTCGCAATGAAATGGAGATTCTGCAGTTCGATCCCGGTCGTCCCGGATTCGGCGCGGGCGGCGCAAAAATTGTTTCGGTGCGATTGCTGGATAAAAACAAAAAACCGCTGGCCTGGGTGGTGGGCGGCGAGGACGTGATTCTGGAAATTCGCGCGCAGGCGAGGCAGGAATTGTCACGTCCCATCATCGGCTTTCTTTTCCGCGACCGCTTGGGGCAGTCGGTGTTTTCAGATAACACGTATCTTTCTTACCGTTTCAATGAGCCGACCGTGCATGCAGGAGAAACGCTGACGGCGCGCTTTGAGTTTCGCTTGCCGGTCATGCCCAGAGACGAGTACAGCATCGCGGTTTCCATCGGCGAAGGTACGCAGGAACAGAACGTGCAGCATCACTGGGTACACGAGGCGTTGATCGTCAGGGTACACGCCAGTGTGGTTTGTATGGGGCTGATAGGCGTGCCGATGAAGAAGATTTCGTTAGAGAAAGAGTAAAGCGCTTCTGGCGCCGTTGTGAGGAGCGAAAGCGACGAAGCAATCCAGCGTTTTTTCGTTGCACACATTTTCTGGATTGCTTCGCTTCGCTCGCAATGACGGCTTTTTTCATTCACGCGGAGGCGCGGAGAGCGCAGAGAAGGGCGATTCCGTAGGGGCGAATTATTA
>WQTW01000175.1 GCA_009786085.1 Pseudomonadota bacterium | reverse complement strand
CGTTAATCACAATATCAACGAAATAAATTCCGTTCGGGGACGAGTGCGGTTCTCTGCTTTCTTTCCAAATCCCTGAGCGGTACCTTGAAACAGAACAGCAACTGCGATACGAAACTGCGCGAAACTGCGCGAAACTGCGCGAAACGACGGTACGAAACTACAACGTAAAGCGCAACGGCAAATATGCCTGTACGCTTAAGCACAGAAGCATAGGAAGGTTTTGGGCTTTTGTCAAGCTGAATCTGGGATAATACCGGCACCGCCCCCGTAGCTCAGTGGATAGAGCACATTCCTCCTAAGAATGGGGTCGCACGTTCGATTCGTGCCGGGGGCGCCAGATCATGCGATGCCGCCGCAGTTTCGGCTGCCGCCATTTTCAGGAACGTCATGGGTAAGCTTCTTTTTTGGGTGTTGATTTTTATTGTCGCCTTGATCGCCTGGCGGCTGTGGAATATCCGGCAATTGCATTTGCGCCGTCGCGGCGAATCGCCTCCGAAGAATAAACCAGCGCAGGGCGAACCTATGGTGCGCTGTGTCCGCTGCGGCGTTTTTCTGCCGCGCGAAGAAGCGCGGCTGACGCACAATGGTTACCGCTGTAATGATGAGGCGTGCAATCGCCATGATTGAGCTTTTTTGATTTGTTGTGGATACCCTTGTGCGTCAATTCTTCCCCCACCCCACCCCACCCCTGCAAGCGGGGAAGGGGGTACCGAAATGTTGGGGTTCGCAAGCTCACCCCAACCTACAGCACTGGATTCCCGCTTTCGCGGGAATGACGGGGAGAAGGGCGCATTTTCTTCGCGGCTTCGCGGCTTCGCGTGAACCCATTTGTTGGGGTTCGCAAGCTCACCCCAACCTATACTAGCTTACCCACCGGAGGCCGTTCTGCCACTTTCCTCTTTGCCCGTCTCCTCGGTTCCGCTGGGAATTACCGGTCGGCGGATTCTGTGGATCGTCAGCATTTACCGCTGCGGTTATGCGCTGGCGCTGCTGGGCGGGGTGCTGATTCCGTCCGCGAAGCTGGCGGGCGTGGCGATGCCCGGCCTTTTTATGGCGGGCGCGGCGGCTTATTTCGTCGTTGCGCTGGGGTTGATGCTGGTCGCTCAGATGGAGCGCGAATTGATTCCTCTGCCCTGGTTTTTGTTGCTCTCTATCGCAGGCGATACGGTTTTTCTTACCATCCTGATTGCTGCCGGCGGCCATGCGTTTTTGCCGCTGGCCATTTTTCTTTTTCCGCAGCTTGCCGCTCACGGCTGGCTGCTCGACCGCCGGATGGCGCTGGTTCATGCGGCATTGCCCACACTTTCTTTCCTCGGCGTCGATTTTTTCCTGTTCATCAGTCGCCGCATTGAGGGCGGGCTGCTGATTGAAACAACGCTGATTTCCGCCGGTTATTTTGTCGTCGCGTTCGTCGCTGCTACCGTCGGTCGCTACACGCAGGCTTCCGAGCGACTGGTGCAGCAACGCAATATCGACATCGCCAATCTGGAACAGATCAACCGCGTGGTCATCCGCGACATGAAAGACGGCGTGCTGGTGCTCGACTTGAAAGGGATTGTTCGCGGCTATAACTTGCAGGCGTTGTCGCTGCTCAATGTCGCCGATTACGCCGCCGCCGGTCAGCGTCTGGCGCAGTGGAGCGCGCCGCTCAACGATGCCTGGGAACAATGGCAGCGCGATCCCGAAACGCCGCAGACGTCGTTTGCCGTCGAGTCCACCACTTCGGCGTTGTTGCCGCGTTTCGTTCGCATCGGTACCGGCGTCAGCGGCGGTACGCTGGTGTATCTCGAAGACCTGGGACGCGCCCGCATCGAAGCGCAGAATCTCAAGCTGGCCGCGCTGGGTCGTTTAACCGCGTCGATCGCTCATGAGGTGCGCAATCCGTTGTCCGCCATTCAGCAAGCCGCGCAACTGCTCGAGGAGGACGAGATGGTGCCAACCGAGGGGCTTCGCCTTCTGAACATGATTCGCAACAACGGCAAACGAATCGACCGCATCGTCACCGAAGTGCTGCAACTCAACCGCCGCGATCGCTGCTCTCCCGAAACGCTTCGTTTACAGGATGTGCTGCAACACCTGATCGATGAAATCCGCGCCAGCGAGCAGATGCCGGACGACACGATTGCGCTCGATGTCGCTGTTCCGAGCGATCTCACGATCAGCTTTGACCGCGGACACCTCGATCAAATCCTGTGGAACCTGCTGCGCAACGCCTGGCAGTTTTGCCGGAAAGCGCCCGGCAGCGTTCGGGTTTCCGTCACGCTGGAATCCCCGAAAGACCGTGTTCGCCTCGACATTCTCGACGACGGCCCGGGAATCGTGCCGGAGCAGCGGGAGCAAACGTTTGAGCCTTTTTACACGACCCGAACGTCGGGCACCGGCCTCGGCCTTTACATCGCCCGCGAACTCGCCACTGCCAATCAGGCCACTCTCGAACTGTTGCCTTACACCGAAGAACACGGCGCCCATTTCCGTTTGCGGTTGCCGCGCGCTCCGCAAACGTGAGCCTGAACGCTTTTATTAACCACGAAAAAACACGAAAGCGGTTTCCTGGAGCGTTTTCGGTTTAAATGTGCACGACAAATAACCCCGTCCCCACCCTTGCCCCCCCCCCCCT
>WQTW01000174.1 GCA_009786085.1 Pseudomonadota bacterium | reverse complement strand
GATTGATAAAAACGCCGGACAGATTCGCGTCATTGAGCGTTTGGCCTGCCTGCCGGATCGCCGTGACCGATGGCGTGCCGGAGGGCGTCGCCATGTTCACCATCACCGCCGCTGCGCCCGTTACGGTGCTGTAATTCGTCGTGTCGGTCGGCGTGAACGTCACGCTGTAATTGCCGCCCGGAACACTGGGAACAATCGTATTGTCCGTCCACATGAATGTGCCAGCGCCCACCCCGCCTGAAAGCGCAGAGGCGGACAATGCCTCGCCATAAGTGATGGGCGAAGCGGTCGGCCATATCACCGTCGGCGTCGCCTGATTCACCGTAAAGCTCAGGTTCACCGAAAGCCCGACGCCGCCGTCGTTGTTCCAACGGATGACCAGCGTGTCGGTATATGCCCCTGCATTAAGGCCTTCCTTTGGCCGAACGCTGATCGTCGCCGTGCCGCTTGGCGTCGCCACCGTCGTCGGGGACAGCCCCGTGCTGATCTCAAAGCCGGAAGAAGCGCCGCCGCTCAAGCTTGCCGAGAGGTTAAGACTCTGATTGCCCGTATTGGTGATCGTGAACTGCTGCGCCGTCTGTGCGCCATAACCATACGTCGCCGCCGCGAACGTATGCGTGTTTGGGCTGACCATCGCCGTGTACGTCGCGGCCAGCGTCGTGAACGTGTTGCTGTTGTCCGCAGCCATCTCATTCCCCGCCGCGTCACTGAAGCCGGAGATGTTCACCGTGTACGCCGTGCCGTAAGAAAGACCGCTGTAGGCAATCGTGAAAACCGTGTTTCCGGCAGACCAGGAACCGGCCGCCGTCAGCGCGGTTCCGTTGAGCGCCACCGTTCCGATGGTCGCAGCATCCATCGCCTCGCTGAACGTGATCACCAGATTCCCGCTGAGAAGCGCCCCTGTGCCGCTTGGCAAAACGGATGAAATGGTCGGCCGGTCGTTGTCAACGTTGGGCGGATTATTGATCGTCCCGTTGCCACCGTTAACGACCAACTGCATCGAAACCGCCACGCTCGCGAAGTCCGTTTCGGTATCGCCGTTCGCCTGCTCGGAAAACACATTCAGCGTGTACGTTCCATTCGCCACACCGGCAAGGGAAAGCACGAAACTTCCGTTGCCGTTGGTCGCAGTGTTCGCCAGTTTCCCGTAGTGCGAAATGCTGCTGCCGCCTTGCGGAATCAGCGTAGCGGAAATCACCTGATTCGCCCCAGTTGTCGCGCCGGTATAGCCGAAGCGGATGGCGTTCGTGCCGTTGGTCGTTCCCGCCAACGTCAGCGTCGGCGTCACCATAGAGGGATCCAGAATCGTCAATTTCATCGCATCGGTCGCCGCTATCGCAGCGGCCGGATTCAAACCCGCGCCTACCGATGCAGCAGATTTACCATTCGCAACGGAGGAAGAAGTGAAGAGAACAGAGGCCAGATTGAGTTTAAAAGCGGGGCGAAGGGCAGCCGGAGTTTGGGGATAGTAACCATCAGCGTTGACGAAACCATCGCTGTATAAGGTCGCCGCGTTAAAATCACCGCGGCCCCCCGAGCGCAGCCACCCCCAGTGGCTGTACACGCGTATGCTTGCGTCAAGAAGGCTCACTTCCGCCACCGACAGCGGCCACAAGGGTTCTGCATTGAGCGCCGCATCGGCTCCAGCAACCTTGTCAGGATGGTAAGTGCCGTTGTACTGCTCGTCGCCAATAAAACCCACCGCAGGGGTGCGCAAGCTGTGGTACGCATACCAGTCGAAGGTATTGTCGGCGTGCAATGTCCGCTCGCGCATGTATGCGTTGGCGGCGGCAGTTCCGGCGGCAGTGTTGAAAGAGGTCGCATCAATTACTGTAGAACCTCCCGTAATAAGTGTAAAACGGAAGGGGCCGCTGTTTCCGGCCAGGGCGCGCGGGAGAATCGCATTTCGTTCTCTGGCTTCGGGCAAAGCGTTGTAAAAAGCGGTCATCGCAGTGCGCAAGTCGGAGCCGAAGTAGTGGTTGATGCGATCATTAATATTGGCCGGATCGTGGAAAGGGGTGTTCTCGGGTTTGTTGGGGCTGGCATTCGCCAAAAACAATGTCGCCTCGTTCGCCGCAGACGCAACACCTTTTCCGTTCCAGCCGATCACCACCCACTGATAGCCTCCGAACCAGACGGTGGTCGATTGCGCCAGCGTCGGGGAGAACAAGGCTTGGGCGCTGGCTGTTGCCGCCGGCAATGGGTTATCAGGATAACGTTCCGATACCGCCGGATTCATCTCCGAAACGTTCATGATGCCCACCGCCCCAACCGCCGTGGCGAAAAAAACGCCAAGCGCCAAAACCGCACTGCTCAAAACTTGAAACAAAGATCGCTTCATAAAAGATTCCCTTTATCTATTGATGTTGTTGACCGTTTACCGATTCCTGACCTCTGATTCCTGACCTCTGACCTCTGACTCCTGATCTGGTGGCCGCCCTCTCCGCGTCAAGCGGGGGAGTCTTCTCATTTCCTCTTCCCGCCCGAGGGGAAAGGGAGAGGGCGACCATAACTTTTAACTTCAAAAACCGTACACAAGCGCCGCATCATCGCCACTTCGTAGCCCGGATAAGCGAAGCGCCATCCGGGAATGGCCTCACGCGAAGCGTGGCGAGAAG
>WQTW01000173.1 GCA_009786085.1 Pseudomonadota bacterium | reverse complement strand
GAACAGACATTATTCAGCCCTTGCAGGGCTGGGGGAGTGTTGGATGTTCGATTTCCGCCGGTTTCGCTCGCGATGCTCGCTCCACCGACGGTTACTCATATGACGCCCCTTCGGGGCTACTCCCATACTTGTGTAGATACCTATGCCTTGAATGGGAGGGAGCTTTAGCTTTCGTTCCTTCGCGGCTTTGCGCCTTCGCGTGAGGCGTTTTTATGGATTCTGCGACTCCGCTTCGCTCCGCGCAGAATGACAAAGGTGGTTCCCGGATGGCGCTTCGCTTATCCGGGCTACGCTTGCTGGGTTTCGCTATTCGCTCAACCCAGCCTACAGCACTTCTTCGCGCCTTCGCGCCTTCGCGTGAGAATTTTTCTTTGCGTTCTTTGCGTTCTTTGCGGTTAAATTTTTTTTTGAAGCTTTGCGCCTTCGCGTGAAACCGACCCGTTGCGGTTCGCTACGCTCACCAGCAACCTACTTTTCTTTCCAGGGGCATCCCGCCGCTTCCCATTCGCGCCGTTCTTTGTCGATCAGGTATTCGGTCAGCGGATGGGCGGCAAGCCAACGGGCGCTGAGGCGGTAGTGCAGCGTTTTGCCGCGAACGCGCAACTGGATCGCGGGCAGGTCAACGGGACGTCGGGCGCGATAAAAGAGCAGCGCCAGCCGCAACGCCAGAATCTGCATGCGCGATGTCGTTTCTTTCAGGTAGGGCGTGGCTTTGCCGAGATTGCCGCGACAAGTGAGCGCTAACACGGCCAGATGTTTTTGTTCGGCGGATGAAAAGCCGGGCATATCGCGGTGCATCAGGATGTAGGCGCTGTGTTTGTGATAGCCGATAGGTGAAATCGAGGCACCGACGCCGTGCAGCAGCGCTGCCCATTGCAGCATTTGCGCGTCGGCGGCGTCGGCTTTCGGGTGAAGTTGCCGGAACAATTCCAGCGCCAGTGCGGCGATGCGGCGAACGTGCGGGCGGTCGAGTTGGTAATCATCGAGCAGCAGCTCGACGGTGGCGTCGCGGCTGTCCTGATCGTGATGGCGACCCAGCAGTTCATAGAGGACGCCAAGTCGTATGGCGCCGCCGACCGGCACGATGCGCGGGATGCGCAATTCGGTCATCGCAGCGCGCATGATCACCAGCCCTCCGGCCAGCACCGGTACACGCTCCGGCTTCAGCGCCGCCAGTTTCAGGTTGGCAAGCGTTTTACCGGCGATCATCTTTTTGCGCAGCGCCGTCAATCCGTCGAGCGTGATGCCGCCGGGTGAAAAGCCGTTGGCTTCAAGGATTTCCGCCAACGCCAGCGCCGACCCCGACGAAGCGAAGGCTTCGCGCCAGTGTTTGCGGTCGAACGCGCGGGCGATCAGCTCGATCTCGGCACGGGCATAGGTTTCGGCTTTTTTGAAGTTAGCGGCTGACAGTTTGCCTTTGACGAAAAAGCGTTGGCTCATGCTGACGCAGCCGAGTTTGAGCGATTCCAGTTTTTGCGGCTGGCGTCCCTGCCCGATGATGAATTCGGTCGAGCCGCCGCCGATGTCGATGACCAACCGATGCGCCGTGGAGCGCGGCAGGCAATAAGAGGTGCCGAGAAAAATAAGACGCGCTTCTTCGTGGCCGGAGATGACTTCAATCGGGAAGCCGAGCGTCATTTCCGCTTCGGGCAGGAAATCGTCCACGTTGGCGGCAATTCGGAAGGTGTTGGTGGCGACAACCCGGACATGCGAGGGGTCGAAATCCCGCAAACGCTCGCCGAAGCGGGCGAGACACATCAGCGCCCGACGACGGGCAGCGGCGGTGATCCGGTTTTTCTTGTCCAGACCGCCGCCGAAGCGCAGCATTTCACGCAAGGTTTCCAGCACGCGGATCTGCTGGCCGTGTACCTCGCCGATTTCGAGGCGAAAACTGTTGGAACCGAGATCGACAACGGCCAGCGTGGCAGAAGCGGGTAACGTAGCAGAAGCGGGGGCAGAAGGAGAACGCATCACGGAAGCGGTATCGGGTTACAAGTCGGAATTGTAAACGACATTGCAGCGTATTTTTGCATTCCTCTGCGGATTGCTCGAACCTTTTCCGGCATCGGGTATCCCCATTGACGCCAGCAGTAGGCAAGAGTATGCTTTTACTCAGGTGCTCAACACACCTTTGCGCTTAGCGGATGATCGCCCCGATAGCCAGCGATTTTTTTACGCCTGTAGTTTATTACTATGGTCGGGTAGTGCGCAGTGATACAAGACCCTTCGGGGAAAAGCTGCGAGCCGTTCTAAGTGCGGTGTTGAAGTGCCCGACCACCCTCTCAACAAGGGTGCCCATTCAACGATTCACTTAGGAAACCATCATGGCTGCACAATCCCGCACCGCCGATCCACGGCGCACCCTTCCCAACGTCCAGGAGCTTCGTGACACGATCTACGCAATGGACGCTCTTTCGCAAGAGGGATTTTCTGAAATCGAAAGCATTGCAGAGCTTGTTTTGGTGGCGCTCGAAACACCGACGAGCTATCAACACATCAACGACATCGCCCTTGCGCTAAGGGTTATCAGAGAAAAAGCATCTGAGATAAAGAACTACATCCGCAGCGAAGCGGGAGAAGTCGGTTGCAACCACGTCGATAAAAGCGAACGGCGACGCTGGGAAGCTCAATGGGAAGCGTATCGGTCAAGGTGAAGCGTAGCGTTGTTCGTAGCCCTCCCCTTCTC
>WQTW01000172.1 GCA_009786085.1 Pseudomonadota bacterium | reverse complement strand
CCACACTCGGTCACCCTCATGCAGTTGCGCTTCTCTTCGCTCGTTGTGACCAACTCGCGGCGGGACTTCCACCCGCAGGAGTGCGCCCATGCTGGGCGCACCGGATTGCGCCGCTACGCGGCTTATCCACCCTACGCTCGCTTCGCTCATCGCCAACCTACAACGAACGCAACCGCTGCGCTTTCGGCAAGGTTTTAAGTCCCTGTCGCAAATAATGCAACGCCTGACGGCGCTGAATCGCTGTTGGCGCGGCGTAGCGCAACACCACATACGCCTGTGCCATTCGCGTCAACGTCGTTCGCCATGTCGGCCAGCGGTCTCCCGCGCGCGTCAGATAGTTCAACGGTCCTTCGTCGATCTCGCGCGGCAAACCGGCACGAGCTAACCGTGAACACAACGCCCGCCACAACACTTGCGCCGGTTCGCCCTGTCGTGTTCGCCAGGCCAGAAACAGTGCCAATAAACCGATCCAAACGATGGCGGAGCCGGTGATCGCCGCCGCCACTTTCCAGGGCGCGTCGCCGAGACGCCAATCGCTCCACAATTCTCGCTGCCGCCTGTGATCGAATCCAATCACATGTCGCGCCCAGACATGTTTGAGCGCGTCCCAGTTGAGCGCCAACACTTTCAGCCAACCGGCGTTAAGCCGCGCAAACGCCGGCACCCGCGCATCGTTCGGAAGCGCTCGCCCCAAGCCATATTCGATCCGATCCGGCGCTACGGCCGCGGTCGGATCGACGCGATGCCACTCATCGTCGATCAACACCTCCGCCCAGGCGTGAGCATCCGACTGGCGAACGATCATGTAGCCGCCTTGCGGGTTGATTTCGCCGCCCTGATAACCGGTCACCACCCGCGCCGGAACGCCTGCCGCCCGCATCAACACCACGAATGCCGCCGCGTAGTGTTCACAAAAACCGGCGCGCGTATCAAACAGAAATCCGTCAATCGGGTCTTTCTCGATGTATTCCGGCGATAAGGTGTATGAAAACGGTTCGTTATGGAAATACGCCAGCACGTTTCGCACATACGCCTGCGGCGTCGAATCTTCGCCTCGCAACTGCCGCGCGAATGCGCGCGTTTTCGGATTGCCGCTGTCTCGCGGCAAACGAAGGTTCGGCGCAGCGTCTCCCCGCAACGCCGGATAGCGCGAACGCAACACAGACGTTTGTGAATAGCGCAAGGGCTGGCCGACCGGCACGACCGACATCAGTTGTTGCGTGGTCGTCAGATACGCAAAACGGCGGCCTCGTTCGCCGGTGTCGCCGTCGAGCCGCTGCGGCAGTTGCGACGGCAATTCCAGCGCAAAAAGCCACTGCCGGAAGTGCGGCTCCAGCGCGACGGTGTAACGAATCTCCGTTTCGTCTTCCGCCGTCAATTCGGGAGGCGCGCTCCATGTCGGCCCCGGTCTCCAGGTCATCCCATCGTAAAAAGAAAACACCGGCCCGCGCCAATAGCGTTGCGCGTTGGGCGGCGGCGTCCCTTCGAAATCGACACGGAAGGCGATGGCGTCGGACAGCACTAAATCGGAAATATCCAGCGGCCCCATGCTGTCCGACAATCCTGTCTGCGCCATTCGCGTCTGCGGCAATCCCCACAGCGGCGCAGCCAGTCGGGGGAACAGCATGAACAACAGCAACGCGATCGGGATGCCCTGCAACACCAGAATCGAGAAACGTTTCATCGTTCGCCGAATGTGCGCTTTCTCCAGCGAGGCGCCCGGCAGAAAAATAGCGTCAAGCGCGCCGCCCAGCGCGAAAAACGCCAGCAACGATGTCAACAACGTCAGCGGTGATTGTGTGTAGAAAAATGTGGTGATCAACAGGAACGACGCCAGACACACCAGCAACATCGCGTCGCGCCGCGTTGTCGATTCGGAAAATTTGATCGCCACCAGAACGAACAATAATCCGACCGACGCATCGCGGTAAAACAAATAACCGTAGGCAGAATACACCACTGACAACGCCACGATCCCCAGTACGATGCTTAACCAGGGTCTCCAGCGAAACGGCGGCTTTCGCGGGCTGTAACGCGCCACATCGCTTGCCGTCATACTTGCCGACGAATGGGTCGCTCCACCGGAAGCCTCGTAGGCGTCGCTTCGGGAATAACGCCAGGGCAGGTAAATCGACAACATCCGCAACAAGGTGATGCCGATTCCGAATGCCGCCACCGCGATCGGCAAGTGATAGGCAAGTTGTATCTGTGTGAGAAGCACCAGCCAGGTCAGCCAGAACCAGTGCGTTCCGGTCAAGCGCTCGTCTTCCGAAGGAAGCGCGCGTTGGCGCGTCCGTCGCCACCAGGTCAGTGCGCTCATCGTCCGGCTCCCGCCGCTGCTTCTGCGCGGCCATCACGAAAAAGCGCCAGCAGCGTCAACGCTTCTTCGCTGTGCGCCACGCCCTTTCGCAACGGAAGCGACACCTGCGGCAGGGTCAGCGCAAACGGTCGCCCTTCACGCTCACACTGCAAAATCCATGCGGTCAACCGCGACAAGCGCATTTCCGTATCGAGCGCGCCCGGCAATTTGTGGTAATCGAGATGAATGAAATGCCGCCCCTCGCCACCCTCGAACGCTTTGGTGTACCAACCGACGCCGCGCGCGACCGCTTTCCAGGCGATTCGCTGCAACGGATCGCCGCGCTGATACTCGCGCAATCCGGCGAGGTCTTCATTGCCGACGCGCCCCATTCCCGTGCCGGCGCGCGGATCGGTTCCCTGCGGCAATGGCGGCGGCGCCACTTCCGGCGCCGGAAACACCAAACCCTCCAGCGAAAAATGCACATACGACCAAGCCC
>WQTW01000171.1 GCA_009786085.1 Pseudomonadota bacterium | reverse complement strand
GGGGGGGGGGGGGGGGGGGGGGGGGCGTCATATGTTGATTGCTTACAGCGGTGGTCATGATGTTTCCTTTCAAGGGTGGTTAAGGGATCATACGCCGAGGGATAGCGGGGACGCCGTTCATCCGCACCGGCGGGTTATTCAGGTGCTCAAAGGCCAGTATAGTGCACGAAATTTGATTGCCCTGCATGGATTGTGACGAAAAAGTGCGCTCAAGCGGGGGGGCTGTTTCTTTTTTCATACAGTGGTGTAGGGGCGTAGGTGGGCAGGGATCAGAAAAACATCCTCTCACGCGAAGGAACGAAGAGAGAGGGGGCATTTTGCACGGTGACGGGAGGCAGGTTGCCTCCCCTACGGGCAAGACGCGCCGATGGAGCCGTAGGGGCGGCAATCTGCCGCCCGCAACGTTACAAACCCCCGTCCGCCTTCGGCGGCCACCCCCTTTGGAAAGGGGGCTTGTCGTTTCTTCGCGCCTTCGCGCCTCCGTGTGAGGCCAAAACGTCGCGGTTCCCGCCACGCTTCGCTCGCGGCTAAAGGCCGCTCACCACGACCTATGCGCTGCAAACCCCCGTCGGCTTCGCCCGCCCTGCAAACCCCCGTCCGCCTTCGGCGGCCACCCCCTTTGGAAAGGGGGCTTGTCGTTTCTTCGCGCCTTCGCGCCTCCGCGTGAGATCCAAAAGGGCAGGTTTGAAACCTGCCCCTACACGCGCAGAATGACGGTTTTTTCTTTGCGCTCTATGCGTTTCTTTGCGTTCTTTGCGTTCTTTGCGGTTCTTTTTTTCTGATTCCTGATTCCTGACCTCTGATACCTGATCCCTGATAGAATCTTGTCGCCGCGTTAATTTGTTTCGGACGGAGAAAGACTGTGTGGGCGATTATTCAGGCCGCGGGTTGGCCGATCTGGTTTCTGATTCTGGCTTCGGTTATTGCGTTGCCGATCATCATTGAGCGTTTCTGGACGTTGCGTCGTTCGAACATCATTCCGAATGGTTTGGTGAATCAGGTGCTCGCCGAATACCGACAAAAAGGGATGAGCACGCAATTGCTGACGCAAACGGCGCAACGCGGTCCGCTCGGGCAAATCGTCGCCGCCGGGTTGGCGAACGCGCAGGCGCCGCGGATGGTGATGAAGGAGGCGATCGAAGAGGTGGGGCGCGTGGTTACGCACCGTCTCGACCGTTTTCTGACGACGCTGGGAACGATCGCGGCGATGGCGCCGCTGATGGGGCTGTTCGGTACGGTGGTCGGGATGATCGAGATTTTCGGTTCGACGGACGCCGCCGGTAACACCAATCCGGCGCAACTGGCGCACGGCATTTCGGTGGCGCTCTACAATACGGCGTTCGGGCTGATGATTGCGATTCCCTGCATGATTTTTTACCGGCATTTCCGGGCGCTGGTCGAGTCGTATATTGTCGAGATGGAGCGCGAAGCGATCCGCCTGGTCGATTCGATTCATGCGGGTTCTTCCCGTTAAATCCCGTTAGAGCAGGAGCGGCTTCATGAATTTACGCGGTTACCGGATGCGCGATGAGCCAGAGATCAACTTTATTCCGTTGATCGACGTGTTGTTGGTGATTTTGATTTTCCTGATGGTCAGCACGACGTACCAGCGTATTCGGGAATTGCAGATCATGCTGCCCGAAGCCAACGCGGTGAAGCCGGAAATGAAGCCGGTCGAGGTCAATGTCGGTGTTGACGCGCATGGCAATTATGTTCTGAACAAGCAGGTTTTCCGTTTTTCGACGGTCGAGGATTTCGCCGCGTTGCTGCAAGCGGCGGCACAGGACGGCAAAGACCCGGTGGTGATCATCAACGCCGATGCGGGCGCGTCGCATCAGTCGGTGATCCGTGTGATGGAGGCGGCGCGGCTCGCCGATATGCCGAGAATTACGTTCGCCACCCGACTTCCCGGTTCTTGATCCGCGCTTTACTCTTTCCTTGCGGGAGAGGGGCTGGGGGAGAGGGGGCTAAAACCCCATCCCCACTCCAACCCTCCCCTTGAAGGGGAGGGCTTTTATCTCCCGCCTCTTCGGGACACTCTCCCCGCGAGGGGAGGGTAAGGCATTTGAACCCCAATCGCTCTGATGAGACTGTCTCAAACACTGCTAAAAACCTGGTACGCGCCACGAATGACCTGGCTGGCGTGTTTGTTGTCGCCGCTGTCCTGGGTGTTCGGCGCGCTGGTCGCCGTTCGCGCTTCGCTGTACCGGCGCGGGTGGATTCGGCGTTTCACGTTGCCGACGCCGGTGATTGTCGTCGGCAATATCACGGTCGGCGGCACGGGCAAAACGCCGTTTGTGCTGGCGCTGGCGCGGGCATTGTCGGCGCGCGGGTTTCGACCGGGCGTGATCAGTCGCGGGTATGGCGGTGAGGCTCGTGGCGTCGTTTGTGTCGATGCGAACAGCGATGTTCGGGATGTGGGCGATGAAGCGGCGTTGATCGCGCGCGCCGGTGTTCCGATGGCGGTGGGGCGCGACCGCGTTGCCGCCGGACGGGCGTTGCTGGCGGCGCATCCCGAGATTGATGTTCTGGTTTCCGACGACGGGCTGCAACATGATCGGCTGGCGCGAACGCTGGAAATCGCGTTGCTTGACGGCGAGCGCCAACTCGGCAACGGGCTTCTGCTTCCCGCCGGTCCGTTGCGCGAACCGCCGCAGCGATTGGCGCGGGTGAGTGCGGTGGTGCTTACGGCGATGGGTGAAAGCCCTTCCCTTCCATCCCTCTCCCCCTGCCCCTCTCCCGCGGAAAGCGGGAGAGGGGAGGCATTTCCCTCCTCTCTCCCTTGTGGGAGAGAGGTCGG
>WQTW01000170.1 GCA_009786085.1 Pseudomonadota bacterium | reverse complement strand
CGATGGTGCTGTCTGTCTCCGCCGGTTCCGCGTTCGCTACGCTCACGCTCCACCGACGGTTACTCATGTTGCGCGCCTGCGGCGCTGCCTGGAATGTGAGAAAAAAGCAGAGCACATGGCATCAGAGACCATGACGCAGCACTTGCGTAGATGCCTGCGCCTTGAAGGAAAGGGAACAAAGCGAGATGAGTGAATTTTCTGATTCCTGATTCCTGATTCCTGAACGCTACCGCCCCCGCAACAGAATGACCACCGCGCCGCCGCCACCGGAGTGATGCGCCGGTTCGCAATACGCCAGCACATCGTCCCACAACGCCAGCCAGCGCCGCACTTTGCCTTTCAGCACCGGCGTTTTGTCCGGCGATGTCAAACCTTTTCCGTGAATGATGCGCACACAACGCAGTCCGCGCGATCGCGCTTCAACCAGAAAATCGACCAGCGCATCATGCGCTTCGCCAACGATCATCCCGTGCAAATCCAGTTCGCTTTGAATCGCCCATTGACCACGCCGCAATTTGCGCAAAATGTCGGGCGACAAACCGGCGCGCAAAAAAGTTTGATCGTCTTCCAACTCCTGACCGATGTCCCAGCTCGTCGGCGATGGCGCGTCGCCATACTTGGCGAGCGCCAGCACTTCGATTTCATCGCGCAAGCGTTGCTTCGGCACCGGCGCCGGTCGCGGCGTTTCGATCATCGCCTGCCGCGGTGGCGGTAAAGGGATAACTTCTTCGTCACGCATCCGGCGTTGAAAATCGATGTCGCGTTCGCGCTTTGCTCCGGTTTTGCCCCCTTTTGAAAGGGGGATCCCGCCGAAGGCGGGAGGGGGTTTGTTCCCTGCCGTGTTCGTCGAAGATGGAAGGGGGCTTGCTTTGGCCTCCCTCTCCCCTTGCGGGAGGCAAACCCCCGTCGGCTTCGCCGACACCCCCTTTGAAAAGGGGGCTGGGGGAGAGGGGGAACCGGCTTCGCTTTGCTCGCAACGACGCCTTTCTTCTTCGCAGCTTCGCGCCTTCGCGTGAGGCTGTTTTTCTGATCCCTGAGCTCTGATACCTGATTCCTGCCGTTGCCACAGCGTTTTCAGATCGGTCAGCCGCGCACGCGAAGTCATCGGTCAATACAACGCATCAACGCAGTTGATCGAGATAGGCTTTCGCATCCAGCGCCGCCATGCAGCCGGTTGCCGCTGAGGTCACCGCTTGCCGGTACACCGGATCGGCGACATCGCCTGCCGCGAACACGCCCGGCGCCGACGTCGCGGTTGCGCCGCCGCCGCTGCCGCTCTTCACTTGGATATAACCTTCATTCATCGCCAGTTGACCGGCGAAAATGTCGGTGTTCGGCGTATGTCCGATCGCAATGAAAATCCCGTGCGCTTTGATGTCCTGCGTCGCGCCGCTCTTGACGTCTTTCAGACGCGCGCCGGTCACGCCGGAGTCGTCGCCCAGCACTTCATCGAGCACATGATTCCAGACGACGCGAATGTTGCCGCCGTCTTTCGTCTTTGCCAACAACTGATCGGCGAGCATCGCTTCCGCCCGCAAGCTGTCGCGGCGATGCACCAGCGTCACCGTTCGCGCGATGTTGGACAAGTACAACGCCTCCTCGGCGGCGGTGTTGCCGCCGCCGATCACCAGCACATCCTGATTCTTGTAGAAGAAACCGTCGCAGGTCGCACACGCCGACACGCCGCGTCCCTTGAACGCTTCCTCCGACGGCAGCCCCAGGTAACGCGCCGACGCGCCGGTCGCAATAATCAGCGCATCACATGTATATTCTCCGCCGTCGCCGATCAAACGCAACGGACGCGATTGGAAATCGACGGTATGAATGTGATCGAGCACCATCGCCGTCTCGAAACGCTCGGCGTGCCGCTGGAATCGCTCCATCAACGCCGGCCCCTGCACGCCATCAACATCGGCAGGCCAGTTGTCCACCTCGGTCGTCGTCATCAATTGCCCACCCTGCGCGAAACCGGTGATCAGCGTCGGCTTCAGATTGGCGCGCGCCGCGTAAATAGCGGCGGTGTAACCGGCCGGGCCGGAACCCAGAATGATCAAACGGGAATGTTGTGCTGCCATGAAACCTCCTGAAAAATAAAAATGACGGGAATGCCGGAAACGATGCCGCCCCGACGTCTGCCCAATAACGTAAATGTATCAAAACATTGGGCTTCATTACCATTTCAAAAAATCAACGTGGCGATAATCTTTTGTTATGTTCAGGAATCGTAGCCCGGATAAGCGAAGCGCCATCCGGGTGTCAGGGATCAGAAAGGCTTCATTGCGAGGAGCCATAGGTCGCTGGTGAGCAGCCTTTAGCCGCGAGCGAAGCGTGGTGGGAACCGCGACGGGTCGGTTTCACGCGGAGACGCGGAGAAAAATGGAGCGCGGGCCGAATTGCCCACTTCTCGCCCGCCGTTTTGCCCCGCAGCGCGTAGCCCGGATAAGCGAAGCGCCATCCGGGAACCCATCTCACGCGGAGACGCGGAGGCGCGGAGAATGCACGTTCCTTTCACTTCAGGGCATAGGTATCTACACAAGTGCTGCGTCATGGTCTCTGATGACATGCTTTTCTCTCACATTCCAAGCAGCGCCGCAGGCGCGTCACGTGAGTAACCGTCGGTGGAGCGTGAGCGTAGCGAACGCGGAACCGGCGGAGACAGACTGCAGCATCGTCCAGCCCTGCAAGGGCTGAACAGACATTATTCAGCCCTTGCAGGGCTGATGGAGTGTTGGATGTTCGCTTTCCGCCGGTTTCGCTCGCGATGCTCGCTCCACCGACGGTTACTCATATTAAGCCCCTTCGGGGCTACTCCCATACTTGGGT
>WQTW01000169.1 GCA_009786085.1 Pseudomonadota bacterium | reverse complement strand
ATTGGGTGAGTGCGCTACGCGCTCTCCAGCACTACGCTCACCGCGCCATACTGCGTTGCTCCTCCTCGCGGGGTGGCAGCCCGCGTCGTCGTCGCGCCTTGCCTGGCACGGTGGGCGCAGCACTGGCAAGCACGTCCAACTGAGGTTTTTAGGATTACTCAGGCAACGTCGGCAACACAGCCATCCCGGCGCTGCGCAACGTTTCGGTTAGAACGGCGGCGAACGTCGCATCGCTGCGGGTATCGCGCCAGACACCTTGGGCGTCGCGCTGAAAATGATGGGCGCCGCCGGGGCCGGCGAACCAGAGTTCTTCACGTGGCGCGTGCGTGTTGATCACCCACTGCCGGTCGCCGATATCGAGGGTCAGAATGCCGTTGCTCCGTTGCCAGTCGAGATCGTGGTCGTCGGCAAGCGTTTCAAACGCCTGTTCCAGCGCGTCGAGAAAACGATCGGCGGCTTCGGGAAATGGGGGGAGCGGTGGAGACATGGTGGTCAGCAGTGATATGAATCGAATTGGATCGAGAAATCTCATTGTAACGCGCATTGCGGCGGAAAGACTGAACCGGAAGGCGAATGTGCTAAAGTAAACCTTTATTAACGAATCGGTGTTCTCATCATGTTGAAGCATGCGCGCCAGCGTTTTTTACGGTTGAGTTATTTCGTGCTTTTGGGTAGCATTCTTGGCGGCTTTCTCGGCGGTTGCGGTATCAAGGGACCTTTGTATTTGCCGCAGGAAAAAGCGGCGACGGCATCTGCCGAAACAGCGCCGACACCTCAGGACACAAAATGATGACGAACTTTTTTCAGGAACGAAACGGAACACGGTACGTCGAAGACCTGGCATTGACCGACATCGCCGAGCGATTCGGAACGCCTTGCTATGTGTATTCGCGGGCGGCGTTGACCGCGACAGCCGATGAATTTCTCGCGGCGATGGACGGCACGGTTGATCTGGTGTGCTACGCCGTCAAGGCCAACGGCAATCTGGCCATTTTGAATTTGCTGGCGCGGAAAGGCTTCGGCTTCGACATCGTTTCGGGCGGCGAATTGGCGCGCGTGCTGGCGGCTGGCGGCGATCCGGCGAAAATCATGTTTTCCGGCGTCGGCAAAACCGTTGCGGAGATGGAAGCGGCATTGCAGGCCGGTATCTTGTGTTTCAACGTCGAATCCGCGTCCGAATTGAACGTGTTGGCGGCGACCGCGACGCGGTTGGGCAAAGTGGCGCCGGTGAGCATTCGGGTCAATCCTGATGTTGACGCGAAAACGCATCCTTACATTTCCACCGGACTCAAAGAAAACAAATTCGGCGTGTCGTTCGACGAAGCGCACGCCTTGTATCGGCAGGCGGTTGCGCTGCCGTCGCTGCGGGTGACCGGCATTGACATGCACATCGGCTCGCAGATCACCGAGATAGCGCCGTACCGCGAAGCGGCGGAGAAGCTGTTGCAACTGGTGCGGGCGCTTGAAGCGGATGGCATTGCGCTCGAACACATCGATGTCGGCGGCGGTCTTGGCGCGCGTTATCGAGACGAGCAAACGATTTCATTGGCGGCGTTCGCGCAAATGTTGCGCGAAGTGTTCGCCGGACGTTCCGAACGCTTGATGATGGAACCCGGGCGGCGTGTGGTGGCAGACGCCGGCGTGTTGTTGACGCGCGTTCTGTATCTGAAACCGGGAGAGACCAAAAATTTCGCCATCGTCGATGCGGCGATGACCGATTTGATGCGACCGGCGCTTTATGGTGCATGGCATCCCGTCAGCGCCGTGACGAAAAGATCGGCGACAGAAAAATCGTCCGACAGTGAAAAAAGCTGGGACATCGTCGGTCCGGTCTGCGAGAGCAGCGATTTTCTGGCGCAGGCGCGACCGCTCGTATTGCGCGAGGGCGATTTGCTTGCCGTCGGCGTTGCGGGCGCCTATTCGATGGTGATGAGTTCGAACTACAACGCGCGTCCTCGCGCATGCGAAGTGATGGTCGATGGTAAAGAAGTCACCGTGATTCGCGCGCGCGAAGAGATAAAAAAATTGTGGGAAATGGAACGGATTCTTTCAAAATAAAATTTCAAAACGCGCGCATTTCGATGTGTGTGCAATGTGTGCAAACCGCAACACATTGAAATTAGATGATTTACAAATGCGTTGAATGCTTGCAAAACAATGAAATGCGGTTAGAATTCGGCCAGCGGGTAAACGTTTTTGTCAAGAGCTGATATCACGACAAATTCAAAGTCCGCCGATACTAAGAGTCTCAAGAGATCTCAACAACTCAGACAGGAGTAATGAAAATGGCTGAAACTTTCACGATGTTAGGTGCCCCGGTAGCGGCGAAGCGTAAAGCGAAAAAAGCTGCCAAAAAGACGGCAAAACGTGCGGTAAAGAAGGCTGCCAAGAAAGTGGCGAAGAAAGCGCCGGCGAAGAAGGCGGTCAAGAAAGTTGCGAAGAAAATTGCGAAGAAAGCAACGGCGAAGAAGGCGGTCAAGAAAGCTGCGAAGAAAGTCGCCAAGAAGGCAACCAAGAAAGTCGCCAAGAAAGCGACCAAAAAAGTTGCCAAAAAGGCAACCAAGAAAGTCGCCAAGAAAGGTGTGAAGAAAGCTGCCAAGAAGACGGCCAAAAAAGCTGTCAAAAAAGCGGCGAAGGGTGTCAAGCGCGCCCGCAAAGTGGCGAAGAAATAAAGCTGTAAGAAACGAAGCGGCATAAGCTGCGTGAGATTCAACGGGCGACGGCAACGTCGCCCGTTTTTCGTTTGTGCGTAATTGAATGGACTCGCCCAAGCCGAGGCGTTGAAGCGCCACGGTAGCATCATGATGATTTTGCCAACGACAGCGAGGGCGAGCCCATGAAACAGAATACAGCAAAACAACCTGAAAGTATC
>WQTW01000168.1 GCA_009786085.1 Pseudomonadota bacterium | reverse complement strand
CACGTTCCTTCCCCTTCAAGGGGAAGGCCAGGATGGGGATGGGGTTTCGTAGCCCGGATAAGCGAAGCGCCATCCGGGAATCGTCTCTGTCATTCTGCGCGACGCGAAGCGGCGTCGCAGAATCCAAAAAAACAGGGCGCGATAAATTGCGCCACGGGCAAGACGCGCCGATAGCGCCCCCCTCTCCCGCTTGCGAGAGAGGGTGCCCCGAAGGGGCGGGAGAGGGGAACTGGAGCGCGGGCGTCTCGCCCGCATCCTTCGCCGCCCATTTTTGCGGGCGGGATGCCCGCGCTCCCAACACAGGGCATCAAAGGCCAAGAATGCAAAAGCAATACGAAAAGTGGTAAGCTGTCGCCATAACGTGGCGCTGCTCCCTTATAAGCGATGCTGAAATCCCTCAGCGCTTTTGATTTCTGATCCACGATTTCTGATTCCTGATACGGAAAGGAGTTCTTTCATGAAGTGTTCTTTGTTTCACTTCTTCGGTGGCGCAGTTTTGGCGCTTGGTTTTTCCTTTGCTACGCCGGTTTTTGCGCAGGAAAACGTTGTCTATCCTGACGCCATGCTAAAAACTATCAATTGTGGGGATCCCGCTGGGCATTACGTCCTCACGACCAACGTTACTACGGTGGGCAAGCACGACAAAAGCACTGTCGTTATGGGCAATACCGTCACGCGCAACGTCGGCGGTGTTATGGATCCTAGTCATGTTTGGGGCGCGGTCAATTGCCAAGATACGGAACCCCTCGAAAACAATCGGGTTTTCATCACTGGCGGCGCGGTAACATACAATGTTATTGGCGCGATTCACTTGCTGGACTCGAATGGTAACGCTAGTGTCCGCAACAATCAGGTTACCATTAGCGCTGGAGAGAAGGGGTGGGTTTCTGGCGGATATGCTCGCAGCGTGGGTAGCGCCAGCGCCTCGAACAACAACGTGACGATCAGCGGCGGCAGCGTGTTCAGCATCGCTGGCGGGATTGCCGAAGGCGATAGCAGCCGTGGCAGTAGTAGCACTGCATCGGGCAATACCGTCACGATAACTGGTGGCAACATACAAGGAAACATCTATGGAGGAGGAGCCTTTTCCTCCGGCACCAGCACAGCCTCAAACAACGCGGTGACGATACGCGGTACGCCGACGTTTGCCGATATAGATATTGTGGGTGGCGTTTGGGGTGGATACGAAGACACATCCCTTACTTCTATCGGCAACACGCTGAACCTTCATACCGCCGGATTGGCGGTCGGAATGATAGGTGCTTTTCAGAAATTGAATTTCTACTTGCCCTCAAGTCTGGCGGCGAGCGGCACGATGCTTACCGTTAGAGAAGCCTATTTCGGTAATAATGCCGCGATCTCGGTGGCGCTCGAAGGCGCGGGACCGTCCTTGCAGGAGGGAAGGAAGTTCAACCTCATCAAGGCAAGCACTATGAGCGGGACTTTTCAACCGCCCTCGCCCTGCACGATCGGCAGCTATGCTTGCACCGTGGCGAAAGACGGCAATAACCTCGTGTTGACGGTAGGAGCTTCTACGACGATACCGTCGCCGCCACCACCACCGACCTACGGTCCCACCCGCGAATACTCAGGACAATGGGCCAGCGCCAATGGTGAAGACGCCTGGGGGCTGTCGGTTCTGATGAGCTTCCCAAACAATTCTCGCTACATCTTTGTCCCCTGGTACACCTACGACAGCGATGGCAATGCGTCCTGGTACATCTTTCAGGGCGATAGTTGGTCGGTGAATGATACGATCACAGCGGCAGTTCGCCGTTATAAGGGATCACCCTGGGGAGCCCTGCCTTACAACAACAGCGCGGTTTCGTATGATGAAGTCGGAACGGCCACGCTGACCTTCATGTCGGCGACAAAGGCGAAATTCAAATACAACATCGGAGGCGTACAGCGCGAAATCGACCTCGACAGGCTTGAAGGCGCTCCCGCCACGCCGGGGAAATACACGGGGCAATGGGCAAAGGCCGATGAGGATGCCTGGGGCTTGTCTGTTCTGATGACCTTCCCGACCAACCCCAAATACATCTTCGTCCCCTGGTACACCTACGACAGCACCGGCAAAGCGTCCTGGTACATTTTCCAGACCGATGTCTGGTCGGGTGAAAGCGTGACAGCGACGGTTCGCCGTTACAAGGGGCCTGCCTGGGGTACGCATGAAACTGGTTACGACAACAGCAAGATTTCGTTTGAAGAAGTCGGGACGGCCACGCTGACGTTTACATCGACCACGAAGGCGAAATTCAAATACAACGTTGAAGGCGCTGCAGAACGCGAAATCGATCTTGTGAAGCTGGAGTAGATTGTGGGGGCAGGTTCCGCGGGAATGACGGCACATTTGTGTCGCGCCTTCGCGTGAGATGAGGTTTTTCTGATCCCTGACCTCTGACCTCTGATTCCTGATACCCCCATCCCCACCCAAACCCCCCCCTTGAAGGGCGGGAGGGCTTCAAAGCACCATTCTTCGCGCTTCCGCGTGAGGTTATTTTTCGTGCTTTTCGTCTCTTTCGTGCCTTTTCGTGGTTAACAGGTTTTTTTGTTTTTCCGTGGTTAAAAAAACAGGGCGGGTTTGAAACCCGCCCCTACACGCGAAGACGTTTTTTCTTTGCGATCTATGCGTTTCTTTGCGTTCTTTGCGGTGAAATGGTTTTTCTGATCCCTGATAACCCCTCTCCCCCGACCCCTCTCCCGCAAGGGGAGAGGGGAGATTCGTTCCTTCGCGGCTTCGCGCCTTCGCGTGAGGCATTTTTTTATTCACGCGAAGGCGCGAAGCCGCGAAGAAGTCGAATGCGCTACACAAATGTGCCGTCATTCCCGCGAAAGCGGGAATCCAGAAAAGCAATCTCGCAAAGATGGAA
>WQTW01000167.1 GCA_009786085.1 Pseudomonadota bacterium | reverse complement strand
GTCTGTCTCCGCCGGTTCCGCGTTCGCTACGCTCACGCTCCACCGACGGTTACTCATGTTGCGCGCCTGCGGCGCTGCCTGGAATGTGAGAGAAAAGCATGCCATCAGAGACCATGACGTAGCACTTGTGTGGATACCTATGCCTTGAAGGGGAAGGAACTTCGAGCCTCACGCGGAGACGCGGAGTGCGCGGAGAAAACCTTTAAACCACGAAAAGCACGAAAGCCACGAAAAAATAACCGTCATTCTGCGCGGCGCGGAGCGACGTCGCAGAATCCACAAACAGGGCGCGATAAATCGCGCCCCTACGCCCCCATCCCGACCCCGCACGCGGGGGAAGGGGCTTCCAGCGACCTATGCGTTTTCGTGCCTTTTCGTGCCTTTTCGTGCCTTTCCGTAGTCAAATGGTTTCCTTCGCATTCCCCAAAAACCCACACCCTCCCCATTTCCTCGTCCGTTTCACAAAAAAAACTTTTCCGAAAAACGCAAGACGCCTATACAATGGTCAGGTTTTCATTACGTTAAACCGTGTCTTTGCTTTCACTCCCTTTTCAGAAAGGAAACATCGTGAACCCCCGCGTTTCTCATCAGACGGCATCCATTTCCAAATCCATTCTTGCGCTCTTCCTCGCATTCTTCCTCCCGTTCTTCGCGCTGCCTGCGGCGGCAATGAGTGCCGGTGTGTTCATCGACATGGGCGACGACACTATTGGCAACGGAGATACGGGTACAAACTGGTCGTATAATGGCGGTATCTACACCATCTTCAACGGCGCCAACGTCACCGTGAAGGGCAACAACCAATCCCCAGCCTCCAGCATGCGCCGCCTTTTTGTCGAGGATAGCGCCACGGTCAGCATCACGCTGGACAACGTCAGTATCACCCGTCTGGGCAATGGTCAATCCCCGCTCCGTCTGGGTACTGATGCGACGGTCACCCTGACGCTCCTGAACGGGACGACCAACACCCTCACGACGAACGGCGATAACGCCGCCGGCATCCAGACCTCGTATGCGACGCTGACGATCGAGGGCACGGGCAGCCTGACGGCCACCGGCGGCAAAGAAGGCGCGGGCATCGGCGGCCAATCCGGGAACCCGGGCGGCACGATCAGGATCAACAGCGGCACAGTCACCGCCAAAGGCGGCAGCCAGGGCGCAGGCATCGGCGGCGGCACCCAAGGCTCTGGCGGCACGATCATAATCGACGGCGGAACGGTCACCGCCACCGGCGGCAGCGGCGGCGCGGGCATCGGCGGCGGCGACTCTGGCGCGGGCGGCGCGATCACGATTAACGACGGCACGGTCATCGCCAGCGGCGGCAGCATGGGTGCGGGCATCGGCGGCGGTACCGGCGGCGCGGGAGGCACGATCACGATCAACGACGGCACGGTCACCGCCTACGGCGGCAGCCAGGGCGCAGGCATCGGCGGCGGCAACCAAGCCCCGGGCGGCACGATCACGATCAGCGGTGGAACAGTCGATGCCACCGGCGGCAACTACGCTGCGGGCATCGGCGGCGGCTACGCCAATGGCCCTGGTGGCACGATCACGATCAGCGGCGGCACAGTGACAGCCAAAGGCGACGATGTCGCTGCGGGCATCGGCGGCGGCTCGGTTAGCCCGTCCGGCAACATCGAGATCAGCGGCAATGCAAACGTGACGGCCACCGGGGGGGTTGGCTTTAACGGCTACGGCGGTGGCGCGGGTATCGGCTCCGGCGGTATGATGGATGCGACGGCAGCAGCGGTCAACGCCATCACCATCACCACCAGCGGCACGGTCACCGCGACCGGCGGCGCGTCAGGCGCAAGCTCTGGCGGCGCGGCTGCGGCCATCGGCCAGGGTGGCTATGGTAACGGCGGCAACGGCGCGGGCATCGACAGCTTCGGCCATCCCACGCCGCAAGCGGTCGTCGCTGCGGGGCCAACCGCCGCATTCGCGTTTGCGGTCACCCCGGCGGCAGGCGGCTTGCCTACCCTCGGTTATCAATGGCAGGTTTCCGCAGATAACGGCGTGACTTTTTCCAATGTGACAAGCGGCACGGGCGGAACGTCCGCCAACTACACGACGGCTCCCACAATCTCGGTGATGAACGGCAACCAATACCGCAGCGTGATGAGCGCCACCAACGTCAATGGCAACAGCACCGGCACGATTGCGATCACCAGCCACCCTGCGCTGCTGACGGTAGGCCCCGCCACGGTCGATTCCATTAAAGTTGTTGACGGTACGGACGGCTGGACGCCTGTGACCGTTCCGATCGTCGGTCAGGTGTTGCTTGCCAATGTTGAGACCAGCGCCGGTGAAGTCGGCGGGTTTCCGGTCAATACCGGCCTGAGTTATCGATGGCATTACTGCGGGGTGGGCGGTACGAACGGAACACACCCCTATTACACGGTAACTCCAGGCGACATCGGAAAAACGATTTGTGTTGAAGTCACCGGCAACGGGAGCGACTATAACGGAACCACCTATAACGGAACCGCCACCTGGCAAGCGACTGGCGTTGTTCCGCCGCTTGTCACAGGCATTATCGTTACCGGCGGCGGCGGCGCAACGGCGATCACGACCCACCGCGGCGCCTTGCAGATGCTCGCGACCGTATTGCCTGTCGACGCAGGCAATAGGGCGGTCACCTGGACGGTGACGAACCTCTCCGGCAGCGCGACGATCAGCGCGGACGGAATGCTCACGGCGGTGAGCAATGGAACGGTGCAAGTCATAGCCACGGCGAACGACGGCTCCGGCGTTTCTGGCGAACTGGAAATCACCATCAGCGGACAACACGGCATCGTTCCCTTCGCAAGCGCCCAGAGCATTCCCACGCTGAACCCGGCGATGCTGGTGTTGCTGGCGCTGGCGCTGGGCGGATTGGCCTTCTGGCGCAGGAATCGCAGCGCGTAGCCCGGATAAGCGAAGCGCCATCCGGGGATCAAAAAATATTATCTGACCGCAAAGAACGCAAAGAGCGCAAAAAAAATCGTCATTCTGCGCGTGAAGAGGCGTAGGGTGGATAAGCGAAGCGCAATCCACCGTTTGTAGGGGCGGGTTTCAAACCCGCCCTTTTTGTTTTTGTGCGGAGGCGCGAAGGAACGAAAGCTC
>WQTW01000166.1 GCA_009786085.1 Pseudomonadota bacterium | reverse complement strand
GCTTACAATCATTATCACTCCATGACTCATTAAAATCATGGGGTTACAGTATATAACGAATAGAAATTATGATGACGGAAATGTGATATAGAGACAGGTCTCGAACAGGAGCGCAGACAGCACGATGTTGGTATCCAGAACAACGCGTCGCATCAGCGCCGCGCCCATGCAATGGCGTCTTTGACATCCTGCTCGGTGATGCCGAGTTGTTTCAGCTTGTCGCGCACCGCTTTGGCTTGCTGCACCCTGACCGGCGTCAGGACGATACGGCCATTGTCAACGGTCACATCGAAATAGTCGGTCGCATCGACATGGGATATCGCCGCTTTGGGAAGCGTGATCTGGTTTTTTGAGGTGAGTTTTGCAAGCATAGCGCCCTCCTGAAGCCTGATTATACTTCCTTGTTTCCTTGTTTCCAAGAAAGATGAGGGCACCAGTAGCTCGCCCCCATCTTGCGCCGATGTATCATGCAAAGAACTCACTCCCTAAAAGAAGTGATCCCGGTCAGAACCATCGTAATCGCCGGTCAGCATGCAACAGCGTCTGAAACCGAAGGCCAGACCCACAGGGGCATGGATCGTTTCGCCCAAGTTTCTCGATCAGCTCTTTGCCCCCATTCACCACCCTATAGCCGCGTTTGACTTGGGTTTCCGAAGGGTAGCCCTTCCGCCGCTTGCTCGTTACCTCAAAACCAGTGCTGGTTGAGGAGGCTCTTATTTGTACTCATGGCACACCTCCAATGTTGAAAACCCCGAAGGCCGGGGCACGCGCATTCTAAAGGTTTGATACCGGGCTTGTCCATAACTTCCTGTCTTTCGGCAATTCGCTCCGCACCTCCGCGTGAACCCTTTTCCCCGAATTTCCACGATAATAGCGTTTTATCTTGTGCACCAACCCATCATGTCATCCACCAAGCCCTCAGCGCCGTCCTCCCAAACCGCCGAATTCTGGTCGGGTCGTTTTTCCGAGCCGGTTTCCGAGCAAGTCAAAATTTACACCGCGTCGGTCGATTTCGACCAACGGCTGGCGTTCGCCGACATCGACGGTTCGCTCGCGCACGCCCGAATGCTGACGCACGTCGGCGTGCTGACCGACGCCGATCTGCGCGACATCGAGCGTGGACTGGCGCAGATCCGCGATGAAATCGCACGCGGCGCGTTTGTGTGGTCGGTCGATCTCGAAGATGTCCATCTCAACATCGAAAAACGCCTGACCGCGCTGGTCGGCGACGCCGGAAAACGGCTGCACACCGGTCGCTCGCGCAACGACCAAATCGCCACCGACATCCGGCTCTGGCTGCGCGACGCCATCGACCACCTGCACGGCCAGTTGCAAGCCTTGCGCGAAGCCTTCATCGACCAGGCCGAGAAACACGCCGATACCGTCATGCCCGGCTTCACCCATCTGCAAGTCGCCCAGCCCGTCACCTTCGGCCACCATCTGATGGCCTACGAAGCCATGTTCGCCCGCGATGCCGAACGGCTGCGCGATACCCGCCGTCGCGTCAACCGGATGCCGCTGGGCGCCGCTGCGCTCGCCGGCACCGGCTATCCGATCGACCGCGAATACGCCGCCCGATTGCTCGGCTTCGAAGCGGTTTGCCCCAACTCGCTCGACGCCGTTTCCGACCGCGATTTCGCCATCGAATTTTCAGCGGCGGCAGCGCTCATCATGATGCACCTGTCGCGTCTGTCCGAAGAACTCGTGCTCTGGTCGTCGCCGCGCTTCGGCTTCGTCCAGATCGCCGACCGCTTCTGCACCGGCAGCTCCATCATGCCGCAGAAAAAAAATCCGGATGTCCCCGAACTCGTGCGCGGCAAAACCGGGCGCGTCGTCGGCCATCTGATGGGGCTGATCACCCTGATGAAAAGCCAGCCGCTCGCCTACAACAAAGACAATCAGGAAGACAAAGAACCGCTCTTCGACACCGTTGACACCCTGGCCGCCACCCTGGCCATCGTCATCGACCTGATCGCCAACGGCCTGACCGCCGTCCCCGAACGGATGCGCGCCGCTGCGCTCGAAGGCTACGCCACCGCCACCGACCTCGCCGATTACCTCGTGCGTCGTGGCCTGCCGTTCCGCGACGCGCACGAAGTCGTCGCCCGCGCCGTGCGCGAAGCCGAAACCCGCAACGTGACACTGGAAGCCTTGCCGCTCGACGTGCTACAACAATTCTCGCCGCTGATAAAAGAAGACGTTTACGAAGTGCTGACGCTGGAAGGCTCCGTCGCCTCGCGCAACCACACCGGCGGCACCGCGCCGGAACAAGTGCGGAAAGCGGTAGCGGTGGCGCGGGGGCGGATCAAGAGCGAAAAGAACGGTGGGTGAGGTGCGGCGGTGAAGCCGTCCGGGCTGAACGCAATGCCAAATGGTGATTATGAGCGCCCCGGCTGCCATTCAGGGTATGCGGGGATATGCGAACCATACTCAAGCCACGAAACCTCATGTGATGCCCAGATTTGAAACGCTGGCTTTTGCTCCGGATCGTCATCCAGCGTAGCGACGCGCAAGATGACTTGATCTTGTCCCGTGCGCTGCGCAATGAGATGCGTACCGCAGTTTGAGCAAAAATAACGCGATTTTCCGGGAGATGACTCAAACGCCTTCAGTTGATCCTGGCCTCGAACCCAACGGAAATGCTCATGCTTTACGCTGGCGCCTGTATTGAATGCAGCGGCGTGCGATTTGCGACAGGTGCGACAAGAGCAATGGATGATTGGAGAATCAAGCTGGCGTATTTCGTACGCCACCGCACCACAACAACAACTACCTCTCAGCATTTTTTATTCCTTTGGATGTAGTCAGGACGTTTGGCAAAACCAAACGCAAGCCCTACTGAACGCACGAGCCGCAAAGAATACCACCTCCGCTTGCCGGAGCGGAATTTGTCAGATCAAGGCTGAGCTTCTATACATCGGCTCCATACAACCTGATTACAGATTCGGTAGCGAATCCTGCCAGCCTCAATATCCATAGCCTCGCGCTACCCAGCGCCGTAATTTAATGGACTCGCCCAGGCCGAGGCGTTGAAGCGCCACGGTAGCATCATGATGATTTTGCCAACGACAGCGAGGGCGAGCCCATGAAACAGAATACAGCAAAACAACCTGAAAGTATC
>WQTW01000165.1 GCA_009786085.1 Pseudomonadota bacterium | reverse complement strand
TCGCGTGAGGCCAAATTGCGGGCGGGACGCCCGCGCTCCAAAAACGATTCAAGTGCGTAGGCTGGCGATGAGCGAAGCGAATCCCAGCAAAAACAACTCTCGCGCGAAGCCGCGAAGAAGGAAAGCCCCCTTTCCAAAGGGGGTGTCGGCGAAGCCGACGGGGGTTTGTTGCGGGCGGGACGCCCGCGCTCCAAAAACGATTCAACCGCAACGACCGCAGCACAAAAAACCCTCCGCGCCGTTCGTCGGCAAAAGCCAACCGTTCGTCGGCGCTTATGTTCATAACTTGTCTCCAATGAGCGACAAACTGCGACAAAATGGATAAACATGATGCTTTTTTCCAACAGTCTGTGTAACAAAATCCCGTTTGTCATTTGTTTCTGATCTGGCACATTGTTACTAAGTTAGAATTATTTCGCATGACGTTTATGTGTACTGTTTGTTGAGTGCATTCGGGAAGACCAAAAGAAAGAACAGGGGAGTGAAGGTGGGGAAAAACAGTTCCGCTTTTCCGGCGCAAGAGCCGATGGGTTTGGCATGTTCCGATTCCGGGGTTTGTTGCGCTTTCCGCTCGTTTATTTCTTTCCAGCCGACGCGCGCGTCGCGAAGGGTGGGTGGTCTTTTTGTAAAGCAACGGTTCCTACAGTCCTGTTTTCCGCCGGAAGGCAGGGCTTTTTTGTTTTTTTCATAAGCACGTATTTCTTCTATTGAAGGGAGTCTTCTCATGAAGCGATCATTGGTTCACGTTTTGGGCGGCGCAGTTCTAGCCCTCGGTTTTTCCGTTTCTACGGCGGTTTGGGCGCAAGGGGTAACCGTAGAACGCCCACCTGCGGGTCTGCAAGACATTGGTTGCTGGGGCGTGGGCGTGGATGAGGACTTTGGTCCCCCCGCAGTCGCCGTTTGCCCCAGCCAAAGCATTTCTCTTACGGGCAACACCGTTACGCTGCAAAACGGCGCAACCGTGCCCGGAGACGTTTACGGCGGGTTTAATTTCATTGACGCGGGTATCGTTTTCGGTAACATGGTTACCATCCGAGGCGCGGTAACGGATTATGTTTACGGCGGGTTTGCCGATTTTGGTAACGCCAACGTCGATAGAAACAAGGTTTTCGTTGAAGCAACCGGTTCCGTGGGCGGCTGGGTTTCCGGCGGAGAGGTTTATCTCAGTAGTGGTACTTCCGGAGCTTACTACAATGAAGCGACCATCCGTGGTGCGGTGACCAGAGCCGTTCACGGCGGGTATGCGTACAGTGACGGAGCTGCCACGGCTTTAGGCAACGAGGCTAGTGTCGAAAACACCGGCAATGTGGCCGGCGATGTTTGGGGCGGGCTTGCTGAGAGCGACAGTGCCGGTGCTTCGGTCACGAACAACTCGGTTACTATTAACGGCGGACAGGCGCGCGCTGCCATTGGCGGACAAGCGAAAGGCAGCGGCGGAACGGGCACAGCTACGGGCAACCTGGTCACTGTTACCAACACTAATCATGCCCCAGCTTCTTCTGCTGCGATCATAGGCGCTCACGTCGAAGCGGATGGCAACGCGTCCGCTGTGAACAACAGAATCATCGTTGAAGGCAGTACGGTACTTGAGGTTCTGTCCGCAAGGGCGTGGAGCGACACCGGTTCTGCGGCCATTTCGCGCACCAACAACGATGACACCATCACCATTACCAACAGTTCGGTGGAGGAGGTCTGTGGCGGCGATGCTGAAAGCACCGATGGTAACGCCACTATTTCGGGAAGCAGAATCATCATTACAGGAAGCACCGTGCGTAGCGGCCCTATCTTCGGCGGACATGCGGACAGTTTTGACGCCAGCGCCAACGTTTCGAACAACGAAATCAGGATCACGAACAGCACCGTCACCGGCGGCATCTACGGCGGGAAACCCGAAGCCTCCTCTTTCTCTGCTGCTCTTGGCGACCCTGCCACGGGTACGGCCACCGCAAATAACAACAAAATCTTTATCACTGGCGGCAGCGTAACGGGTGACATCTATGCCGGAGCCATTTGGCACACCTATGGCGGCGCGACAGTCTCGAACAGCAGTATCGAGATCAGCGGCAATGCGGTGGTAGATGGCAACATCTTTGCCGCGGATATTTGTAGTTGGCTCGGCCTGGGCGCTGCCACGAACAATACCGTGACGATCTCTGGCACTCCGAACTTTGCGGCGGGCGTCGGGCTTTATGGTGGAGTTTCTTGTTTTGGCGTTGCTATGCCTCCCATCACTTCTACCGGCAACACGTTGAATCTGCGCCTGGATCCCACTGTTCGCAGTCTGACGGTGACTGCACTGGAGGGCTTCCAGAGACTGAACTTTACGCTTCCCGCGAACTTTGCGGCTGGCAGGGCGCTTCTTCCGAAGCTTAACGTGACGACGCCGGTCGATCTCAGCAACTTGAGGATTGATGTGGATTTCGCCGGCGCACCTGTGACGCCGTTGGCGCAAGGACAGGAGTTCGTGCTCCTGGAAGCGACCGCCTTTAACGGAGCGCTTCCGGCGCACAGCGGCAGGATCAGAAACTTCAACTACACGTTGGAAGTGGATAACGCCGCCAACCAGATCTATCTGGTGATCGGTGCGCGCAATGACCCGAATACCTCGCCGATCCCGACCACCGGAAGCGCTGCGCTGATCGCGCTCGGTTTGTTGCTGGCGGGTCTGGCGGCGGTGGGCATCAGACGGAGGACAGCGATCGTTCAACGGTAATCGTCTATGCCGCCCTCTCCCCGCCCTCCTACACACTCCCTATGCAAGGACGGGAATTAATAAGAGATCTCCCGTAATCGGGGAGAGGGTGGCCCCCCAAGAGTCAATAGATGGGGTGTGATCGTAAAACGCACGGGCGGCAATGCCGCCCGTGCGTTTTTGTTATTCAGGGGCATAGGTTGGCGGTGAGCGGCCTTTAGCCGCGAGCGAAGCGTGGCGGGAACCCCAACGTTTTGCCTCACGCGAAGGCGCAATCAGGAGTCAGAACGTAGGGGCGCGATTTATCGCGCCCTGTTTTGCCTCACGCGAAGGCGCGAAGCCGCGAAGAAAAAAGCCCCCTTTTCAAAGGGGGTGTCGGCGAAGCCGACGGGGGTTTGTAACGTTGCGGGCGGCAGGTTGCCGCCCCTACGGCATTGTCGAT
>WQTW01000164.1 GCA_009786085.1 Pseudomonadota bacterium | reverse complement strand
CCTCTTCCGCGAGAGGCTGAAAGACAAACCCCCGTCCGCCTTCGGCGGCCACCCCCTTTCCAAAAAGGGGGCTTTCGTTCCTTCGCGGCCTTGCAGCTTCGCGTGAGGTTGTTTCCCCGGACGGCGCTTCGCTTGTCTGGGAATCAGGCATCAGAAATGTGTCATTGCGAGGAATCTTTAGCCGCGAGCAAAGCCTGGCGGGAAGCGACAAAGCGATCCAGCGTTTTTTCGTTGCGCACATTTTCTGGATTGCTTCGCTTCGCTCGCAATGACGCCGGTTTTTTCTTTGCGCTCTATGCGTTCTTTGCGGTTAATCGCGGTTTTGATTCCCGGATGGCGCTTCGCTTATCCGGGCTACGCTTGCTATGCCTTGAAGGGGAAGGAACTTCGAGCCTCACGCGAAGGCGCGAAGGAACGAAACGGTTTTTTCTCCGCGTCTCCGCGTGAGAACAAACAGGGCGCGATAAATCGCGCCCCTACGCTCTGATACCTGACCTCTGTTCTCTGTTCTCTGACCTCTGCCCCCTACTCCGCTCTCCGCAAATACACGGCCACCGCCAGACACAAGGCCAGACAGGTCGTAAGACATGCGACGATGGCATTCCAGCCGCCGACGCCCCACAAGGTGCCCGAAAATGTCCCGATGATGCTGGAGCCGAAGTAGTAGGCCCACAGGTACAGCGCCGATGCCAGCCCGCGCGCGGTTTTGGCGCGGCGACCGACCCAACTGCTTGCCACGGCGTGGCTGCTGAAAAAGCCGAAGGTCAGGATCGCCACGCCGACGATCACCACCCAAAGCGTTTCGACGAGGGTCAGCAGTACGCCGCCCAGCATCAGTGTCACCACCACCCACAATACCCGCGACAATCCGAAGCGGTCGGCCAGCCGCCCCACCCAGGTCGAGCTGAACATCCCGATGATGTAGAGCAGGAACACCGAGCCGATCTGGCCGGTGGACAATGAGAATGGCGACAGCGCCAACCGGAACGCCAAATAGTTGTAAACGCTGATGAAGCTGCCCATCACCAGGAACGCCACCAGAAACAGCCAGGGCAGTCGCGCGTCACGAAAATGCGTGCGCGCGCCTTCCCACATCACGGCAAGCTGCAAGGGACGCGGTTTGAAATGGCGCGATGGCGGCAACAGTTTCCAGAAGCCGAGCGCCATCAGCAGCGCCAGCACGCCGATGGTCGCCAGCGCCATCTGCCAGGACGAGTGCTCGGCCACCCAGGCCGTGATGAGCCGTCCACTCATCCCGCCCAGTGCATTGCCGCTGATATAAAACCCCATCGCATAGCCGAGGGCGGAAAATTCGATTTCTTCGGCGAGGTAGGCCATCGCCACTGCCGGCAAGCCGGCCAGCGCGATGCCTTGCAAGGTTCGCAGGACGAACAAGGTTTGGAAATGGTCGATCACGGCGCACGCCACCATCAGCAATGCGCCGGTCAACAACGAAAAAATCATGATGCCACGCCGACCGAAACGATCCGACAACACGCTGGCGACAATCAGCATCACCGACATGGTGCCGGTCGTCGTCGAGAGCATGATGCTCGCCTGCGCTGGCGAAACGCCGTAATCGTGCGAAAAAAGCGGCAACAACGGTTGCACGCAATACACCAGCGAGAACGTCGAAAAGCCGCCCAGAAACAGCGCGATCTGCACGCGGATGAAGGCAGCCGTCCCCGACCGGATGCCGGGGCTTTCGGAATGCGATGGCGACGGAGGGTGTTCAGTCATGGCCGTTATGTCCAGAAGCAAGCAACCCTGAAAACGGTCGTTGGGCGTGCTTGCCAGTACTGTGCTTGCCGTGCCAGGCTAGGCGCGACGACGACGCGGGCTGCCATCCCGCTAGGAGGAGCAACGCAGCATGGTGCGGCAAGCGCTGTGCTGGCGAGTACGTAGCGCACTCACCCAATGGGTGAACGGTGAAAAAGGCTTCAAAGCAAGCTACCATGTGGCTTCCCGTAAATTTACAAGCGGTCAACTGCCGTTTTCAGGGTAACAGCTTACCGCAAAGTTTGGCGTCAAGCCCATCTTTCCGGCACAATGTGCTTTTATAAAACAAGAGCTAGCGATGATTTCCGCCTTTGGTCAAAAATTCACGCAGCATTCCGGCATCGCCCAGTTGATGGACGACCTCAACGATGGCTTGCGCACGCCGGGCGCCATCATGCTCGGCGGCGGCAATCCAGCGCAGATTCCGGAGATGACCCGTTATTACCGGCAACTGTGCGAAACCTCGCTGGCCGATGGGCGTTTGCTCAACGCCATCTGCAACTACGACGGCCCGCGCGGCAGCGACGAACTGCGCCAAACGCTGGCCGCCCTGTTTCGCGCCGAATGGGGCTGGGACATCGGCGCCGAGCATATCGCGTTGACCAACGGCAGCCAGAGCGCGTTTTTTTACCTTTTCAACATGTTCGGTGGCCGCTGCGAAGATGGCCGCAAACGCAAAATCCTGTTGCCGCTGGCGCCCGAATACATCGGCTACGCCGATGTCGGCGTTGATTCAGACATTTTCGTCGCCGGTAAACCCAACATCGAACACCTCCCGAATGGGTTGTTCAAATACCACATTGATTTTTCCGCGTTGCCGCTCGACAACGACCTCGGCGCCATCTGCGTCTCGCGTCCCACCAACCCGACCGGCAATGTGCTGTCCAACGAAGAACTGCAACGTCTCGACCAGATCGCCCGCGAGCGCGGCATACCGCTGCTGATCGACAACGCCTACGGCGTCCCCTTCCCCGGCGTCACCTTCACCGACGCCAAGCCGATCTGGAACGACAACATCGTGCTGTGCATGAGCCTGTCCAAACTCGGATTGCCCGGCGTGCGCTGCGGCATCGTCGTCGCCCGTCCGGAAATCACCGACGCCATCAGCAACATGAACGCCATCGTCAGCCTTGCGCCCGGCAGCATCGGTCCCGTGCTGATGAACGAAATGATCCGGCGCGGCGATTTGCTGCGCCTGTGCAACGACGTGATCCGACCCTTTTACCGCGAACGCGCGACGCAAACCCTCGCCACCCTGCGCCGTTATCTCAGCGAAGAACATTGCCTCGTCCACAAACCCGAAGGCGCATTCTTCCTGTGGTTGTGGTTTCCCCATCTGCCGATCGACGACCAGGAACTTTACCGCCGCCTGAAACAGCGCGGCGTTTTGATGGTGCCCGGAAATCACTTCTTCCCGGGATTGCAACAGCCCTGGGATCACACCCGCCAGTGCTTGCGAATGAACACCGTCCCCGAACCGGCGAAGATAGAACACGGGTTGATGGTTCTTGCGGAGGAAGTCAAGCGAGCGCATCAGGAATCAGGAGCGGCGTAGGGTGGATAAGCGAAGCGCAATCCAGTGCGCCCAGCATGGGCGCACTCCTGCGGGTGGAAGTCCCGCCGCGAGTTGGTCACAACGAGCGAAGAGAAGCGCAACTGCATGAGGGTGA
>WQTW01000163.1 GCA_009786085.1 Pseudomonadota bacterium | reverse complement strand
TGCGATCTCCGCATTCAATTCTCATGCCTGAGCACCTCCCAAAGCTGTTGCAACAACAAATATTATATGCATTCGGAGTTGTGTGCATACACTAGCCCCTTCAAGGGGAGGGTTGGGGTTGGGGTGGGGATGGGGTTGGCGGAGATCAGAGCAGGTTTCAACCCCGCCCTTTTTGTTTCTCACGCGGAGCCGCGAAGAACGCGGAGAAAAGCATTCGTCATTCTGCGCGGCGCAAAGCAGCGCCGCAGGCGCGCAACATGAATAACCGTCGGTGGAGCGTGAGCGTAGCGAACGCGGAACCGGCGGAAACAGACAGCACCATCGTCCAGCCCTGCAGGGGCTGAACAGACATTATTCAGCCCTTGCAGGGCTGGGGGAGTGTTGGAGGTTCGCTTTCCGCCGGTTTCGCTCGCGATGCTCGCTCCACCGACGGTTACTCATATTAAGCCCCTTCGGGGCTACTCCCATACTTGTGTAGATACCTATACCTTGAAGGGGAGGAAGCCTCCTTCCTTCGCGCCTTCGCGCCTTCGCGCCTTCGCGCCTTCGCGTGAGACCCTTTTTCGTGACTTTCGTGTTTTTCGTGGTTAAAAAAGGGTTTCTTCGCGGCTTCGCGTGAGATGGTTATCTGCCCCCTGACGCGATAAGCCCCAAACGCCGACAAATGTCGAGCGTCAATTCCGATTGATTCAGCGTGTAAAAATGCAGCCCCGGCGCGCCGCGTTCGAGCAAACGAGCGCAGAGATCGGTCACGACATCGAGACCGAACGCGCGGATCGAAGCGAGATCATCGCCATAACCCTCCATCCGGCGGCGGATCCAGCGCGGAATTTCGGCGCCACACATCTCGGAAAAACGGGACAAGCGGGAAAAACTCATGATCGGCATAATACCGGGAACAATCGGCGCCGTAATACCGCGCGCCGCGCAGGCATCGACAAACGACCAGTAAGCGTCGGCGTTGTAGAAGTATTGCGTGATCGCCGAATCAGCGCCGGCGTCGATCTTGCGCTTGAAATAGCGCAGATCGTCCTCGGCGCTCGTCGCCTGCGGATGCACTTCGGGATACGCCGCCACCTCAATGTGAAACCAGTCACCGCTGATCTCGCGGATGAACGCGACGAGTTCGGCGGCGTAACGAAACGCGCCGCTGTTGAGCGTTCCCGATGGAAGATCGCCGCGCAACGCGACAAGATGATGAATGTCGTGCGCGCGGTAATGCTCAATGATGTCGCGGATTTGCGCTTTCGTTGCGCCGATGCACGACAAATGCGGCGTGGCGTTTTGCCCGTCGCGCTTCATCGCCAGCACCGTTTCGAGCGTTCCTTCGCGCGTCGAACCGCACGCGCCGAACGTGACCGAGCAAAACGCCGGCTGCAAACATTGCAACGCGCGCTGCACGTGAATCAGCTTGTCAACGCCTTCCTGCGTTTTCGGCGGAAAAAATTCGAGGCTGAAAACAGGCTCGGCATTACCGTGACACGCCCTCCCCTCTCCCGCTTGCGGGAGAGGGGTAGGGGAGAGGGTGGTGGGGTTGCTCTGTTGCATCGCGTCCTCTTTCGGAATCTTTTTTAACCGCAAAGAAAAAATATCTCTTCTGACATCTGACATCTGACATCTGACATCTGACATCTGACATCTAACCTCTGACCTCTGCCCCCTGCCCCTCAATACCGATACGTGTCCGGCTTGTACGGCCCTTCCACCGGCACGCCGATGTACGCCGCCTGTTCCGGCGTCAACGCCGTCAACTGCGCGTTCAGTTTTTTCAGTTGCAGCAACGCCACTTTTTCGTCGAGCGTCTTGGGCAACACATAAACGCCGACAGGATACTCTCCCGTATCGCGCTTGCTCCACAACTCGATCTGCGCCAGCGTCTGATTGGCGAACGACGAACTCATCACATACGACGGATGCCCCGTGGCGCAACCCAGATTCACCAGACGCCCTTCGGCAAGCAGGATGATCCGTTTGCCGTCGGGAAAAATGATGTGATCGACTTGCGGCTTGATGTTTTCCCAGCGGTATTGGCGCAACGAAGCAACCTGAATTTCATTGTCGAAATGCCCGATGTTGCAAACGATCGCGTTGTTTTTCATCCGCGCCATATGGTCGTGCGTAATCACGTCGCGGTTGCCGGTGCTGGTCACGAAAATGTCGGCCTTGTCGGCGGCTTCGTCCATCGTGACGACGCGGTACCCTTCCATCGCCGCCTGCAACGCGCAGATCGGATCAATCTCGGTGACCCACACCTGCGCCGCCAGCGAACGCAAGGCCTGCGCCGATCCTTTGCCGACATCGCCGTAACCGCACACCACAGCGACCTTACCGGCGATCATCACATCGGTGGCGCGTTTGATCCCGTCGAGCAGCGATTCGCGGCAGCCGTAAAGATTGTCGAACTTCGACTTGGTCACCGAATCGTTGACATTGATCGCCGGAAACGACAAACGCCCTTGCTCGTGCATCTGTTGCAAACGATGAACGCCGGTCGTCGTTTCCTCGGTCACGCCGCGAATCGACGCCTTGATCTTCGAATAAAAACCCGGCGAGGTTTTCAGTGTTTCCCTGATCGAAGCGAACAACGCCTGCTCTTCTTCGCTGGTCGGATGATCGAGCAGCGCGGGATTTTTTTCGGCTTCGCTGCCGAGATGAACGAGCAGCGTCGCGTCGCCGCCATCGTCGAGAATCATGTTCGGCGTTTCGTTAGCAGGCCATTGCAGAATCCGGTGCGTGAAATCCCAGTATTCGGCCAGCGTTTCGCCCTTGTACGCAAACACCGGCGTGCCTTGCGCGGCAATCGCGGCGGCAGCGTGATCCTGCGTCGAATAAATATTGCACGACGCCCAGCGCACCTTTGCGCCCAGCGCCTGCAAAGTTTCGATCAACACCGCCGTCTGAATCGTCATGTGCAACGAACCGGCGATACGCGCACCGGCCAGCGGCTTCTGCGCGGCGTATTCCTCGCGGATCGCCATCAACCCCGGCATTTCGGTCTCGGCAATGGCAATCTCGCGCCGCCCCCAGCCGGCCAGCGACATATCGGCGACGTAAAAATCGTTCGTGGTGGGTTGTGAAGTACGTTGGGAAGAATGCAACATCGTGAAGTCCTTTCAAAAACATTAAACCTGAAAAGGAAGCACGACGAGAAAAAGTCTCGCCCGCGCTCTCTATAAATCATCGAAAGCCACGAGCGCCGTTGATACCATCCGAGCCTGGCTTTGCGGACA
The DNA here is from genome assembly GCA_009786085.1 of Pseudomonadota bacterium. Classification (GTDB taxonomy): domain Bacteria; phylum Pseudomonadota; class Gammaproteobacteria; order Burkholderiales; family Casimicrobiaceae; genus UBA931. Next base: position 317 of record WQTW01000163.1, on the reverse strand, counting down.
GTTATGTCAACGCAAAGTCGCAGCGCTCCTCGGAGGGCTGCATTATACAGCCCTTTTTTTAACCGCAAAGAAACGCATAGAGCGCAAAGAAAAAAGTCGTCTGCGCGTGTAGGGGCAGGTTTCAAACCTGCCCTTTTGGATCCCACGCGAAGGCGCGAAGCCGCGAAGGAACGAATCTCCCCTCGCCCGCTTGCGGGAGAGGGGTGGGGGAGAGGGCGTAGGGGCGCGATTTATCGCGCCCTGTGTAACCGCAAAGAACGCATAGAGCGCAAAGAAAAAAGTCATCATTCTGCGCGGCGCGAAGCGCATAGGTCGCT
>WQTW01000162.1 GCA_009786085.1 Pseudomonadota bacterium | reverse complement strand
CCTGCCCCTCTCCCGCGGAAAGCGGGAGAGGGGAGGCATTTCCCTCCTCTCTCCCTTGTGGGAGAGAGGTCGGGAGAGAGGGTCGGGAGGGCTGGGGTGGGAATGGGGTTGTCAGGAATAAGAAGGCTACGCGCGCAATGACGCCTTTCTGATGCCTGATCCCTGTTATATTGTGCAGCGGAAAAACCGAAAGGAAAGCAACATGGCGGAAAACAGAGGAAAAACCGGGTGGCGCATCATGGGTCTTGCGTTCATCGCCGCGCTGGCGTTAAGCGCGTGCAGCAGCAACAAGCCATTCGACACATCGAGCGCGTCCGCCGAAAAGCCGGGAGAGAAAAAACAAGCGCGCGGACTGGCTGCGCCGCTGTTTCCCAAAGGTGGCTCCAGCGCGCAAGGCAAAATCACGGTTTACCAAAAAGGCGACCGCTGGCAATTATCGGTCACGGTGTTCGGTCTGCCGCCGGGGGCGACGCTGCGGGTGGCGTTTTTCGACAACGGCAACTGCTCGTCGCCGAACGCATTTTCAGCGGGCAAGCTGTGGCTGCCGCCCGATGCGCCGGAAGGAACCCGACCGGACAAATGGATTTCTCTTTTTTATACGAGCGTGAACGGCAGCCTGGATGCCGTGACGCGCCTGCCGAACCCGGGGCGGCACAGCGAAGAAGCGTTTCGCAGCCGCAGCGTCCTCGTTTTTGCCGACGACAACGTGCAGGAACTGAAGCCCGGCGTCCCCAACAATGTGGTGGCCTGCGGCGTTTTTGATACGATTGAGGCGTTTTTTTAAGAACGATCGTCTTGGAGAACGGCTAGGCTGGAAGCAGGTTTAGTTATAATGAGAAGCGATTTCTCTGAAAAGCAACGCCGTTGGCGCCGTTATCCATTGGAAACCACGAACACGCGGAAAGCAACATGAAACCCTCAGAAGCTCTGGTCTCGAACCGTGCCGCCATTCACCGCGTTGTCGCGGCGCATCGTGCCCGTAATGCGCGCGTTTTCGGTTCCGTGGTTCATGGCAAAGATCAGGAAAACAGCGACCTTGATATTCTTGTCGATCCAACGCCGGAAACGACGCTACTGGACATCGGCGCGATCCGCTACGAACTCAACAAGCTGCTTGGCGTGCCGGTAGATGTGCTGACCCCCAACGCATTACCGGACAAGTTCAGGGAAGCCGTGCTCGCGGAGGCGCGGCCTGTATGAGTCGGGATTTGCAGCGCCTCGCCGATTATCTGGCGCATATTCTTGAGGCCATTGAGCGCATTGATCGCTATACCGAGGACATGGATGAAGTGGCGTTCCTGAACAGCGCGCTGGTGCAGGACGCCGTGATTCGCAATATCGAAATCGTCGGCGAGGCCAGCCACAATATTGAGAAACGTTATCCTGAATTTGCGACGGCGCATCCCGAACTGCCCTTGGCGTTTGCCTATCAGATGCGAAATGCGGTTGCTCACGGCTACTTTAAGGCAGACCTTGAAATTGTTTGGAAAACGATTCAATACGATCTCCCCGGCCTTTATGCGCGGGTTCGGGAAGCAAGGGCGGCTTTGTAAGCGCCCCCGTGAGGAAAGTCGGAAGCCAACTTGCCGCCAAATCTTTTAAAATAAGCACTATTGATTTTTTACGAGAAAGACTGTTATGGAACTGTTGAAAGACAAAAAAATCCTGATCACCGGAATGATTTCCAACCGTTCGATCGCTTACGGCGTTGCGCAGGCGTGTCACCGCGAGGGTGCGCAACTGGCATTCACCTACATGAACGAAGACCTGCGCGAGCGCGTCACGAGAATCGCTGCCGAGTTTCAGCCAAGTGTGTTGATGCCGTGCGATGTCTCGTCCGACGAACAAATCGCGGCTGTGTTCGAGACGCTGGCAAAAGAATGGGGCGTGCTCGACGGTGTGCTGCACTCGGTCGCTTTCTCGCCGCGCGAAGCCTTGTCCGGCGATTTCCTGAACGGCATGACGCGAGACGCTTTCCGCGTCGCCCACGACATTTCCAGCTACAGTTTCGCGGCGATGGCCAAAGGCGCGCGGCCATTGATGCAGGGGCGCGGCGGCTCATTGCTGACCCTCTCCTACCTCGGCGCGACCAAAGCGATTCCGAATTACAACCTGATGGGACTGGCGAAGGCCAGCCTCGAAGCGAGTGTGCGCTACATGGCGGCGTGCCTCGGCCCCGAAGGCTTGCGCGTCAACGCCATCGCGGCCGGCCCGATCAAATCGCTCGCCGCCTCCGGCATCGGCAGCTTCCACAAAATCTTCAAACACGTCGAAAACGTCGCGCCATTGCGCCGCAACGTCACCATCGAAGAAGTCGGCAACGTGGCCGCGTTTTACTTTTCCGATTTGTCGGCGGCGGTGACCGGCGAAGTCACCAACGTCGATTGCGGCTATTCGTCGATCGCGGTGGGGATTGAAGAATAACCAGGGATCAGAGGACGCATGGGGCGCGATTTATCGCGCCCTGTTTTTTTGGATTCTGCGACTTCGCGTAAGAATCAAAAAGGGGCTGGCTCATAATGTCCCGACGTAAACGCGGGTATCGTATTCAAAATCGACGCGCCCTTGTTGGGCGGTGGCGTCAAACAAGGATTTGAGCGCCTTCATGATCGGCTCGTGCTTGGGGTGTCCGACGTGCGGCACATACGAGGAAGACAGCATGCGACCGCGCAAGCTGTCGAAGTCCAGTTTTTGCGCGTAATGAAAATGTCCGATGTGTCGCAATCCCGCGCCGAACCAGTCCTGCATTTCAGCATCGCCGCAATAACGTTCGGCGACCGCGCTGTAATCGACGCCGTGCGTTCGCAGCAATGCTTCGTAGCCGCGCAAAAATGCGCTGCCGTCGAACAGACGAATGTTCCAGAACAACGCGACGAAACCGTCGGGACGCACGATGCGGGCGAATTCGCGGCGCGCTTGTTCGCGGTCGAACCAGTGGAACGCTTGCGCGGCGACGACCAGATCGACGCTGGCGTCGGGCAAGGTGGTTTGTTCTGCGGGCGCGGCGACGCTCGAATAATTCGGATAGCCGGACAACCATTGATCGGCGGCTTGACGCATCGCGTCGTTCGGTTCGACGGCGATGACCGGATGGCCGGCGTCGAGCAGCAGTTTGCTTGAAATGCCGGTGCCTGCGCCGATGTCGGCGACGCTGGCGTGCGCGGGAATCGCGCAGGTTTCGTGCAGAAAGGTGATCAGTTCCGGCGGATAGCTCGGGCGGTAACGAACGTAATCGGCAACGCGGTCGGAAAAACGCTGGGTGGGGTTGAGCATCATGGTTTCTGAAGAAGCGCAGAAAAGGAAAGAATTTTAGAACGGTTTTGGTTTGTGCGCGACAAGCAACCCCATTCCCACCCTTGCCCTCCCCTTGAGGACATAGGTATCTACACAAGTATGGGAGTAGCCCCGAAGGGGCTTAATATGAGTAACCGTCGGTGGAGCGAGCATCGCGAGCGAAACCGGCGGGAAGCGGACATCCAACACTCCCCCAGCCCTGCAAGGGCTGAATAATGTCTGTTCAGCCCTTGCAGGGCTGGACGATGGTGCTGTCTGTCTCCGCCGGTTCCGCGTTCG
>WQTW01000161.1 GCA_009786085.1 Pseudomonadota bacterium | reverse complement strand
GAAAAGCAAAACCCTTTCACCACGAAAAGCACGAAAAACACGAAAACGCATAGGTCGCTGGTGAGCGCAGCGAACCGCGACAAACGCAACGATACAAATGTACCGTCATCCCCGCGGGGATGACGGTTTTTTTCTTTGTACTTTTTGTTCTTTTCGGCTCAATCGTTTTTGCTTGCTGCTTGCTTTATGGATTCTGCGACGCCGCTTCGCACCGCGCAGAATGACGGTTTGGGGTGCAGAATGACGGCGTTCTGAGTCCTGATCCCTGACCTCTGGCCTCTGATTGACATTGACACAAATTCGGAAGCTGGTTAGAATCCCAAGTCTTTTAGGAAAGACGCGGTGCGACGGGGTCTGTCTCCGGGCGCCTGCGGCTTTGGAAGGTGTCGGGCAAGCGCTGTGCAGGGATGCACGCGATTGCAGACAGAGAGCGATGCGGCAGCCCGGTATGGAATCGGGTGACCCACTCAGGAAAATTCAGAATGCCAACTATCAATCAGCTCGTACGCAAGGGCCGAACGCCCGAAGTGTACAAAAGCAAGGTGCCTGCGCTTGGACAGTGTCCGCAAAAGCGTGGTGTCTGCACTCGCGTTTATACGACGACGCCGAAAAAGCCGAACTCCGCATTGCGGAAGGTGGCGAAGGTGCGCTTGACCAACGGCTTTGAGGTCATCAGCTACATCGGCGGCGAAGGCCACAATCTTCAGGAGCACTCGGTGGTGTTGCTGCGCGGTGGCCGCGTCAAGGACTTGCCGGGTGTGCGTTACCACATGGTGCGCGGCGCGCTCGATACGGCAGGCGTCAAAGACCGCAAGCAGTCGCGTTCCAAGTACGGCGCCAAGCGTCCGAAAAAAGACTGACCGCACGAATAACCATTCGAGGACGATATGCCCCGACGTAGAGAAGTTCCCAAACGCGAGATTCTCGCCGACCCCAAGTTCGCGAGTATCGAGGTCGCCAAGTTCGTCAATGTTTTGATGACCAGCGGCAAGAAATCCGTGGCCGAGCGCATTATTTATGGTGCGTTCGCCAATATCAGTGAAAAGTCCGGCAAGGATCCGCTGGAAGTGTTTACAGCGGCGCTGGCCAACGCCAAACCGATGGTGGAAGTGAAAAGCCGTCGCGTCGGCGGCGCCAACTTCCAGGTGCCGGTCGAGGTGCGTCCCACCCGCCGTTCGGCGCTGGCGATGCGCTGGCTGCGCGAAGCGGCGCGTAAGCGCGGCGAAAAGTCGATGGACGCGCGTCTGGCCGGCGAATTGCTGGATGCTTCGGAAAACCGCGGCGGCGCGGTGAAGAAGCGCGAAGAAGTTCACCGGATGGCTGACGCTAACAAGGCATTCTCCCATTTCCGTTTCTGATTTTTAACTTGCGCGACAGCGTAAGCCTTTTCGGCTGCCTGTCGTGTTTTGATATTTAAGACTACCGTGGCACGAACGACACCTCTTGAGCGTTATCGCAACATCGGCATCAGCGCGCACATCGATGCGGGCAAGACGACGACGACCGAGCGCATTCTTTTTTATACGGGCGTTTCGCACAAGCTGGGCGAAGTGCACGATGGCGCTGCAACCACCGACTGGATGGAGCAGGAGCGCGAACGCGGTATCACCATCACTTCGGCGGCGGTCACTTGTTTCTGGAAGGGGATGGGAAAAAATTTCCCGGAACACCGGATCAACGTGATCGACACGCCCGGACACGTTGACTTTACGGTCGAGGTGGAGCGGTCGATGCGTGTGCTCGACGGCGCGTGCATGGTGTATTGCGCGGTCGGCGGCGTGCAGCCGCAGTCGGAAACGGTGTGGCGGCAGGCGAACAAGTATCAGGTGCCGCGTTTGGCGTTCGTCAACAAGATGGATCGCACCGGCGCCAACTTTTTCAAGGTTTACGAACAGATGCGCACGCGCTTGCGCGCGAATCCGGTGCCGGTGGTGATTCCGATCGGCGCGGAGGACACTTTCAAGGGCGTGGTCGATCTGGTCAAGATGAAAGCGATCCTCTGGGACGAAGCCAGCCAGGGCATGAAGTTCGACTATGTCGATATTCCGGCGGAACTCGTTGCACAGGCCAAAGAGTGGCGCGAGAAGATGGTGGAGGCGGCCGCCGAAGCCAATGAAGAATTGATGAACAAGTATCTCGAAGGCGGCGAATTGACCGACGACGAGGTGGTTAAAGGTTTGCGTCAGCGGACGATCGCCTGCGAGATTCATCCGATGTTGTGCGGGACGGCGTTCAAGAACAAGGGCGTGCAGCGGATGCTGGACGCGGTGATCGAGTTTCTGCCCGCGCCGTGCGACATTCCGCCGGTCAAAGGGCAAAAAGACAACGGCGACGAAGAATTCCGCAAGGCCGATGATGCCGAGCCGTTTTCGGCGCTGGCGTTCAAGATCATGACCGACCCGTACGTCGGGCAGTTGACGTTTATCCGTGTTTATTCGGGAACGCTGAATTCCGGCGACACGGTGATCAACACGGTGAAGGGCCGCAAGGAGCGGATTGGCCGTCTGTTGCAGATGCACGCCGACGACCGTCAGGAAATCAAGGAAGTGCGCGCCGGCGACATCGCCGCTGTGGTCGGTCTGAAAGATGTGACGACCGGCGAGACGCTCTCCGATGTCAACAAACAAGTCATTCTGGAAAGAATGGAGTTTCCGGAGCCGGTGATTCACGTTGCCGTCGAGCCGAAAACCAAAGCTGACCAGGAAAAAATGGGCTTGGCGCTCAACCGTCTGGCACAGGAAGACCCGTCGTTCCGCGTCCGTTCCGATGAAGAGTCGGGTGAGACCATCATCTCCGGGATGGGCGAGTTGCATCTCGAAATCATCGTTGACCGGATGAAACGCGAATTCTCGGTCGAAGCCAACGTCGGCGCGCCGCAAGTGGCGTACCGCGAAACCATCCGCAAGCCGTCGGGCGACACCGAAGGCAAGTTCGTCAAGCAGTCCGGCGGTCGTGGTCAGTACGGTCACGTCTGGCTGCGCGTCGAACCGAACGAAGCCGGCAAAGGTTTCGAATTCGTTGACGAAATCAAGGGCGGCGCGGTTCCGCGTGAATACATTCCTGCCGTACAGCGCGGTCTCACGGAAACGCTGCCGGCCGGTGTGTTGGCGGGCTTCCCGGTGGTGGACGTTAAAGTGACGCTGTTCGACGGTTCGTACCACGACGTTGACTCGAACGAAAACGCCTTCCGGATGGCGGCATCGATGGGCTTCAAGGACGCGATGCGCAAAGCCAGTCCGGTGCTGCTGGAACCGATGATGGCGGTGGAAATTGAAACGCCCGAAGAAAAAATGGGCGACGTGATGGGCGATCTTTCGTCGCGTCGCGGCATCATTCAGGGCATGGAAGATATGGTCGGCGGCGGCAAAGTCGTTCGCGCCGAAGTGCCGCTGGCCGAAATGTTCGGCTATGCAACAACGTTGCGCTCGCTGACGCAAGGGCGGGCGACTTATACGATGGAATTCAAGCATTATACCGAGGCGCCGAAGCAAGTAGCGGACGCGATTATCAACAAGAAGTAATGGATGAGAGAGTAGGAAACGATCATGGCCAAAGGAAAATTTGAGCGGACGAAGCCGCACGTGAACGTAGGTACGATTGGACACGTTGATCACGGGAAGACGACCCTGACGGCGGCGATCACGAC
>WQTW01000160.1 GCA_009786085.1 Pseudomonadota bacterium | reverse complement strand
GAGGCAGCATAGAAAACAAAATCTTCTATTTGAAGTCAAGGGGTTACAGTACATGATGAACAGAAATTATGATGCCGGAAATGTGATATAGAGACAGCTTTCAAAAAGGGGGCAAGGCGGGGGCTTTTCTGATCCTAATCCCTGACCTCTGATTCCTGCCTCCCTCGCGCCTCCTGCGCTTCGCGCGACATCGGGAACCAGCCGTTTTCCGGATCGGCGCCGGTGACGGCCATGATGAGCCGGAGTGTGCCGAGCGCCAGCACCGATAATAGACGAGTCATCAGCGAGCGTTGTCGCCAGTGCGACGCCGACACCGGCTTGGCACCGTCGGCGATCAGTTCGAGCAAAACACCGCGCAACTGTCCGGCGAAACCCGCATCGTGAATGAAAACGTTGGCTTCGCGCGCCATCAAAAAAGAATAAGGGTCGATGTTCGATGAGCCGATGGTGGCGACCTGCCCGTCGATCACGGCAACTTTGGCGTGCAGAAACGAGCGATGGTATTCCTGGATTTCGATACCGGCGTCGAGAAATTTTTCGTAAAGGGTGCGCACGGCGTAATGCATGATTTTGTATTCGACGCGCCCTTGCAACAGCAAGGTGACTTTGACGCCGCGTTGCGCGGCGGCGATCAACGCTTTCTGAAAACGCCAGCCGGGGAAAAAATAAGCGCAGGCGATGATGGCCTCGTTTCTGGCGCGTCCCAACGCCGCCCGATAGGCGCGCTCGATCGCATGGCGTTGTTTCAGGTTGTTGCGGACGACCAGATTCGCGCGAATCGTGCCGACCGCTTCGGTGACGGCGGGAAGCGCGTCTTTTTCAAACGTGATGTTGTGCAAGTGCGACAGCTCGACGAGGGCGCGCACGCGGCGCATGGTTCGCACGATTTCCGCCAGAATCGGTCCTTCGACGCGCACGGCAAAATCAATGCGCGGCGGGGTATGTCCGGGCGTGTTCATGTCGTCGATGATGTTGATGCCGCCGATGAACGCTACTTTGCCGTCGATGTGACAGAGTTTGCGGTGCAAGCGGCGCAAACGGCGAAAATGGAACGGCTGGTTTTCGACTTCGGGACGGTAGAGCAATAAATCGACACCGGCGGAAGTCAATTTTTGCGCCAGCGCTTTGGACAAATAGAGGCGGGCGCCCCAACCGTCGATCAACACGCGCACGTTGACGCCACGCTGCACGGCGCGAATCAGCGCGTCGGCCACGGCTTGACCGCTGACGTCGTCAGCGAAGATGTACGTTTCAAGCCAGATTTCGTGCTGCGCGGCGTCAAACGCGCGGATCAACGCCGGAAAGAAATCGTTGCCGCCGCGCAGCAAATGAATCGCATGGCCCGGAACGAGATTACGCATGTCGGCAATACAGGGAAGAACGAGAGAGAGACGGCGGCATCATGAGCGCAGATTCAGTCACACTTCCTCGCTGAGCGATTTTTGCGCGTCGAGAAGTATTTTTTTGTGTCCTTTGGGATTTTTGGGACGTTTGAGATTGAGCGATTCCAGCGCGTCAATGATCGCCACGGCGACGATGGTGCGAGTGTACCATTTGTTGTCGGCGGGAACGACGTACCAGGGCGCCCAGGGTTGGGCGGTTGCCCGAATGGCGTCTTCGTAGGCTTCCATGTAGCGATCCCAAAGCGCCCGTTCTCTGACATCGCTTTCGGAAAATTTCCAGTTCTTGTTTTTTTCACTGATTCGGCTCAGCAGCCGCTTCTTCTGTTCCTCTTTCGACAGGTGCAGATAAAATTTGAGAACGAGCACACCATTGCGCGCGAGATGTTTCTCGAACGCATTGATATCCTGATAACGTTCCTGCCAGATTTTCTTCGTCACCAGCGAAGGCGGCAGGTTTTGCGCTTTCAAAAACTCCGGATGGATGCGCGGCGCCAGCACGTCTTCGTAATGGGAGCGGTTGAAAATACCGATCATTCCCGCTTCGGGAACGCGCAGCGCGCAGCGCCATAAAAAAGTATGCGCCAACTCAGCGCCCGTCGGCGCCTTGAACGACGTGACCTCGCAACCCTGCGGATTGATGCCGGACATCACATGCTTGATCGTCCCGTCTTTGCCCGCGGCGTCCATCGCCTGCAACACGATCAGCACCGACCAGCGTTTCTGCGCATACAGTTTTTCCTGCAACGCCGCCAGACGGGCGTTGGCGAAATCGAGGAAGGTTTTTGCGCGCCACTGAATGTCAACCTTGTTTTGGGCCAGTCCGCCGGTATCGTCGGGGGAAATGTGTTTCAGCCGGAAACGCTTGCCGCTTTCGATGCGGTAAGCGCGCGAGACCCGCTGGGCGGCGGTTACGATTTTTTCCAGGGGGAGCGACATGAAACCTCCTTTTCTGAAGCGTTGAAACAAGGGCGATGAAAGCGCGGCGGCGATCTTCGCGCCGCCACTTCGCATTATCGCCGCAACAGCGTATCATAAGACCGGTTTGGTTTGTCGCAAGGAGGTTTTTTATGAAGATTCAGAGTATCAGCACCTGTTCCGGCTGGTTTTTTTGCTGCAAAGGCGCGCGTGGTGAAGATATCGTCCTCAAGGTTGCCGCTTGGGGCATTCGTGAGAGCGGGGAAGTGGTGGGGCTGATCGCCGCCGCCAACGCCGTGACCGGCGACAACATTCCGAGGCTCACCGAACCGCCCGCCGGCATCAAGGGCATTTACCTGCCGGAAGAAAAACTGACCCACGGCCAGAAAGTCAAAGCGGCGCTGCGGTGATGGCAAAACGTTCCTCTCGCCCAGCCCCCTTTTCAAAGGGGATGTCGGCGGAGCCGACGGGGGTTTGTTGCGGGAGAGAGTGTGAGACCATGAGGAAAGATCAAACCGGAAAACCCGACACGAGATTTACACCATGACCCCAATCCTCGTCTTCGACATCGAAAGCATCCCCGACGTTTCGGGCATGCGCCGAGTTCACCGCTTGCCGCCCGAACTGTCCGATCAGGACGTGCTCGACTGGTACGGACAACAACGCCGCGCCGCGACCGGCAGCGATTTCGCGCACCTCTATTTTCAGAAAATCGTCGCGATCGCCTGCGTGTTGCGCAACGACAAAGGTTTGCAAATCTGGTCGCTCGGCCAACCCGAAGACGGCGAGGACGTGCTGATCCGTCGTTTCTTCGAGGGCATCGAACGCTTCGTGCCGCAACTCGTTTCATGGAACGGCGGCGGCTTCGATTTGCCGGTGCTGCATTATCGGGCGATGCTGCACGGCGTGACCGCGGCGCGTTACTGGGAGTGGGGCGACGATGACCGCGATTTCAAATACAACAATTACCTCAATCGTTACCACACCCGACACATCGACCTGATGGACGTGCTGGCGCAATACCAGCCACGCGCCAACGCCGGCCTCGACGCGATGGCGCGGCTGTGCGGCTTCCCCGGAAAACTGCTGATGGACGGCGGCGATGTCGGCGCGGCGATGGCCGAAGGAAAGATCGTCGATGTCCGCAACTATTGCGAATGCGACACGTTGAACACCTACCTGCTCTTTCAACGCTTTCAGTTGATGCGCGGCGTGTTGACGGCAGAAGAATACAACAACGAAATGGCGATGGTGCGCGAGCGTTTACAGGCCAGCGACGCCGCACATTGGTGCGAATTTTTGCATGAATGGTGTAGGGTATAGGTTGGGGTGAATCGCGGTAGGGACGCTCATTACTGAGCGCCCCCCGCACAGAACCGTACGTGCCCAATTAAGGCATACGGCTCCCACCTTGGGTGGGTGACGGCAAAT
>WQTW01000159.1 GCA_009786085.1 Pseudomonadota bacterium | reverse complement strand
GCTCACACCGCGACCGTTGAGATCGAAGACGCGGCGAACGGCATCACCATCAGCTTCGACGTGAGCTTTACGGTGACGCCGGCGGGCGCTGTGTTTGGCATATCGCACGACGTTCCTGCGGGAAGCCACAACTTTGCGTCGGCTGCGTTGGGTTATGGGGTGCAACCCCCGCTGACCGTCGTGGTGACGAACACCGGCAACCAGGCGACTGGCCTCTTGAACATCATGCGAGGCGGCGCGATGCCGACGGCGTTCATCTTGTCGGCACCCACGATCAACAACATTGTCGTTGGCGGAAGCGCCAGCTTTACGGTGACGCCTGTCCCAGGTCTTGTGGTGGGAGTCTACACCGCGACCTTCACCATCAGCAACGCGAATGTTCCTGCGGTCAGCTTCAATGTACGCTTTGAAGTAACGGCAGCAGGCGGTGGTGCTCCGGTCATCACGACCAGAGCGTTGTCGAACGGCAGGGTTGGCGTCGCGTACAACGCGATACTGGTAGCGTCGAATGCTCCAACAAACTGGGCAGTTGTCGGTGCTTTGCCGCCGGGGCTTGCGCTTAATCCGAATACGGGTGCTGTTTCCGGCACACCGACAACGGCGGGCGTGTTCTCGTTTGACGTGACGGCTAACAATGCCCTGGGCGCTTCTGCGGTTGCGACACTCAGCATCACGATCGCTCCGGCAGCAGGTGGGTTAGGGGCTGCAGAATCGATCCCGACGCTGGGTTACGGGGCATTGCTGTTGCTCATCGCGCTACTGGGTATGGGTATTGCGTTCCATCCCGGAATCAGAAACCGGAGAGGAGCGAGCTAACGGCTAACAAGTAACAAGAAATCGCTACGCGGGCGGCCATGCGCCGCCCGCGTAGCGTAACACAGGCTATGGCCGTCCTCTCCTCTCCTCTCCCCTAGGCGCGGGGAAACGATCAGAGAGAACCTCCCGCGTAATGGGGAGAGGGCGGCCGCCTATCAAAGCAGGAAGGTGTACAGAGGGTTGCGGAGCAGGTATCGCAAGGTGTACCAACGTTTTGTATGGAGGAATGATGGCAAGTTTATCTCAGGATTTAAGGGAACGCATTATTCGAGCTTGGGAAGAAGGGCAATATAAGAAATTGGAAATTGCGCATCGCTTTGATGTCTCGGAATCGTTCGTGAAGAAACTGATCGTTCAGAAGAAACAATTTGGACATGTGCGGACGCTTCACCATCGTGCAGGACGCAAGCCGAAAATAAACGCAGATGAACAAGAGCAATTGCTCCGCTTGATCAAGAAGGAACCGGGAATTACCTTGTGCGAGATGAAAGAGAGATTGAATCTCTCGTGTTCAATTCAAGCGGTTCATCGGGCGTTGCAACGGATGGGCGTTTTCTTCAAGAAAGGACGCTATACAACAGCGAACAGGGCTGCGAAAACGGTTGTCAAATCCGCAAATGGTAGCGACAAGGCTACGCTCAACGGGGCACAGTAAGCGTTAGCCCGACAAGCGAAGCGCGCAGTACCATCCTCACGCGGAGGCGCGGAGAAGAATAATCGTCATTCTGCGCGTAGCGAAGCGGAGTCGCAGAATCCGTGCGGCGGTGACGGGAGGCAGGTTGCCTCCCCTACATGCAAAATGCGCCAGGCGCAGGGGCGGCACCTGCCGCCCGTAACACTCCCCGGTTCTGCGACTTCGCGCAGAATGACGCGCTTCGCTTGTCCAGGCTACGCGCTATGCGCCGTTACGGCTTTGAAAGCGCCGCGACAATGACCGGCGAGATGCGGCTGCTGTTATTGCCGGCGGCGCGCAGCCGCAGGAGGTCGTGCTCCGGTTCGTGCCGCAGCAGGATGTCGTAGTAGGCGCGAACGCGGTCAACGAAGGCGACAGGCATGCCGCCGCGCGCGTAGCCATAGCGGGCGCGGCTGTAGTATTCCGGTTGCGTCAGCAGCGGCAGCGTTTGTTTGATGTCTTTCCAGAGATTGGGGTTGAGGTCTTGCTCACGCGCCAGTCTGCGGGCATCTTCGAGGTGTCCGAATCCGATGTTGTAGGAGGCGAGCGCCATCCAGGTGCGATCCGGTTCAGCAATGCCCTCCGGCAAACGTTCTTTGAGGGTTTTCAGATAGCCGGCGGCGGCCTGGATGCTTTCGTCGGGATCAAGCCGGTTTTTGACGCCGAGAAAGCGGGCTGTGGTCTCGGTGATCTGCATGAAGCCGCGCACGCCGGTTTCGCTGGTGGCAAGGGGATCCCATTGCGATTCCTGATAGGCGACGGCCGCCAGAAGCCGCCATTCAACGCCGGTCGTTTCCTGAGCGCGGTGGAACATCGGGCGCAGTTCCGGCAGGTCGTTGCGGATGCGCTCCTGAAAGACGCCAGCGTCAAAGCGCGGGACTTGTTGGAGCGGGTGGAAGTAACGCTCGGCGAGTCGATCGATCAGGCCGTCTTCTTTTGCGCGGGCGATGAAGGAGTTCAGCGCATCGAGCAGATAATGCTTGCTGGCGGGAAGCGCCCAGGCCATTTCGATTTTGGCGCCGGTTGAAAACGCCGTTGCGAAATTCAAATGGATATTGCGGGCAAGCGCGGCCTTGTGCGAGGTGACCAGCGCGTAGGGGTAAACGCCTTCATCGACCAGCGACAACAAGGCGTCGGCGGAAGGCGCCGCGATGGGCTTCCAGCGGATGCCGGGATGCGTTTCCGATAACTCCGCAACCAGCGAGTCCATTCCCGCGTTTTCGAGGTAAGCGACCGTATCGCCGGTAATTTGTTCCCAGCTTCTGGGGCGGCGAATATCGGTGTTGTAAACGACGACTGGCTCGGCGGTGTAAAAACTGTCTGTCCAGACGATGCTGTCATCATCGCCCCCATTGGGACGATAGAGGCCGGCGCTGAGGCTGGCGCGGGACTTTTTGAGCGAAGTGCGCAGATCGACGCTGTTTTTGACGGAGGTAGGGCGGAGTTCCAGGCGCACTTCCTGCGTGAACTGTTTCAGCAGGTCGTGCTCGAAACCGGCAAATTCGCCGTCACCGCTGACAAACCAACTCGCCGGGTCGGAACAAAAGGCGACCGTCAACACCGAGAACGCGGGAAAGTCGTTCTTGGGTACGGAGGCTTGAACTTCAGCCACAAAGAGGGAAGACGGCGGCGTCGGCGGATAGTCGCAGGCCAGAAGCGCCAACACAGGTAACAACAACAGATGGCGGGAAAACCTGAGAACGGATTGGATACCGGCCTGAAAACGGTTACGCCACAATGCCCGTTGCCGCCTTCGTGAGAAGGTATGTTTTGACATCCGGCGGATTATAGCCGAAAAGGCGCTATGTTTTACGGATGGGGGTTTTTCCATGCGATGAGAATGGTAAAAAGTTGTTTTTACGCTACAGGCAGTGGGCTGGCGCTTGTTCGACCACTAGGGGTAGTGGTTTTTTTGGATGGCGCGTTCATTGTTGACCTTGAAGCCAACGGCAATGATGGCTTGAAGGTTATAGTGATCTACTTCCCGTGAGACCTCCCGGAGGCCTTCGGCTTGAACTATTCGATATTTTCGAATAGTTGCTTCCGGCAAGAGTTCGACGTCATTGAAGATGTTCTGCAAGTGGTAGCTAGAGCATTTTCTGTTTAGTTGTACACATTTCCGCGTTGCGCCGCTCTGTTCCCTCCCCTTGACGGCATAGGTATCTATACAAGTATGGGAGTAGCCCCGAAGGGGCGTAATATGAGTAACCGTCGGTGGAGCGAGCATCGCGAGCGAAACCGGCGGAAAGCGAACATCCGCCCCCCCCCCCCCCCCC
>WQTW01000158.1 GCA_009786085.1 Pseudomonadota bacterium | reverse complement strand
ACGGCGCATGGGGAAATGGGTGCTCCTGTGGGAAAAAGTTCACATTTATTTACGGTTCTCACAAAAATCTTTCTGCCGATGTGGTTCGTTTGCAACATTTTGGAGCGCGGACCGAATGGCCAACGTCTCGCCCGCAAAAAAGGGATGCGATGTCGGCCTCACCCATGCGATCAAAGTCATCGGGCACAAGGATTTGACCGGCCATGAAGCCGAGGCGTTTTTGCAGGCTGTTTTCCGGCGCGCTCAGGGGGTAGCGCATAGGTCGCTGGTGAGCGTAGCGAACCGCGACGTTTTGGCTGCGCTGTGCTCGCAATGACGACATTCTGACCTCTGATTCCTGCCAACCCCATCCCCACCCTCCTTGAAGGGGAAGGGGTTTCGTTCCTTCGCGGCTTCGCGCCTTCGCGTGAGCAAAATGGCGGGCGGGACGCCCGCGCTCCACGCTTTTGGTGGATTGCGCTTCGCTTATCCACCCTACGCCGCTTCGCGTCAATTTACCCTCCGCGCCCTCCGCGTCTCCGCATGAGGTGATTCCCGGATGGCGCTTCGCTTATCCGGGCTACGCGCTGCCCCCCATCCCCCCCCCTTGAAGGGGAAGGGGTTTCGTTCCTTCGCGGCTTCGCGCCTTCGCGCCTTCGCGTGAGCAAAATGGCGGGCGGGACGCCCGTTTTGGTGGATTGCGCTTCGCTTATCCACCCTACGCCGCTTCGCGTCAATTTACCCTCCGCGCCCTCCGCGCCCTCCGCGCCTTCGCGTGAGCCTTTTTTTCGTGGCTTTCGTGTTTTTCGTGGTTAAAAGACCTCGGTTAAAGAGGTTTTCTGCGCGGAACCGCTTGCTTCCCCGCCTTTTCCTCCGTACTATCGCACGCCAGAACCCCTTTTCCAAAAACGGTTGCCGGGAGTTTCCCGATATTCTCTGGACATTATGAGTAAAAGTCTGATCATTGCCGAAAAGCCGTCGGTCGCTGCCGATATTTCGCGGGCGCTGGGCGGTTTCACCCGTCATGGCGATTATTTTGAGAGCGACGATTACGTCCTTTCTTCTGCGGTGGGGCATCTGCTCGAAATCGGGATGCCGGAGGAGGAGGAGGTCAAACGCGGCAAATGGACGTTCGCGCATTTGCCGGCGATTCCGTCGAAGTTTGAATTGAAGCCGATCGAGAAAAGCGCCGACCGGCTAAAAACGTTGCTGAAGCTGATCAAGCGCAAAGATGTGACGTCGCTCATCAACGCTTGCGACGCCGGACGCGAGGGCGAGCTGATTTTTCGCTATATCGTGAGTTACGCCAAGACGGACAAGACGGTGCTTCGTTTGTGGCTGCAATCGATGACCAAGGCGGCGATCTGCGACGGCTTCGAGGCGTTGCGCAAGGATAAGGAGATGCAGCCGCTGGCCGATGCGGCGACGTGTCGCTCGGAATCGGACTGGTTGGTCGGCATCAACGGCACGCGGGCGATGACGGCGTTCAATTCCAAGTCGGGCGGTTTTCAGTTGACGACGGTGGGTCGTGTGCAGACGCCGACGCTGGCGATTCTCGTCGAGCGCGAGAAGAAAATCCGTGCGTTTGTCCCGAAGCATTATTGGGAATTGATCGGCACGTTTCAGGCGAAGGCGGGCGAATACACAGGCCGCTGGTTCGACGAGGATTTCAAGAAGAAGGACGACGCGCCGGACTTGCGCGCCGAACGGCTGTGGAGCGAGGCGAAGGCGAAGGACATCGCCGCGCGCTGTCTCGGTCAACCGGCGACGGTCGAGGAGGAAACGAAGCCTTCCACGCAGAATTCGCCGTTGCTCTACGATTTGACGACCTTGCAGCGCGAGGCCAACAACCGCTTCGGTTTTTCGGCGCGCACCACGTTGTCGCTGGCGCAGGCGCTCTATGAAAAACACAAGGTATTGACGTATCCGCGTACCGATGCGCGGGCGCTGCCGGAAGATTATGTCGGCACGGTCAAGGCGACACTCAAGGTGCTGGCCGACAGCAACGCTTACGGCAGCTTGGCCGACGAGGTGTTGAAGCAGAAGTGGGTGAAGCCGAACAAGCGCATTTTCGACAACAGCAAAATTTCCGATCACTTTGCGATCATCCCGACGCTGGCCGCGCCGAAAGCGTTGAACGAGTTGGAAGCGAAACTCTACGATATGGTGGTGCGTCGTTTCCTGGCGGTGTTTTATCCGCCGGCGGAATTTTTGCTGACGACGCGGATTTCCCGTATCGGCAAAGAGGCGTTCAAGACGGAAGGCAAGGTGCTGGTCAGTCCGGGTTATCTGACGGTTTACGGCAAGGAAGCGCAGGGCGATGAAACGTCGCTGGTGCCGGTGAAGAAAGGCGAGAAGCCGATGACCGAGAAAGTCGAGGTCTCGGCGCAGGTGACGCGACCGCCGGCGCGTTATACGGAAGCGACGCTGTTGTCGGCGATGGAGGGCGCGGGCAAGGCGATCGAGGACGACGAATTGCGCGAAGCGATGCGCGAAAAAGGATTGGGCACACCGGCGACGCGGGCGCAGATCATCGAAGGTTTGTTGCAGGAACGTTATGCTCACCGCGAAGGGAAAGAGTTGATTCCGACCGCGAAGGCGTTTTCATTGATGACGCTGCTGCACGGGTTGGGCGTTCCCGAATTGTTCTCGCCGGAATTGACCGCCGAGTGGGAATACAAACTGGGCGAGATGGAGCGCGGCAAGATCAAGCGCGAAGCGTTCATGCGCGAGATCGTGAAAATGACGCAGCACATCGTCGGACAGGCGAAGAATTACGAGAGCGACACCATCCCCGGCGATTTTGCGACGCTGCATGAACCGTGTCCGAAATGCGGCGGTGAAGTGCACGAAAGATACAAGAAATTCCAGTGCATCAATGAAAAGTGCGATTTCGGTTTCTGGAAAATCATGGGCGGTCGGCAACTGGAAGCGATTGAAGCCGACATTCTGCTCAAGACGCGCGAGATCGGGCCGCTCGACGGTTTTCGCAGTCGTCTGGGACGGGCGTTTTCGGCGAAGCTGAAAATGAACGACGCGCTGGAAGTGGTGTTCGATTTCGACAACGGCGATGGCGACGACAGCGGCGAGCCGGTGGATTTCGGCGATCAGCAACCGCTCGGAAAATGTCCGAAATGCAAAGCGCGGGTTTTCGAGCGTGGCAGCGTTTATGTGTGCGAGAAAGCGGTCGGCGCGGAAAAGACCTGCGATTTTCGTTCGGGGCGGACGATTCTGCAACGCGAGATTGCCCGCGAGCAGATGGAGAAATTGTTGAAGGACGGCAAGACCAGCTTGCTGCAATTCGTGTCGATGCGCACCAAGCGTCCCTTCTCGGCGTACCTCGTGACGCAACCCGACGGCAAGATCGGTTTTGAATTCGAACCGCGCGGCGAAGGAACGGGCGGACGCGGCGCGCGCGGCGCGGCCAAGCCGTTGCGCAGTCTCGGCGCGCATCCCGACGACGGCGCGGCAGTTGAACTTTACAGTGGTCGTTTCGGCCCGTATGTGAAGCACAACGGCGTGAATGCGACCGTACCGGCGACGCACAATGTCGAAGCGTTGACGCTCGACGAAGCGCTGGCGTTGCTGGCGGCGAAGGAAGACGCCGGCGGCGGCAAGCGTGGCGCGAAGGTGGCGAAGAAAACGGTAGCGAAGAAAGCGGCGGTCAAGAAAACCGCAGTGAAAGCCGTTGCGAAGAAAACGGTTGCAAAGAAAACGGCCGTGAAAAAAACGGCGACGAAAGTGGCCGTCAAAAAGACGGCAAAGAAAACGACACGCAGGTAGAACATAGGTCGTGGTGAGCGTAGCGAACCGCGACATTCAAACCTCGTAGGGTCGTAGGGGCGGGTTTCAAACCCGCCCTCATGCCTCACGCGGAGACGCGGAGAAGAAAAGCCCCCTTTTCAAAGGGGGCGCCCGCCGAAGGCGGGCGGGGGTTTGGGATCGGGCAGAGTGGGCTGCCCTCTCCCGCCCTTCGGGCACCCTCTCCCGCAAGCGGGAGAGGGGGGG
>WQTW01000157.1 GCA_009786085.1 Pseudomonadota bacterium | reverse complement strand
TACGCTCACTCCACCGACGGTTACTCATATCACGCCCCTGCGGGGCTACTCTCCATAAGCGCGAAGAGAAGGGCTTTTTGTCAGCAACAAGGCACAGCAGGAAATGACGACATACTTGTAGGTAAACCTCAGCCCGTACGCGGGAGAGAGAACTCTTTTCTTCGCGGCTTCGCGCCTTCGCGTGAGACCCTCTGCCATTTGTGCAGATGCCTATGCCACGAGGAAGCGGTCATCGTGGCGACATGCCTGCCTCCGCGTTCCACCTCTCGCCGGAACAATAAGGCAGGTTTCACGGTCATAAAGAGCCGAGCAGCCGTTCAAAAACCACCGACGGCATGAACCCACGCTTTCGGCATGGTCATAGGCATAAACGGGGCATCAGCGCGGCAGTTTGCTGATGTTTTTAGCGAACTTTTGAGAGACGGCATGTTATAGTATGGGGTTATGTTTGCTATGCGAAAAGGGCTTTTCTTCGCGTCCCGATGCGTAGAAAAATATCCCGCCTCAGGGATTCCCTCCGGTAAGTATTTCGGCGCATATTTCACTGCCCCCGCCCTCCCGCAGCGGGGAAGTTGCATTTTCTGTTGACTGGATGATCATGGCTCAAAAACTTGTGAAAGCCTCTCGTAAAACCGCCGTTCGGCGCACCGCTGCCAAGACGACGCAAAAAGCCGCCGCCAAAGCGCGTCCTGCCGCGAAGAAACACAGCGCCGCACAAAAACCTTCACGCAACGCCGCGGCGAAAAAAACCGCTGCGCGGAAGCCCGCGAGCAAAACGGCTGCCACCACAAAAAGCGCGACGACTCGCAAAACCACGAGCGTAGCGAAAACGACAGCGCGCACGCAAGCGACCGCAAAAGCCACCAAAAAAACCGCCACGGCAAAAGCGGCAGTAAGCCGCACGACCGCTAAAAGCGCGTCGAAAGCCGTGCCGAAAGTCGCACCGAAGACCGCTAAACCCACCGCTAAGTCCACCGCTAAAACCACGGCCAAAACTGCGGCGAAAGCCACGGCAAAAGCCGTAGCGAAAACCACCGCGAAAGCCGCCCGCAAACCGACGCCGCTCAAGCCGACATCCAAAACGACGAGCGCCAGGAAAACGACGGCTGCCGCGAAACAAACCGCAGCAAAAACCCGCCAGCCGGAGAAGAAAGTTGCCGCTGTAGCAAAGCCGCGCGCCGCGACCGCTCCTAAAAGTGTCAAACCGAGCGCCAAGCCGAGCGCCAAATCGCTTCCCTCGAAAAAAGCGGCGCCCGTTGCGAAAGCGCCCAAGCAGGCCGCGCCCGTCGCTGAAAAAGACAGCAAAAAAGCGAAGAAGGACGCTCTTCCCCAGTCAACCGTAAAGCCGACAACCGCCAAGCCCGAAAGCGCTTCTCCTGCCAAAGAGAAAAAGGGGAAGCCGACCAAAGCCGCCGAAACGGCGCTGGTCAACGCGGTCGCCAAACTTGCCGAAACCTCGAAAACGCCGGCGCCCAAAAAAGCGGCGAAAACGACCAAGCTGGCCGACGAACTGAACCTGCGTGAAGTGTCGCCAGCCGAAGCCGAAGCGCGCAAACACCGCTTGAAAAACCTGATCGTTCTCGGCAAAGAGCGCGGCTATCTGACCTACGCCGAAGTCAACGACCATTTGCCCGACGAAATCATCGACCCTGAGCAGATCGAAGGCATCATCGCGATGATCAACGACATGGGAATCCATGTTTACGACGAAGCGCCCGACGCCGAAACGCTGCTGATGTCGGAAGCCGCGCCCAGCACGCCCGGCGAAGATGTCGAAGAAGAAGCCGAAGCCGCCGCTTCGACGCTGGATTCCGAATTCGGCCGCACCACCGATCCGGTGCGGATGTACATGCGCGAAATGGGCACGGTGGATTTGCTGACCCGCGAAGACGAAATCGAAATCGCCCAGCGAATCGAGGAGGGTCTCAAGGACATGGTCAGCGCCATCTCGGCGTGTCCGATGACCATTGAACAAATCCTCGAAATGGCCGACAAAGTCAAAACCGGAGAAACGAGAATCGACGATGTGGTCGATGGCCTCACCGATCTTGAAGAAGAAGCGGAAGCGCTGCTGCAAATGGCCGACAGCGAGAACAGCGACGACGAAGGCGATGATGACGAGTCCGACGAAGACGAGGACGATGACGGCAACGGCAGCGCCGCTTCCGTCTCCGCCGAAAACCTCACCCTTCTCAGAGAACGATCGCTCGAAAAATTCGAAGCGCTGCGCAAACACGCTGGTCGGTTGCGCAGCACCATCGCCAAAGAAGGCGCCAAATCGCCCAAAGTAGAGGCGCTGCAAAAGAAAATTTCGGACGAACTGACCGGCATCCGCTTTTCGGTTCGCGTCGTCGAGCGCCTGTGCGAAGCCGTGCGCTCCGAAGTAGAGAACATTCGTCAGATCGAAAGCAAAATTCAAAACCTCGTCGTCGAGCAATCGGGCATGCCGCGACCCTTGTTCATCGAACGTTTCCCGCCCAACGAAATCAACCTGAAATGGATCGACAAAGAAATTGCCGCCGACGCGCCCTACAGCAACCAACTGTCGCGCTTCCGGCAAGCCATCGTCGATGAACAAAAGAAACTGATCGACCTGCAAACACGGGTGATGGTGCCGCTCAAAGCGTTGAAAGACATCAACAAACAGATGAACGAAGGCGAGCGAAAAGCGCGCAAAGCCAAGCGGGAAATGGCCGAAGCCAACCTGCGTCTGGTCATTTCGATCGCCAAAAAATACACCAATCGCGGTTTGCAATTCCTCGATCTGATCCAGGAAGGCAACATCGGCCTGATGAAAGCCGTCGATAAATTCGAATACCGGCGCGGCTTCAAATTCTCGACCTACGCCACCTGGTGGATTCGGCAGGCGATCACCCGCTCGATCGCCGATCAGGCGCGCACCATCCGTATCCCGGTGCACATGATCGAAACCATCAACAAAATGAACCGTATCTCGCGGCAAATTCTTCAGGAAACCGGACAGGAACCGGAACCGGCGCTGCTGGCTGAAAAAATGGAAATGCCCGAAGACAAAATTCGCAAAATCCTGAAAATCTCGAAAGAGCCGATCTCGATGGAAACACCGATCGGCGACGACGACGATTCCCACCTCGGCGATTTCATCGAAGACTCGCTGGTCATCGCGCCGTCCGACGCCGCAGTCAACGCCAGCCTGCGCGACGTATGCAAAGAAATCCTCGATTCGCTGACGCCGCGCGAAGCCAAAGTGCTTCGCATGCGCTTCGGCATCGAAATGAACACCGACCACACCCTCGAAGAAGTCGGAAAACAATTCGATGTCACGCGCGAACGCATCCGGCAAATCGAAGCGAAGGCGCTGCGCAAATTGCGCCATCCGTCGCGTTCCGAAAAATTGCGCAGCTTCCTTGAGAACGAATAACGCACCGTAGCACCGTAGGTTGGCGGTGAGCGGCCTTTAGCCGCGAGCGAAGCGTGGCGGGAACCCCAACACGCAAAGGGCGGGTTTCAAACCTGCCCTTTTGTTTTTTTAACCACGAAAAACACGAACGGCACGAAAAAAATCCTCACGCGAAGGAGCGAAGCCGCGAAGAAAAAAGCCCCCTTTTCAAAGGGGGTGTCGGCGAAGCCGACGGGGGTTTGTCATGTTGCGGGCGGCAGATTGCCGCCCCTACGGTTCTATCGGCGCGTCTTGTCCGTAGGGGAGGCAACCTGCCTCCCGTCACCGCCGCCCTCTCCCCTACCCCTCTCCCGCAAGCGGGAGAGGGGAGTTTCGTTCCTTCGCGCCTCCGCGTGAGCGCGTAGCCCGGATAAGCGAAGCGCCATCCGGGAATCAAAAATATTATTTAACCGCAAAGAACGCATAGAGCGCAAAGAAAAAAAACGTCATTCTGCGCGGCGCGAAGCGGCGTCGCAGAATCCATAAAAAAGGGCGCGATAAATCGCGCCCCTACGCCCTCTCCCCCACCCCTCTCCCGCAAGCGGGGGAAGGGGTTTCAAACCAAACCCCCGCCCGCCTCTGGCGGGCAC
>WQTW01000156.1 GCA_009786085.1 Pseudomonadota bacterium | reverse complement strand
ACTCCACCGACGGTTACTCATATCACGCCCCTGCGGGGCTACTCTCCATAAGCGCGAAGAGAAGGGCTTTTTGTCAGCAACAAGGCACAGCAGGCAATGACGACATACTTGTGGCTAAACCTCAGCCTTGAAGTGGAGGGAGCCTCGTTCCTTCGCGGCTTCGCGCCTTCGCGTGAGAATTCTTCTTTGCGCTCTATGCGTTTCTTTGCGTTCTTTGCGGTGAAATGATTTTTCTGATACCTCTGACCTCTGATCCCTGTTCACCCCGCCTGCCAGGACGCCTGTGCCGCTCGCGCTTTATTGAAATCGAGCGCCCAGGTCGCCGCCAGTCCGAATGCGGTGCTCATCAGCAGGTAATAGGCGGGCACCATCGGGTTGCCGGTTTCTCTCAGCAGATAAGTCAAGTAAAGCGGCGCCAGTCCGCCGAACAATGCGCCGCCGAGGTTGAACGACAACGACAGGCCGGTGGAGCGGACACGCACCGGAAAAAGCTCGGCCATCGTCGCCGGCATCGGTCCCCAGAAGAAGCTCATGCAAACGGCCAGCGAACATTGCGTCAGAATCATCGCCGCCAGCGATGGGTTTGCCAGGAAATGAGAGAAAAGCGGGTACACCACCAGGGCATAGACGGTGATCGCGGTGAACAGTACCGACTTGCGCCCGATCAAGTCAGAGCAGTATCCCGCTATCGGGCACAATACCAGAAGAACGAGGCAGGCCAGAAACGTACTCAACTGCACTTCTCCCAGCGTCAACCCCAGTTGCGTGACGCCAAAAATCGGCAGGTAAATTATGACCACATACGAAGCGGCTGCGCCCACGACGATCAAGCCGAAGCCGCAGAGGATTTCTTTCGGGAAACGGCGCAACACTTCAGTCAACGGTGAACGGGGTTGCTCCGGTCGCGTTTTCATCGCCTCGACGAATTCCGGCGATTCGGCGACGCGCTGACGAATATAGAAACCGACCGGCCCGATCAGAATGCCGAGCAGGAACGGAATCCGCCAACCCCAGCTTTCCAGTGCTTCCTGTGACAATCCCTGCGTCAGCAGAAACGCCGACAAGGAACCGAGGCTGAAGGCCAATCCCTGCGACGACATCTGCCAACTGCCGTACAAACCGCGCCGATGCTTCGGTGCGTACTCGATCAACATCGACACGGCGCTGGAAAACTCGCCGCCCATCGAAAAGCCCTGAAGCAAACGCGCAAACACGATCAACAACGGCGCCGCGATACCGATGGCCGCGTAAGGCGGCACCAGCCCGATCATGCCGGTGCCGAGCGCCATCAATATCACCGTCAGGCTCAATGCTTTCTTGCGTCCGGCGATGTCGGTGTACATCCCGAGCAGTATGCCGCCGATCGGTCGCAACACAAACGCCGCGCCAAACACGGCCACCGTCGCCATGATCGAATTGATTTCGTTGACCGCCGGAAAAAACACTTTCGCGATCACCACCGCGAACATTCCGTAGATGGCGAAGTCGAAAAATTCGAAGGCGTTACCAAGAACCGCCGCGATGACGGCGCGGCGGCGAGCGGCGGGAGCTATAGAAGAAGCTCCATTTGTTTGGTCTGACATGGTATTTCGTTTATAGCGTTACATCGTAAAGTTTTTCCCTCTCCCGCAAGCGGGAAAGGGATGAAAAGAAACAACCCCCCGTCCGTCTTCGACGGACACCCCCTTTGACAAAGGGGGTGGTCGGAGGTTCACGTATCGTCGGTTCAACCCGCTTGCTTTTTCACCACAGCCGTCGCTGTCGCAATCAACCCGGCCATATCACCCAGATTGGACGGCACGATCAGCGTGTTGCCGGTTCTGGCGAGATTCGCAAACGCCTCGATATATTGTCCGGCCACTTGCAAGTTCAACGCCTGCATACCGCCTTCGGCGCTGGACGCCGCGCCGATCTGACGCAACGCCGTGGCCGTGGCTTCCGCTTTGGCGAGAATCGCTGCGGCTTCACCTTGCGCACGGTTGATGGCCGCCTGCTTGTCGCCTTCCGACTCGGCGATTGCCGCTTCGCGCGCACCCATCGCCAGGTTGATTTGCTCCTGCTTCTTGCCTTCGGACGTTGCGATCACCGCCCGCTTCTCACGCTCGGCAGTAATCTGCTGCTGCATCGCCCGCAGAATTTCCTTCGGCGGCGTCAAGTCCTTGATCTCATAACGCAGCACTTTAACGCCCCAGTTTGCCGCCGCGTCATCAAGCGCGTTGACCACCGTCGCGTTGATCTGATCGCGCTCTTCAAACGTCCGGTCGAGTTCCATCCGACCGATCACCGAACGCAGCGTCGTTTGCGCCAATTGCGAAATGGCGATGATGTAGTTCGACGAACCGTACGAAGCCCGCTTGGGATCGGTTACCTGGAAATATAAAATGCCGTCCACTTGCAACTGCGTGTTGTCGCGCGTGATACAAATCTGCGACGGTACATCGAGCGGAATTTCACGCAAATCATGACGGTAAGCGACACGTTCGATCAAGGGAAGAACGTAGTTGAACCCGGGTTGAAATACAACGTGGAAGCGACCCAACCGCTCAACGATATACGCCCGTTGCTGCGGAACAATGCATATCCCTTTGACAGCCATTACCACTGCTACGAAAAAAAGCGCCCACCCAAGCATCTCCCATACACTTAAATTTGGCTCGAACATTAAAAACTCCTTTTCACAAGAAAATGTATTGAAAAAAACATTAGACGAAAGTCAATGCGATTCGCTTAAAGGATTTTCATCCAGCACCAGTATCGAACCGCGAACTTCGACGATCACCATGCTGTCGCGCCGTGGTGTTTTCGGCGTCGCCACAATAGCATCCCATCGCGACCCGCGATAAGAAACTCTTGCAGAGCCATCATCGTTCCAGTTCAACACCTGAACCCGCTGACCAACATCAAAAGCCATCTGTTTTTTTGGCCTGCCACCTTTATGATGCCAGCGATGCACCCAAAAACATCCGGCAATACCCGTTACGGCTATCGAGAACAATTGCCAGACAAGCCCTCCTCCCAGCCAGCCGACCACCCCGCCAACGAGCATAGCTATTGCCAAAGCCAGAAGGTAAAACACTCCTGTCAACATCTCGATACCAATTAATACTAACGCCAGCGCCCACCAGATCCATCCAGGCATATTCGTTCTCCTTTATGTCAAACTCACGCCGCCAATGAAACGTTATCTTACACGATCAGGGATCAGAGGTCAGCGTGTAGCCTGGACAAGCCGCGAAGCGGCGCCGTCCGGGAATCAGGAATCAGAGGTCAGAGGTCAGAAAAACCATTTCACCGCAAAGAACGCAAAAAAACGCATAGAGCGCAAAAAAAGAAGCCGTCATTCTGCGCAAAGTCATAGGTCGCTGGTGAGCGGCCTTTAGCCGCGAGCGAAGCGTGGCGGGAACCGCGACGGTTCGGTCTCACGCGAAGGCGCGAAGCCGCGAAGGAACGACGCTCCCCTCTCCCCTTGCGGGAGAGGGGTCGGGGGAGAGGGGTTATCAGGAATCAGAGGTCAGGAATCAGGGATCAGAAAAACATCATCTCACGCGAAGCTGCGGAGAAGAAAAGCCCCCTTTTCCAAAGGGGGCGCCAGCCGAAGGCTGGCGGGGGTTTGTTGAAAAAGATTCACCGCAAAGAACGCATAGAGCGCAAAAAAAAAGAAGCCGTCATTCTGCGCGAAGTCATAGGTCGCTGGTGAGCGTAGCGAACCGCGACGGCTCGGTCTCACGCGAAGGCGCGAAGCCGCGAAGGAACGACGCTCCCCTCTCCCCTTGCGGGAGAGGGGTTCAGAGGCCAGATATCAGAGGTCAGGGATCAGAATCACCGCATAGAGCGCAAAGAAAAAAGTCGTCATTCTGCGCGAAGTCGCAGAATCCAAAAAACGCTCCCGGACGGCGCTTCGCTTGTCCAGGCTACGCAACTGATTGCGTCTCCGCGTGAGAACAAACAGGGCGCGATAAATCGCGCCCCTACGCCTCATCCCTGCGAAGCGTATAGGGTGGGCAAAGGCCGTCAGGCCGTGCCCACCGTTTCGCTGATGGTGAT
>WQTW01000155.1 GCA_009786085.1 Pseudomonadota bacterium | reverse complement strand
ACATTCACACCATCCACGATGAAGGTGATGGTTTGGTTTGAATTATCCGTCGCTCCGGCCAGTGTCACGGTCAGCGTGACGCTTCCAGGCAAGGTCATGGAGCCTGCCGGAGAAGCGGCCAGCGCCAGCGTCGGAGATGCCATGCCTACTGTCAACAACGCAGAGTGGCTGGTGATGGTGATCTTGCCGGTACCGTCGCCGTTGACATCGGAAGCAGTCATCACGTTGCGGTATTGATGACCGCTCATAGCTAATGTTGTGGGAATCGTCGTGTAGTTGGACGTTGTTCCGCCTGCGCCGTCCGTCACATCGGCAAAAACGCCACCGGTGAAAACTTGCCACTGGTAAGCAGCGGCAGGCAGCCCGCCTGCCGCTTCGGTAAGCACAAACGCAAACGCGGCGGTTTGTCCCGCATTAACCGTCTGCGGCGAAGGATGGGCAAAGCTGGCGATGCCCGCTCCATCGCCGCCGATATGGCCACCCTGGCCGATAGCCGCACCGGCTCCGGTGGCGTTGCCTGGAACTGCCGGACCGCCGATGGCGGTGACTGTGCCGGTGGTGTTGATGGTGATGGATTCGACCACCGCCACCGACGCCGCCGCGAGACCCGTGCCGCCGGAACCAATACCGGCGCCGGAGCGGTTGGTGGCGTACCAAGCGTCGTCACCTCCGATGGCCGTCACGGTCGCAGTGCCAATGATCTCGATGGTGCCGGAGGTGTTAAGCAAGCCACCTCCACCCCCACCAATGCCCGCGCCTACGTCAGTGCCAATAGCCGTAATCGTGCCACCACTGATCGTGATCGTGCCGCCCGCGCCCAGGTAGCCACCGCCGATGCCCGCACCATCGCCGTCAGCGTTGACCGTACCACCACTGATCGTGATAACTCCGCCCGCGCCCTCCATACCTCCTCCGATGCCCGCACCGAGGTTGAGGCTTCTGGCCTTAACCTCGCCGTCGCTGATGGTAATAACTCCACCATCGCCGTTATAGCCACCACCAATACCGGCGCCACCATCGCCGTCAGCGTTGACCGTGCCGCCGTTGATCGTGATCACTCCGCCCGCACCATTTCTGCCGCCGCCGATGCCTGCGCCGCTACTGCCGCCACGAGCCGTGACTGTGCCGCTGTTGATGCTCAGCGCGCCTTCGGAGCTGTTGATCGCGGCGCCGAAGTTGGAGTTGGCGGCGGGCGAATTGAGAATATTTGCGCCGTTCGTAACGGTGAGTGTGCCGACGCTAGGCAAACTGCTGTCGGTGATGGTCAGCGTGACGCCCGGGTTGATCTTGATGCCGTTGGCGGTTGCGCCGGTTGGGGCATTCAGAGCAATCGTCAGCGCATGGCCGTTGAGATCGAGGGTGAGAGTGTGAGCAATGGTCAGCTGGGTAGCGCCGTTGATGTCGGCAGAGAGTCGGATGTCGTTCGCACCTCCAGCGCCAGCCGCAGTCTGCAAAGCGGGGTAAGTGCCAACAAGTGTTTGCGCCTGTGTAGACAGCGCGAGGAAGGCGAGGAAAAGAGCAAGAAAAAAAGCGGCGAAATTTTTGAGAGGAGTTATTGCCAAATGACTCTGAACGTAGAAGATCACGATGTTTCCTTTCTGAAGGGAACGAAGACTGTAAGGAAATGACACAGTTCAATACAAAAGCCCGGCTATTGTAATCCGCTTATGTTTTACGTAAAAGATTTTTTTCGCGGAACAGAAATAAAAAAGAGGGGGCAAGGCTTTTTCTCATGGCGGATTCCTGATAATTCCCATACAAATAACCACCACTTGTCCTTTACCTTGACGCCCAATCTCCAATACTTGATTTGCGCCATGAGGTATGTATTTCGTAAAATAATTGCGTATTTTATGCCCTGTTTTCATATTACGTGGACACGAGTTACTAAGCAATCATTTCCGACAACTCTCCACCTTTCCAAAATTTCCTCTCTCGCAAGCGTGAGAGTAAAAACGAAATGTCGTGGCTCCGCGTGAGGCCAAAAATGCGGGCAAGACGCCCACGCCCCACTCGGTTATCCCTGATATCATCGCTTTTACCTCCCACCCTCTTCCCAGACTTGCCATGCCTTCCTGTAACCCTCCCGCGAATACCGCGCTCCCGCCTCCCTTGTCACCTTTGTTGTCACCGCTGCTGACCATTCCGCAACTGCGCTCCATCGAAAAACGCTATTCGGGCGCCTCATTGATGCAAAAAGCCGGCGCCGCTGCGTTTCGCTTCATTGAAGCCCTGCCGAAAACGCCTGTGGATGGTCCCATCGTCATCCTCTGCGGGCCGGGCAACAACGGCGGCGACGGCTTGGTGCTCGCCCGCCTGCTGCGTGAACACGGCTTCTCTCCCTGCGTCATCGCTCCCGCGATCGACGCCTTGCCGCCGGATGCCGCCGAAGCGCTCGCCGAATTTCTCAACCGGGGCGGCACATTGCACACAACGCTCTCCGGCCTGCCGGATTTATCGAATTTGCCAAACCCGCCGCCGCCTGCGCTGATCGTTGACGCCCTGTTCGGCATCGGCCTGAACCGCGCTCCCGCTGCGCCTTTCAACAATCTCATTCGCTGGATCAACGATGCGCGCTCTGCCCACCGCGTTCCCGTTCTGGCGCTCGACATTCCCAGCGGGCTGGACAGCGATACCGGCGTCGCCCATACGCCCACCGTCTGCGCCACCGCAACACTCAGCTTCATCGCGCTCAAACCCGGACTGTTGACGCTCGATGGTCCCGATCATTGCGGCGAACTTCACATCGACACCCTCGACATCCCGCCCGAAGACCTCGAAGCGGATGCCCACGCCCTCCAGCGCCGTTTCATCGAAACCCATTTGCCCGCTCCCCTGCGCCGCCGTTTCCATAACGTTCACAAAGGCACTTTCGGCTGTCTGGGTATCCTCGGTGGCGCTTCCGGCATGGGTGGTGCGCCGTTGCTCGCCGGACGGGCTGCCGCGCGAATGGGCGCCGGCAAAGTTCGCGTCGGCTTTCTCGGCGACGCCCCGATCTTCGATCCCGGTTGTCCCGAATTGATGCTGCACCCTGCGCAAACCCTGCTGAAAATGCAACACGACGCCTGGGTCGTCGGTTGCGGACTTGGGATATTTTCTCCCGCGTCAGACATTCTGACGACCGCGTTCTCATTCGACACGCCGCTACTGCTCGACGCCGATGCGCTGACGCTGATCGGGCAGCACCCCGAATGGACGGCCCGCATCGCCGAGCGACACGCGCCCACCGTGCTCACCCCGCACCCGGCGGAAGCCGCCCGTTTACTGCAATGCGGCGCCGACGAAATTCAACGCGACCGTCCGAAAGCCGCCCGCGAAATCGCCCGACGCTATCGGGCACATACCGTGCTGAAAGGATGCGGCAGCATCATCGCCGATCCCGACAGTTCCTGGTGTATCAACACCACCGGCAACCCCGCGCTGGCGTTCGGCGGCAGCGGCGACGTTTTGACAGGAATGATCGGCGCACTGCTGGTGCAAGGCGCCGAAGCCTCGCTCGCGCTGCGCTACGCCGTGTGCCTGCACGGCGCGGCAGCAGATGCGTTGGTGGAAGAAGGAAAAGGCGCGCTGGGCGTCCTCTCGGACGAGATCATTCAGTCGGCGCTTGGGATGGTGCGTTCGGCGGTGTCGTAGGCGCTGGTGATGAGCAAAGCGAATCTTTAACCGCAAAGAGCGCAAAGAACGCAAAAAAAGAAGCCGTCATTCTGCGCGAAGCGTAGTCGCAGAATCCATAAAACAGGGCGCGATAAATCGCGCCCCTACGTTCTGATCCCTGACCTCTGATTCCATTCCCAATTCAATAGCGCATTAATTGTTTGCATATGTAAGAATGAAATCAAAACATAAATTATTGTACTATTGAAGTGAAAATGGAATGATCCCTGACGCCCCCCATCCCAGCCTTCCCCCGCACGCGGGGGAAGGGGCTTTCGTTCCTTCGCGGCTTCGCGGCTTCGCGTGAGGCTCGAAGTTCCTTCCCCTTCAAGGGGAAGGTTAGGATGGGGATGGGGTTCTCTGGATTCTGCGACGCCGCTTCGCGTCGCGCAGAATGACGC
>WQTW01000154.1 GCA_009786085.1 Pseudomonadota bacterium | reverse complement strand
ATGCGAAGTTGGCGGCGGCGTCCGGCGCAAATGCGGTTCTGGTAGGCACGGCACTTTGGCAGGCGCGTGATATGGGCGCCATGTATCAGGCGCTTCGCGTCNAAAGGGAAGTTGCCCCTTGCGTCCCATCGTAAAAATCTGCGGACTCATGCGTGCGGAGGATGTGCAGATGTGCATCCGGCACGGCGCGGATATGGTGGGATTCGTCGTCGAGTATCCGCGCCCGGTGCCGTGGAACTTGAGCGCGGCGAAAGCAAAGGAACTGATCGCAGCCGTCCCCAAGCCGACGGAAACCTGCGTCGTCACCGGCGGGTCGCCGGATCATGTGTTGCGTATTGCTGCGGAAACGAAACCGAACACCATCCAACTGCATTGCAACGAAACGCTCGAAGACACGGCGTACCTCGTCCGCGCGTTGGGAAAACAGGGCATCAAAATCATCAAGGCCATTTTTCCGAATACGCCCGATCTGGAAAAAGCAGCGGCGGATTTCTGCGCGGCGGGTGTTTACGCGGTGCTTTTCGATCCGCGCACGCCGGATAATGCCAGACACAGCGGGGCAGCCGACCTGTCTGTCCATGAAAAGCTCCAGCGCGCCGTGCGCTGCCCGGTCATTCTGGCCGGCGGCATCACCCCGGAAAACGCAACGGAAGTCGCCCGCCGGGCGCAGATGATCGATCTGATGACCGGCGTAGAGACATCCCCCGGCGTGAAGGACGAGGCGAAGGTCATTGCGCTTTTTCGGGCGTTGGGTTCCTGAACCCTGCAAAAAACTGCCGGAATCGGAAAACAGAGGGAAGTTCATCTTCATCGGCAACACCGGACGTAATATCGCCGCCCGCGTCAGGTAATCCGCCCACCATTGCATCATTTCCGCCCGTTGCTTGACGTAGGTGGCATGGTTATAGGCTGCCGACACCTGATTACGCTCTTGGTGCGCCAATTGAATCTCGATGTGTTCATGTGGAAAACCCTTTTCGTGCAGGATGGTCGATGCAACGCCACGGAAGCCGTGCCCGGTCATCCGTGAGTGATAGCCCATCCGATAGAGGGCGTACAGAATGGTGTTGTTGCTGATCTGCTTTCGCGGATTACGCTCACCCGCAAATAGGTGCTCACGGTTTCCGGTAACGCCCCGCAGTTCTTCCAGCACGGCCAGCGCTTGCCGCGATAACGGGACAAGGTGGGGCGTTTTCATCTTCATGCGCTCGGCAGGGATGCGCCACAGGTTCGCCTCTCTGTCGATTTCATCCCAGCGCGCGCCGATAAGTTCGGTTGTTCTGACAAAGGTCAACGCCATGAGACGCAACGCGCAACGGGTCACCGTCGTTCCGTCGTAATCATTGATCTTGCGCAGAAGTTCCGGCAGTTCCTTCGCTTCAAGGCGGGCGTAGTTCTTCTTTTTCCTTTGCGCCAACGCATCGGAAGGCTTTACATCCGCCGCTGGGTTCCGTTCCGCCAGCCCATGCGCCACGGCGTACCGCATGATCTGACCGCACATCTGTAACGCCCGCTTGGCAATGTCCAACGCACCACGGCTCTCTATCCGCTTTGCCATGGCAATCAGCATGGGGGCGGTCAGCGTTTTGACTGACACATGACCAATGACCGGAAACACGTCCGCCTCAAGCCTTCGCATCACGTCGTGAGCATGACGGGCGCTTCTGCCCTCTTTCCATTGCGCGTGCCACGCCAGCGCCACATCCTTGAACGTATTGCCATCACCGGCGGCGGCCTCAACCTTGCGAACAAAGGAAGGATCAACCCCGGAAGCAATCAGCGCCTTTGCCTCATCACGCGCCACACGGGCATCTTTCAATGAAACGTCAGGATAAACGCCAAGTGACAGGGACTTTTCCTTGCCATCAATCCGGTATTTCAGCCGCCACCACTTCGCGCCGCTGGGCTGTACCAGAAGAAGCAAGCCGCCCTCACCGCCGCCACCGGTCAGCTTGTAGGGCTTGTCCTTTGGCTTTGCATTGCGAATGACCGTGTCTGTAAGAGGCATTTGGGGGTAACTCCCGTAAACCAGAAAAGTCACCCCCAAAGTTACCCCCAATTTTTCTGGCTGTCAATGGATAGCTTTGGACGCCGCTGGACGGTAAGTTACGGTTTTACCTATGAAAAAAGCCGCCCAGTGGATGCTGCTGGACGGCTTTGGATAATGTCGTGGCGGAGGGAGCGGGATTCGAACCCGCGTTAGGGTATTACCCTAAACACGCTTTCCAGGCGTGCGACTTAAACCACTCATCCATCCCTCCGATGAGGGCGCAATTGTACCCCAAAACCGGTAACGCCCGCCGAAAACGCGCTAAAGTAATGCCCATCCCGTGCCGCCGGAGCGCTACCCCCTCATGGAAAGACAACTTGCCGCTTACCTTTTGCTGATTTCCGGGGCGCTTGCCGAGCTGGAAAGCCGCCCCGATCCCGAACGCTTCCAGCGCCTCATCGCCTTCCACGCGCAGCAGACCGCCGCGTTTCAGCACGAACGGCTGATCCATCTGCTGGTGACCTTCTTTTTCGGCGGGTTGCTGCTTTGCAGCATGGCCGGAACCTTGCTTGCGCCGAGCTGGCCGTTTTTTGCGCTCGATGTTTTGCTGGCCATCACGTTGTTGTTTTACATCAAACACTATTTCTTTCTGGAAAACCGCGTCCAGCAACTTTACCCGATCACCGAAGCGTTGTACCGCCAACTCGGCGCGCTATCCTCCTCCCGTCCCTCTTGACCGCTTTTTTCACGCTTTTTCCACCATGTCCGCCGCGCTCACTGTTCCCACTCCAACGGTCGCCATTCTGCTCTGCGTCTATCAGGGCGAAGCCTTTTTGGCGCAGCAGTTGGACTCCATCGCCTCTCAAACCCATCGGCACTGGAAGGTGTACGTCTCCGATGACGGCTCGACCGACCGCACCCGCGCGATTCTCGAAGATTACCAATCGCAATGGGGCGCTGATCGTCTGCACATCACCGACGGTCCGCAACGCGGCTTCGCCGCCAATTTCCTGACGCTGTTGTGCCGAGGTGAAGTCCGCGCCGACTTTTACGCTTACTGCGATCACGACGATCTCTGGGCGCCGGACAAGCTGGAGCGGGCATTGCGTTTCATCGCGCCCCTCCCTTCCGAAAAGCCCGCGCTCTACGCTTCACGCACCCGGTTGATCGACGAATCCGGCGCTTCGCTCGGCTTCTCGCCGCGCTTCATGCGACCGCCCGCTTTCGCCAATGCACTCGTTCAAAACATCGGCGGCGGCAACACGATGCTCTTCAACGAAGCCGCATCCCGCCTGCTGAAAAGCGCCGGCGTTGTCGATGTTACGGCGCACGATTGGTGGACATATCTCGTCGTCAGCGGTTGCGGCGGCGCTGTGTTTTACGATCCCAACCCAAGCATGCAGTACCGCCAACACGCGAAAAATCAGATGGGCACCAACCGTGGTCTCACCGCCCGCCTTACCCGCATCCGCATGTTGCTCGACGGCCAGTTCAGAACGTGGAACACGCGCAACCTGACCGCGCTGCATGCGTTGCGTTCTCAACTCACGCCGGAGAATCAGAAAATACTCGACACGTTTACCGCTGTCCGTAGCGATAGCCTGTTCACCCGTCTCGCCGCGCTTCGTCGCAGCGGCGTTTATCGACAAACCTTGGGGGGAAATCTGGGATTGCTCGTCGCGGCGTGTGGGGGGAAGCTGTAGGCAGATATCAGAGGTCAGATGTCAGGTATCAGAAATATTCAGACGCTTACCTCCCTCTCCCCTACCCCTCTCCCGCAAGCGGGAGAGGGGAGATATCCGCCGCTGCCCGCTTCCATGCACCGCGCTCTTCTGAAATCAATGAAACGTCCGCATATTTTCGCAAGCAGCCGTAGGCTGCCCCTTGTTGAGTAGAGGGTTTCCGAGTTTTTTGCAACGGCAAGATAATAACTTCCACTTCCTGCCCTCTGAGTGCCGCTGGCAAGTCAAATATCTCGGTTAATTTTTCGCTGTTCACCGTCTGGCGTAAATAATCCTAAAAACCTCAGTTGACCGCTTGTAAACCTATGGAAAACCGCGTAGCCGCTTGCTTTGGAGTTGTTCTCAGCGCTCACCCATTGGGTGAGTGCGCTACGTGCTCGCCAGCACTACGCTCGCCGCGCCATGCTGCGTTGCTCCTCCTCGCGGGATGGCAGCCCGC
>WQTW01000153.1 GCA_009786085.1 Pseudomonadota bacterium | reverse complement strand
AAGCGTGGATCAACAACCAAACTGAGCAGGAAAAAGCCGCATGAACCAATGGGCTTGGTGGACGAAAAACAGAGGGAAGTTCACTGTTAATCTGCAATGAACAATCCTTTGTTGGTTCCCTCCGGGCTTCCCCGTTTTTCCGATATTCGTTCCGAGCATGTCGCGCCGGCGCTGGCGCAGCGTTTGCAGGAAGCGCGCGAGGCGGTCGAGCGTGTTGTCGCTTGCAACGAAGCGCCGACCTGGGAGAATCTGGCGGCGCCGCTTGCGGAGTCGTTCGACCGGCTCGATCAGATGTGGGGCGCGGTGTCGCATTTGAACGCTGTGGTCAGTACGCCTGAGTTGCGTGACGCTTATAACACGGGGCTTCCGTTGTTGACGGCGTTTCACAGCGAGGTGTCGCAGGATGCGCGTTTGTTTGCGCGATACCGCGCTCTGCGTGACGGTGCTTTATTCGCAACGCTCCCGGAAGCGCAGCAAAAGGCGATTGACAACGCGCTGCGCGATTTTCATTTGGGCGGCGTGGATTTGCCGGAGCCGCAACGCGCGCGTTTCAAGGCGTTGCAGGAGGAGAAAGCGCAGTTGTCGGCGACGTTTGACGATCATTTGCTCGACGCGACGCAGGATTTTTCGTTGTTGGTGACCGACGAAAAAGAATTGGCGGGTCTTCCGCCCGATGTGGTGGCCGAAGCGCGTGCGCAGGCGGTGAAGAACGGGCAAACGGGTTGGCGCTTGACGTTGCTGGCGCCGTGTTATCGGCCAGTGATGCAATACGCCGAGCACCGTCCGTTGCGGGCGGCGCTGCATCGCGCTTACGCGACACGCGCGTCCGAGTTGGGCGTCGATCCGGCGCGCGACAACGCGGCGCTGATTCGCCGCTTGCTGACGTTGCGCGCCGAGCAGGCGGAATTGCTCGGCTATCCGCATTACGGCGCGGTTTCGCTGGTGCCGAAAATGGCCGACAACGTTGACGAGGTGTTGACGTTTCTCGGCGATCTGGCGAAGCGGGTGCGGCCTTTCGCCGAGCGCGATCTGGCGACGCTGAGAACGTTTGCGCGGGAAACGCTGGGGCTGGATGAGTTGATGCCCTGGGATGTGGCGTTTGCTTCGGAGAAATTGAAGCAGCGCGATTATGCTTTTTCCGATCAGGAGGTGCGCGCGTATTTCCAGGAAGAAAAGGTGTTGCGCGGTTTGTTTCGGGTGATCGAAACCTTGTTCGGTTTGACGGTTTGCGCTACACCAAAAGAAACCTGGCATTCCGATGTTCGCCATTTTGAGTTGTGCGATGAGGTTAAAGCGGTTTCGCTTCAAGCGCAGCCACTTTTCACCCTCTCCCCTCGCGGGAGAGGGTGCCCCGAAGGGGCGGGAGAGGGGGATGGGCAGCCGTTTGACCCCTCTCCCCCTGCCCCTCTCCCACAAGGGGAGGGGGGAGTAAATAACGATGAGCTTGTCGGAAGATTTTATCTCGATCTCTACGCGCGCGAGAAAAAGCAGGGCGGCGCATGGATGGACGGCGCGTTGCCGTTGCGGGTGATACGCGATCAGATACAAAACCCCATACAAAAACCGGTGGTGTATTTGACTTGCAATTTCCCGGCGCCGGTGGACGGCAAACCGGCGACGTTCACCCACGATGATGTGCTGACTTTGTTCCATGAATTCGGCCACGGTCTGCATCAATTGTTGACGCGCGAGCCGACGCCGGGTGTGTCCGGGCTTGAGGGTTTTGAATGGGACGCGGTGGAATTGCCCAGTCAGTTGATGGAAAATTTCTGCTGGGAATGGGAGGTGGTTGAGGCGATGAGCGGGCATGTCGAAACGGGGGCGCCGCTGCCACGGGCGCTGTTCGACAAAATGCTGGCGGCGCGTCATTTTCAGGCGGGGTTGACGCTGCTTCGGCAGATCGAATTCGGTTTGTTCGACATGCGGCTGCACGCGACGCAACCGGCGCCGAACCTGGCGCACAACGCCCGCGCGGTGTTGAACGAGGTGCGCCGCGAGGTCGCGGTGCTTCCTTACGCCGATTATGACCGCTTCGAAAACAGTTTCGGGCACATTTTCGCGGGCGGCTACGCGGCCGGTTATTACAGCTATTTGTGGGCGGAAGTGCTCTCATCGGACGCCTACAGCCTGTTTGAGGAGGCGGGAACGCTCTCGGCGGCGGTCGGTCGCCGCCTGCGCGACGAAATCCTCGGGCGCGGCAGTGTGCGAAATGCGCTACAGTCGTTCATTGCGTTCCGTGGCCGCCCCCCACAAATGGACGCCTTTTTGCGGCATAATGGCATCATATAGCGAACTGCGTAACCTTCATACTTCGTTGACTTCGCCTTGCCGTATTATTCATACTGTCTGCCGGCATTGGCTTATCTGGTTGCTTCGTCTGAAAATTACGCAATTCGCTATAGAACTCTCCAAGGAGGCTTGATATGTTTGCTTTCTCTTCGTCGTTGTTTTCATTTCTGCGCCGCGCCGTACCGGCGGCCATGATGCTGGCGCTGGCGTTCAATGTGTTCGCTCAGGGAACCCTTTACCGCTACGTCGATGCCGACGGTCGCGTCGTCTATACCGACAGACCGCCGCCGCCCTCCGCCAGGGAGTCGCAGATCAAACGCGCCGGTGGCAATTTCGTCGAGACCGACAAAATTTCGGCGAGCACGCGGCAAGCGATGGAGCGCTTTCCGGTAACGCTGTATGCGTTCTCGTGCGGGGTGCTGTGCGAAGACGCCGAGGCGTTGCTGCAAAAGCGCGGCATCCCCTACACCTTCGTCAATACGCAGACCGATGCCGGCATCGAAAAACTGAAGGCGCTGACCGGCGGACTTCAAGTGCCGGTGTTGCAGGTGGGGAAGGATGTCTCCAAAGGATTCAACGACGCCGCCTGGGAGCAGATGCTCGATCGGGGCGGCTACGCCAAAGATGCCGGTGTAAGAACCGCGGTGAAACACACGACAGCGCCGCCGCCTTCGGCGACGCCGGAGCCTGCGCGGCAGGGGTTTGATTCCGCGCCGCCGCCGTCGGCTTCTGACGTGCCGGTGATTTGAGGGGCAGAGGTCAGGTATCGGGCATCAGAAAAACATCATCTCACGCGAAGGCGCGAAGAAGAACAAACCCCCGGCCGCCTTCGGCGGCCACCCCCTTTGAAAAGGGGGCTTTTTCTTCGCGGCTTCGCGTGAGGCGTTTTTATGGATTCTGCGACGCCGCTTCGCTTCGCGCAGAATGAGTTTTTTTTTCTTTGTGCTCTATGCGCTCTTTGCGGTTAAAAATCTTTGTAAAGCAATCATGAAAATCGCCGCCTGGAACGTCAATTCGCTGAATGTGCGCTTGCCGCGTTTGCTGGACTGGCTGAAAAAACAGTCGCCGGACATCGTGTGTTTACAGGAAACCAAATGCGAGGACATCCGTTTTCCGCACGAGGTTTTGCTTGAGGCCGGTTATCGGAGTTGTTTTTACGGACAGAAAACCTACAACGGCGTCGCCATTCTGGCGCGGCAGGACATGCCGATCACCGAGGTTTGTTGCGGAATCGAAGATTACGACGATCCGCAAGCGCGGGTGATCGCGGCGACGGTAGCGGGGATCAGAACCGTTTGCGTTTATGTGCCGAACGGTCAGGCGCTGGGCAGCGAGAAATTTGAATACAAAATGCAATGGTGCCGCCGTTTGCATCGTTATTTGCAGGAAGCGTTGGCGCAATATCCGAAACTTGTCGTTGCCGGTGATTTCAACATCGCGCCGGAAGATCGTGACGTGCACGATCCCGACGCATGGCGCGGCCAGATTTTATGTTCCGACGAGGAGCGCGTCATGTTCCGCTCGTTTCTTTCGCTGGGACTTTTCGACAGCTTCCGTTTGTTTGAACAGCCGCCGAACATGTTTACTTGGTGGGATTATCGGCAATTGGGGTTCATCAAAAACCGTGGCTTGCGCATCGACCATGTGCTGATTTCCGAGGCGTTGCGACCGCAATGCGTCGCCGGAACCATCGACCGTGAAGAGCGCAAAGGCGAAAAACCGTCGGATCACGCGCCGGTGGTGGCGGTGCTGTAATCAGAGGTCAGAGAACAGATGTCAGAAATCAGAAATGCGTCATTGCAAGCGCATAGGTCGCTGGTGAGCGCAGCGAACCGCGA
This sequence comes from Pseudomonadota bacterium, assembly GCA_009786085.1. Lineage (GTDB taxonomy): Bacteria > Pseudomonadota > Gammaproteobacteria > Burkholderiales > Casimicrobiaceae > UBA931. Next base: position 185 of record WQTW01000153.1, on the reverse strand, counting down.
CGTTTTGGTTTCGCGTGAGATGAGGTTTTTCTGATGCCTGCCATCCCCACCCCAACCCTCCCCTTTGAAGGGGGGGGGGGGCGCTCACTATATATAGTTTTTGTACTGTTTGTGGTAGAAGAACAGCAGCAGCGTATCGTTTAATGGCTCCAGCTCTTTACTGAACCTCTTGCTTTTCCTGTTAA
>WQTW01000152.1 GCA_009786085.1 Pseudomonadota bacterium | reverse complement strand
GCGTGAGCGTAGCGAACGCGGAACCGGCGGAGACAGACAGCACCATCGCCCAGCCCTGCAAGGGCTGAACAGACATTATTCAGCCCTTGCAGGGCTGGGGGGGTGTTAGATGTTCGCTTCCCGCCGGTTTCGCTCGCGATGCTCGCTCCACCGACGGTTACTCACATTATGCCCCTGCGGGGCAGAACTGCGATCCACGCCATGTGCCCATACCGTAGATGTATAGATGCCTATGCCTTGAAGGGGAAGGAGTTCCGCGCCTTCGCGTGAAATGACGTTTTTCTGATACCTGACATCTGACATCTGACTTCTGACATCTGACTTCTGACATCTGACATCTGACCTCTGACCTCTGACAGCGAGAAAATCCTCATTTCACTCCCGCAACCGCCGTTTTTTTGCGATAATGCCGCCTCAGCCCAACCCAAGCCGGGATGGCGGAATTGGTAGACGCAGCGGACTCAAAATCCGCCGGTAGTGATACTGTGAGGGTTCGAGTCCCTCTCCCGGCACCACAGAATCATCCGAAGCCGTCCGATAAAATCCATCGGGCGGCTTTTTCATAGATAGAGAAAGAGCCTCTCGCATCAAAAAAGCGGGGGCGTAGCACAACCCACCACGAAACCTTCAGCCAGAGCGTTTTGCAAGAGGCTCAAATATAAAAAACCAGCGCGGCAACCGCTGTCGGTCCTGCCGCCGCCAGAAACAGCCCGAGCGGACTGACGGCGCCGTCTTCAAAGCAGCCTTTCAGGATAGCGATTCCGGCGGGGTTGGGCGCGTTGGCGATCACGGTCAAGCCGCCGCCGACGATGGCGCCAGCCACAACGGAATACCTGAACGCCGCATCGGTGCCCTGCACCAGCGACGCCAGATACGTCAGCGCCGCGTTGTCAACAAACGGCGTCAGCGCCATCGCTCCCCAGTACACGAGCTCCGGCGACATGCCGCTCAACGCCGGTTGCAACCACCAGGTCTGTATGCCGCCCAGCACGACCAAACCGCCGAGAAAGAACGCCACTAACATGCTTTCGCGCAACATCATTGTTTGATTCTGAAACTGCGGATACGCCGTGGCCAGTCCCAGAAAAATCAGCAGCATCGGAATAAAGATTTCGGGGTAGTGCGCAAAATAAACGACCCCGGCCAGAAAAACAAAATGGATCGCGCGCACGAACAAGGGGATGGGCGTTTCCCCGACCGCCGGTTCACGCGCTTCTCTGACGATGGCTCTCCGGAAAAGATAGCTGACCACCAGCGCGTTGATGACCACCACCAGCGCCGCGCGCCAGCCGAACGTAGTCATCATGAACGCCAGATCCCAGTCCCAGGAACTCGCTATGATCAATATCGCCGGCGCCGCGTAGGGCGTCAGCACGCCGCCGATCGACACGTTGACGAACAACACGCCGATCGTCGCGTATTTGACTTTTTGCGGCATCGTGGGCGAAAGAAACGTATCGCGCAGCATCAGCGCCGCCAGCGTCATCGCCGCCGGTTCAGTAATCAGCGAACCGAACAGCGGAATCACCGACATGGTTAGAAAATAAAGCAGCAGCGGTTCCCGCACCGGCAAGGGCTTGGCGATCCACCGCGACACCCAACGCACACCATCACGCACCGACGAAGTGATCGGGCGGCTCGCCGCCACCACCATGATGGCGAAAACGAACATCGGCTCGGTGAAACGTACCTGACTGATATGCTGCAAAGTCTCGGCGCGCCCCACATAAGCGAACATAAACGAGATCAGCACACCTGCCCAAAGCCCAAAGACCACTTCGACTTCGCCCAGCAAATGGCAAAGACCGGCGTGCGCCGGAAAGCGATGGCTCAAGTGCGCAAAATAGCTGGAAGCGAAGGTGTGTGCGACCGCCAGCGCAAAAAGCACCGTGCTGATGATCTCGATCACAGAAACAGAAGCCATAAAAAAATCACGAATATGTCTAACCTACCAAGAGCCAGTCACCCTGCGATGACCCCTTGCGCCAACATGGGAATATAACAGGACTTTGGTTTCTGATTTCATTCTCCCGCGAACTTTTCCGAAACCCTGACGCAAAAACGGCGAGCTTTCGCTCGCCGTTCTATTCAAACCTGGTCGGGGTGAGAGGATTCGAACCTCCGGCCTCTACGTCCCGAACGTAGCGCTCTACCAGGCTAAGCTACACCCCGAATATGCCAAATGCCGCTAATACGATCTCCCTAACACGACCGCCCAACGGCAAAGGCCGATAATTGTATCAGGGTTTCCTTGTATGGCGAAGCGGGTTCTGCTTCCAGACATGCCGCTGCTCTGGCCGCCTCGTCGCGGGCGCGCGCCTGCGTGTAAGTCAGCGCGTCCGTTCGCTTCAAAACCGCGACCAGCGGCGCAAAATCGGACAGCCCGCCGTCCTCATGGGCGTGTTCAATCGCATGACGCACCACCGCCACATCATCCGCCGACCCGACCGCCATCGCGCGAATCAACGGCAACGTCATTTTGCCCTCGGCCAGATCGTCCCCCAGATTCTTGCCTATGGCGGCAGCATCGCCGGTGTAATCCAGCAAATCGTCCATGATCTGAAACGCCGTCCCCAGATACATCCCGTAATCGGCGAACGCCGCTTCGCGCGCTTCATCGACCCCCGCCAACAACGCGCCCAGACGGCTCGCCGCCTCGAACAGTTTGGCCGTCTTGCGCCGGATCACCTCGATATACGCCTGCTCGTCGAGATTCACATCGCCGGCATTCACCAACTGCTGCACCTCACCGGCGGCGATCACATTGGTCGCGTCGGCCAGAATTTGCAACACACGCATCGAATCCACCGACACCATCATCTGAAACGAGCGCGAATAAAGAAAATCGCCGACCAGCACCGATGCGGCGTTACCGAACTCGGTATTGGCCGTGGGACGACCGCGGCGCTGCGCCGATTCGTCAACCACATCATCGTGCAACAGCGTCGAAGTATGAATCATCTCGACCACCGCCGCCAACGTATGATGATGAACGCCGCGATAACCGCAGGCGCGGGCGACGAGCAACAACAGCGCCGGCCGCAAACGCTTGCCGCCGCTGCCGATGATGTAATCGGCCACACTGCGCACCAGCAACACATCCGAATCGAGACCGGCGCGCAAAACGCGATCCACCGCCGCCATGTCGTCGGCCACCGCCTGTTTGAGAAAATCGATTTGCACGTTGATTGAATTGGATACCGAATGACGATATTGTAAACCAGGACAGCCCCTGCCGTCATTCTGCGCGGAGCGAAGCGTGTCATCCTGCGCGAAGTCGCAGGACGCAGAATCCACAAAAATCATCTCACGCGGAGCCGCATAGGTCGTGGTGAGCGGCCTTTAGCCGCGAGCGAAGCGTGGCGGGAACCGCGACGTTTTGACCTCGCGCGAAGACGCGAAGCCGCGAAGGAGCGAATCTCCCCTCTCCCCTTGCGGGAGAGGGGGCGGGGGAGAGGGGNAAAAGCAAGCGTAGCCATCAGAGGTCAGAGGTCAGGGATCAGAAAAGCCCCCTTTTCAAAGGGGGTGCCCGCCGAAGGCGGGCGGGGGTTTGAAGCCCCTTCCTCCGCTTGCGGGGAAAGGCGGGGATGGGGGTATCAGGAATCAGAGGTCAGAGGTCAGAAATCAGAACGTAGGGGCGCGATTTATCGCGCCCTGTTTTGCCTCACGCGAAGCCGCGAAGGAGCGAATCTCCCCTCTCCCCTTGCGGGAGAGGGGGCGGGGGAGAGGGGTTGGCAGGAATCAGAAAAACCATTTCACCGCAAAGAACGCAAAGAAACGCATAGAGCGCAAAGAAGAAACCTCACGCGGAGCCGCATAGGTCGTGGTGAGCGGCCTTTAGCCGCGAGCGAAGCGTGGCGGGAACCGCGACGTTTTTGCCTCACGCGAAGGCGCAATCAGGAATAAGAGGTCAGAGGTCAGGGATCAGAAAAGCCCCCTTTTCAAAGGGGGTGCCCGCCGAAGGCGGGCGGGGGTTTGTTGAAAAAGAATTAACCGCAAAGAACGCATAGAGCGCAAAGAAGAATTCTCACGCGAAGGCGCGAAGCCGCGAAGAAATCGAACGCGCTACACAAATGCGCCGTCATTCCCGCGAAAGCGGGAATCCAGGAAAGTAGCCTCGCGAAGATGGAAAACATGTGCTTTGTCGATGCAACGGTTTGAAAGTTTGAGGTTGGAATAGCTGGATCCCCGCTTTCGCGGGGATGACGGAATCCTTCTTCGCGGCTTCGCGCCTTCGCGTGATAACAAACAGGGCGCGATAAATCGCGCCCCTACGGACAAAACGTATCGACAATGCCGTAGGGGCGGCAACCTGCCGCCCGCAACGTTACAAACCCCCGTCGGCTTCGCCGACACCCCCTTTGAAAAGGGGGCTTTTT
>WQTW01000151.1 GCA_009786085.1 Pseudomonadota bacterium | reverse complement strand
CGCTTTCCGCCGGTTTCGCTCGCGATGCTCGCTCCACCGACGGTTACTCATATTAAGCCCCTTCGGGGCTACTCCCATACTTGGGTAGATACCTATGCCTTGAAGGGGAGGGAGCTTCCTTCTCCGCGTTCTCCGCGTCTCCGCGTGAGGCAAAAATGTCGCGGTTCGCTGTACTCACCAGCGACCTATGCGCCCTTTGCGGTTAAAATAAAACCCATGTCCTCCCCCACGCTCCCGCCACCTTCCTCAACCACCGCCTGGCCGGTCTCGTTTCTGGTCAATTCCGTTCGGCTGATGATCGAGCGGCAGGTCGGGTTGGTCTGGGTTGCCGGTGAAGTGTCCGGTTTCACGCGGGCGGCTTCCGGCCATTGCTATTTCGTGCTCAAGGATGACGCGGCGCAAGTTCGCTGCACCTTGTGGAAAGTGAAGGCGCTGGCGCTCGGCGTCGGACGTCCGGGCGGGTTGTCGTTGCGCGACGGTCAACACGTCGAAGTTCGCGCGACGCCGACGCTGTACGAAGGGCGCGGCGAGTTCCAGCTCAACGTCGATACGGTTCGACTGGCCGGTCAGGGCGCACTCTACGAGCGTTTCTTGCAACTGAAGGCCGCGCTGGAAGCCGAAGGGTTGTTCGACGCCGAACGCAAGCGTCCACTGCCGACGTTCCCGCGCGGGGTCGCGCTGGTGACTTCGCGGCGCGGCGCGGCGCTGCACGACATGTTGACCACGCTGGCGCGACGCTGGCCGATGCTGCCTGTCGTGCTTTATCCGACCGCCGTGCAGGGCGATGGTGCGGCGGCGCCCATTGCCGATGCGATCCGTGCCGCCAATGCCCGCGCCGATCAGGACGGCGTGGAGGTGCTGATCGTCGCCCGTGGCGGCGGTTCGCTCGAAGATTTGTGGGCGTTCAATGAAGAAGCGGTCGTGCGCGCCGTCGCGGCGTCGCGCTTGCCGGTGGTTTCCGGCGTCGGCCACGAAACCGATTTCACCTTGTGCGATTTCGCCGCTGACCTGCGCGCGCCGACGCCGACGGCGGCCGCCGCTGCGGTCGCGCCGGACGGCCCCGCCTGGCGGCGACACCTCCAAGACCAGCAGCGGCATGCCAGCCGCGCGATGGAGAACGTTCTGGCTCGCGCGATGCAACGCCTCGACCGCGCCGCCGCCCGCCTGACGCATCCGCGCGCCCGCTTGACGGCGCAGGTCGCGCATTGGCAGACGCTGGCAACGCGGCTCCAACAGGCCTGGCAAAAACAGCAGGCTCCGGCGGCGCAACGCTGGCAGTTCTCGCGGCAGCGCTGGGAGCGCGCGATCCGTTTTCAACAAGCGACGCACGAACAGCGTCTGGCGTCGTTCGCCGACCGGCTGGCCTTGCTCAACCCGCAGCACGTTCTGGCGCGCGGCTACGCCATCGTCACCGCCGCCGATGGGCAGCCGGTGCTCGACGCGGAACGGCTGCACACCGATGATCCCGTGGCCATCACGCTGGCGCGGGGACGGGCGATGGCGACCGTTGACCGCGTTTTCCCGAATGAGGAAGAGCGATGATGCCCAACGCGCCCCGACGAAATTTTGCCCGAAATGTTTTGTGCGGGTTCGCCGCTGTGGCCTTCTGCTTGTCGATATTGTCAGGATGCGTTCTCGATCAGGCGTTTTATTACCCGTCAAAAAACAACTACGGCAACCCGGGACAGGGAGGGCTGAAATACGAAACCGTCCGTTTCGCCAGCCGAGACGGAACATCGTTGTCCGGTTGGTTTCTGCCGGCGACCAACGTCACCAACCCCCGCGACGCCAAAGGCACCGTGATTCATGTGCATGGCAACGCGGAGAATGTTTCGGCGCACTGGCCGTTCGTCGGCTGGTTGCCGTCGCGCGGCTACAACGTTTTCATGTTCGATTACCGCGGCTTTGGTCATTCGGAGGGCAAGCCCAATCCGAGAGGCGTTTTCGAGGACACGCAAAGCGCACTCGATTATGTTCGGACACGGCCTGATGTCGATCCCGAAAAATTGCTGGTCTTCGGCCAGAGTTTGGGTGGTAGCAACGCGATTGCCGCCCTGGGCGCCGGTCATCGCGCCGGAATACGCGCGGTTGCCGCCGAAGGCACTTTTTCTTCCTATGCCGCGATCGCCAATGACAAACTGCCCGGCGCCGGTCTGCTCGTCAATGACAATTACAGCGCCCATCGCTATATCGGTCAACTGCCGCCGATCCCGCTTCTGCTCATCCATGGCGCAAATGACGACCTCGTTCCTCCTCGGCATTCGGAGCGGCTGTTTGCGCTCGCCGGTGAGCCCAGGCGTCTGGTGTTGATTCCCGGCGGCGGGCACATCGACGCAATGACCGAACGTTTTGGTCATACTTACCAGGACTTGCTGGTCGCTTTTTTCGACGAAGCGCTGGGGCTTGTTGAAAAACCCTAGCAGACTGAAGCCAAAACTCCGGCTATACTAGCAACCAATTCCCCCAACCCCATCCATCATGAGCGCTCTTTCTTCCCTGCCATTCACCAAGATGCATGGTCTGGGTAACGACTTTGTCGTTCTCGACGGCATATCGCGCCCCTTCACCTTGAGCCGTGAAGCCATGCGGCTGCTGACGCATCGACGTTACGGCGTCGGCTGCGATCAAGTTTTGCTCATTGAGCCCACGGCGAAAAAAGATGTCGATTTCCGCTACCGCATTTTCAACAGCGACGGCAGCGACGCCGGACACTGCGGCAACGGCGCGCGCTGTCTTGCTGTCTTTGCCTACACCCACGGATTGACCAACAAGCGCACCCTGCGCCTGCAAATCGAATCCGGCGTGATCGAAACGCGCATCGAAGACAGCGGCGAAGTCAGCGTCGATATGGGCGTGCCGCGTTTTGATCCGGATGAAATACCGTTCATAGGCGGCACCAACGCCATCGTCGAACCGCTCGACCTGTTCGGTGAAAGCGTCGCCATCACCGCGCTTTCGATGGGCAACCCGCATGCAGTGCAAGTCGTTCCCAACGTTTCTGAAGCGCCCGTCGATTCCCAGGGGCCGTTCATCGAAACACATGTGCGCTTTCCGAGAGGCGTCAACGCCGGCTATATGCAAGTGCTCGACCGCGGGCACATCCGCATCCGCGTCTGGGAACGCGGCGTCGGCGAAACCATGGCCTGCGGCACCGGCGCCTGCGCCGCCGTCGTCACCGGCATTCGCCGCGAACTACTCGATCGCCGTGTCGAAGTCGAAACCAACGGCGGCTTTTTGACCATTGCCTGGCCGGCTGACAACGCCTCCGTGATCATGCGCGGCCCTGCCGAAACGACCTTCGAAGGCGTCTGGCAACCACCCGCGTGATCGTTGCCTGATCATGCCCCTTATGTCCACTTTCGGAGCGCCTTCTTCATGAACCCCAACACCGTCCTCGAATTTCTGCGCGACCATCCGCAATTTCTCGAAGACAACGCGCACCTGATCTACGGCACACCGGCTTGGTCGCAGGATGGCCGCGTGCTATCGCTGACCGAGCGGCAACTGCGCACCTTGCGCGAAAAAAACACCAACCTCGAGCGGCAACTGCGCGACATGCTGCGCGCCGGCACCGACAACGACATCACCGGCGACCGCCTGCATCGCGTCACCCTGGCGTTTTTCGCGGCGCGCGACCTGACGACAACGCTCGACGTGCTGCGACAAAGCCTCAGCGAAGATTTTCAAGTGCCCTGCATCGCCGTGCGCCTCTGGGCGACACCGGACAGCGCCGTGCGGCACATCATCGAATGCCTGCCGGTCTCCGCCGAAATACAGGAATACACCGACACCCTGGACGCGCCATACTGCGGACGCGACATCAGCGGCGAAATCAAAAGCTGGTTCGATGGCGCGAGAGCACTTGGTTCATTCGCGCTGATCCCGCTGCGCACCCGTCAAACCTTCGGCCTTCTGGCGCTGGCCAGTCCCGACGCCCAACGCTTCCCGCCCGGAATGGGAACCGTTTACCTGACGCGCTTGTCGGAACTGGCGAGCGTGGCGCTGGAACGGTATTTGGCGGTTTGATCTGCCAGAGATCAGAAGTCAGAAATCAGAAATCAGAAATCAGAGGCGTAGTAGTGCATAGTGCATAGGTCGTGGTGAGCGTAGCGAACCGCGACATCCGGGTGGGCAAAGCGTAGGTTGGCGATGAGCGGCCTTTAGCCGCGAGCGAAGCGTGGCCGGAACCGCGACGGGTCGAGTTCTCACGCGAAGCTGCGAAGAAGAAAAGCCCCCGCCTTGCCCCCTTTTCAAAGGGGGTGTCGGCGAAGCCGACGGGGGTTTGCGGGGGTGCCCGCCGAAGGCGGGCGGGGGTTTGAAAGCGCCCTCCCCTTCAAGGGGAGGGCTGGGGTTATCAGGAATCAGGGATCAGAGGTCAGGAATCAGAACGTAGGGGCGCGATTTATCGCGCCCTGTTTGTTCTCACGCGAAGCCGCGAAGGAACGCACGTTCCTTCCCCTTCAAGGGGAAGGCCAGGATGGGGATGGGGTTTCGTAGCCCGGATAAGCGAAGCGCCATCCGGGAATCGTCTCTGTCATTC
>WQTW01000150.1 GCA_009786085.1 Pseudomonadota bacterium | reverse complement strand
ACGGCGCATGGGGAAATGGGTGCTCCTGTGGGAAAAAGTTCACATTTATTTACGGTTCTCACAAAAATCTTTCTGCCGATGTGGTTCGTTTGCAACATTTTTGGGCGGAGGTTTGAAGCCCCTTCCCCCGCTTGCGGGGGAAGGCGGGGATGGGGGTGTCAGGAATCAGATGTCAGAGGTCAGAAAAACCATTCCACCGCAAAGAACGCAAAGAAACGCATAGAGCGCAAAGAAAAAACCGTCTGCGCGTGTAGGGCAGGTTTCAAACCCGCCCTTCCCGCGAAGAAAGACGAAGCTCTGGTTTCTATTCCCTGTTCTCTTTTTCCTGCCCCTCGGACGGCGCAGCTTCCGGCGGGCACAGTTCAAACAGCAACGGCGAACGGCCAACGTTAAAGGAATCTTTATCGGCCAGCAAAATACCTTCTGCCGGAACGGCTTGTCCGCGCAATTCGATCGGGGGTTCGCCTTCCATCGGCAGCAGGCGGCAGCCTTCTTCGCCGACGCGGATCACGGCCAGTTGGTAGCCGGGGCGTCCCAGCACGTATTCGCCGTAGCGCAACAGCAATTGGCGGTGGTTGTTCGGCCCGGCGATGGCGGTGAGGGTGGCCACCGGCGGCGGCAACCGGTAGGTCGGCTCTTCAAGCGGTTGCGGAGGCGCGGTGCTTGGGAACTCGCCTTCGGGCGGGGGCGGCGGCACCAAGTCCGCATCCAGCGTCGGCAAGGGCGCCGGTTCTTTGTTGACCCTGGGCGGCGGCGGGATATCATCGGACGAGGTTTTGATGATGGTCGGGAAGTGCAGCCCGCTGATCATTTCTTCTTCGTCGAGTTCTTCTTCGGTCATCGCCCGTTCCGGCGCGCTGGGAATGGTCGGTTTCGCGCTCAGGTATTCGTGCGTCGCGGTCAGCGACAGGGAGGCGACGTCCATCTCGGGTGACTTGCTGTCTTTTTGGGCGTCGGCTTTTGATTTCTTTTCGTCTTTCCCCTTTGCGTTTTCGACCGGCTTCCGGCCTTCGAGAAAGACGAATTTTTGTCCGCCGATGTCAATTTGATCGCGGTCTTTCAACTGCTGCCGCTCAAAAAGCGATACGCCGTTCAGCAGGGTGCCGTTGGTACTTTTCAGGTCTTCGACGAAGCATTTGTCCGCCGACAGGTAGGAGATGACGGCGTGACGACCGCTCACCCCGGGGTAGGGCAAGGCAACGTCGTTGTCGCTGCGTCGGCCGATGGTGATCCGGTCCTTGTCGAACAGCACCTCACGGGCGTCGCCATCCTGCAAAAAAAGAAGCAATTTGGGCATAAGGCATTTTCCTACGTCGAACAATTCCTGCGATCAGCTATTTTCTGGATCAGGCCGTTCTTGCATTAAAAAACAAATTTGTTGATACGTACTTCTTTGCTCATGCCGCCCGCCGCTTGCGGATGACCGCCGGTCTGGCGTTCGGGTCGGCGGCGATGCCGATCAGGACGGCAGAAATGTTGTCGCGTCCGCCCAAATCGTTCGCCGCCCGAACCAGCCGCGCCACTTTCTGCGCAAGACCGTCGGTTTCTTTCAGCAATAACTGTGCCAGTTGCGGATCGTCGAGCATGTCCGTCAAGCCGTCCGAGCACAGAAGATACAGATCATCCGGTTCGGTAAAATGCTCGGCGAGATCAACTTGCACATAGCGCTCGGCGCCAAGCGCCCGCGTCACCAGATTCTTGTGGGGAAAGATTCTGGCCGCTTCTTCCTTCCATTCACCACAATCAATTTGTTCCTGCAACAGCGAGTGATCGCGCGTCAGCGCCATCAAGGCACCGTTTCTTAAGCGATAACACCGCGAATCGCCGACGTGCGCTACGACCAGCCGACGATCGGTCAATAAAGCACCTACGACCGTCGTTCCCATCCCCTCGCAATCGGGGTCGTTGAGCGCGGACTCGAAAATGGCGTCGTTCGCGCGCAGAACCTGTTCGCGCAACACCAAACCGGCGCGCGACAAGCCGGTGGCCGGATCGATTTTGCTCAAGCTCTCGCCGTTTTTCTGAGCGTCAAACGCTTTCGCTGTCCCTTCGGCGATGATGTCCACTGCCATCTGGGCGGCGACTTCTCCGGCGTTGTAGCCGCCCATACCGTCAGCAAGAAGCGCCAGGCCGATACGGTCGTTGACCAGAACGACATCCTCGTTATGGTCGCGCACTTGACCGCTGTCGGTTTGACAGGCCATCGTGAAATGCGTATGCGTGGAGGTATCCAGCATTTGAGGGAAGAAAGAAACACGAAACAGAAAAGCACTGTAACATATTTTCTATGTCGTGTTTCTCCCCCCTCACGCTTTATTTACGTTGCGCCAGGGTATGGCTAAAGCACGGATTTCAGCAATCGCCCGATTTCCGCCGGGTTTTTTGTCGTCTTGATGCGACAGGCTTCCAGCACGGCGAGTTTCTCCTGCGCCGTCCCCTGCCCGCCCGAAATGATGGCGCCAGCATGCCCCATCCGCTTGCCGGGCGGCGCGGTGACACCCGCGATGAAGCCGACCACCGGCTTTTTCATGTGGTCGCGCGCCCAACGCGCCGCTTCTTCTTCGTCCGAACCGCCGATTTCGCCGATCATCACCACCGCGTCGGTGTCGGGATCGTTGTTGAACAGTTCGAGCACATCGCGGTGCTTCAGGCCGTTGACCGGGTCGCCGCCGATGCCGACGGCGCTGGATTGTCCCAGCCCCAGTTCGGTCAGTTGCGCGACCGCCTCATAGGTCAAGGTTCCCGACCGCGACACCACGCCGATCCGGCCTTTCTTGTGAATGTGGCCGGGCATGATGCCGATTTTGATTTCGTCGGGCGTGATCACGCCGGGGCAGTTCGGGCCGATCAGCAGCGTCTTGCGGTTTTCCTTGCGCATCCGGTCGCGCACCATCACCATGTCGCGCACCGGAATTCCTTCGGTGATGCAGATCACCAGCGCGAGATTCGCTTCCACCGCTTCCCAGATCGCGTCGGCAGCGCCGGCAGGCGGCACGTAAATCACGGAGACGTTAGCGCCCGTCTGCTTCTTCGCGTCGGCCACCGAGGCGTACACCGGCACGTCCTCAAATACTTTGCCCGCTTTTTTCGGATTCACCCCGGCAACGAAGCATTGTTTTCCGAATGCGTACTCGCGGCACATTTTCGTATGAAACTGGCCGGTCTTGCCGGTCATGCCCTGCGTCATCACGCGGGTGTCTTTGTCGATCAGAATCGCCATCGTCGTTCTCCTTATCGTGCCGCTACGGCGTCAACGATTTTCTGCGCCGCTTCGCCCATGTTGTCTGCCGGAATGATCGGCAGGCCGGATTCCTTGAGCAGCCGTTTGCCGATTTCTTCGTTGGTGCCTTTCATTCGCACGACCAGCGGCACCGTGAGATACACTTCGCGCGCTGCTGCGATGACGCCTTCGGCAATCGTGTCGCAACGCATGATGCCGCCGAAAATGTTGACCAGAATGCCTTTGACTTGCGTGTTCGACAACATGATCTTGAACGCGGCGGTGACCTTCTCCGTCGTCGCGCCGCCGCCCACATCGAGGAAGTTGGCGGGCGAACCGCCGAACAACTTGATCGTGTCCATCGTCGCCATCGCCAGACCGGCGCCGTTGACCAGACAACCGATATTGCCGTCGAGCGCGATGTACGACAAATCGTATTTCGACGCTTCGATCTCCGCCGGATTTTCCTCGTCCAGATCGCGCAACGCGACAATCTCGGGATGACGGAACAGCGCGTTGCTGTCGAAATTGAACTTGGCGTCGAGCGCCTTCAGCGTGCCCTTGCCTTCGAGGATCAGCGGATTGATTTCGAGCAGCGACGCATCGGTTTCCCAGAACGCCTTGAACAAACCCTGCAACACCTGCACCGCCTGCGCGTGCGACGCTTCGGGAATACCGATCGTCCGCGCTGCGTCGGTGGCCTGCGACTGACTCAAACCGGAAACCGGATCGATCCACACCTTATGAATTTTCTCCGGCGTTTTAGCGGCGACTTCTTCGATGTCCATGCCGCCTTCGCTCGACACCATCAAACACGGCGTCTGCGTGTTGCGGTCGATCACGATACCGGCGTAAAACTCCTTCTTGATGTCGGCGCCTTCCTCGATCCACAAGCGACGAACCTTCTGCCCTTCCGGCCCGGTCTGATGCGTGACGAGCTGCATGCCCAGAATCTCCTGCGCGAGCGTGCGCACTTCGTCGAGCGAACGCGCCAACTTGACGCCGCCGCCTTTGCCGCGACCTCCCGCATGAATCTGCGCTTTGACAACCCACACCGGGCCGCCCAACGCTTCTGCGGCTTTCACCGCTTCGTCAACAGAAAACGCAACCTGACCGCGCGGTACAGGAACGTTGAACGCTTTGAGAATTTCCTTGCCTTGATACTCATGAATTTTCACGATAAACCTCTTAGGAAGGGTGCTGAAAAAAAGACGGAGAAAAGCAATGCGCCTGATTCTAGCACTTCACGCGGGCAGTGCTGTCAAGTTTTTTATGAGTAGGGTTAATAGAGACCGTAACCCTTTTAGGGGTAAGGTTATCAGAAGTCAGAAGTCAGAAGTCAGAAGTCAGAAGTCAGAAGTCAGAAGTCAGAAGTCAGAAGTCAGAAGTCAGA
>WQTW01000149.1 GCA_009786085.1 Pseudomonadota bacterium | reverse complement strand
GGGGGAGAGGGGAAAAAAAACGGTTTTCCCCCTCTCCCGCCCCTTCGGGGCACCCTCCCCCGCGAGGGGGGAGGGAAAAAGCGGTTGCGCTCGAACCGAAATCGTACTTGGCGTAATGCTTGGGTAACCAGACAGTGGATCACAACGGTCCCGACCCCACCGAAAAACTGACCGCCGCCAATCGCGCGACACTGGAAGCGTTCGCGCGCTCACTCGGCACCCGTGCGCCGCACACCCGCGCCGCGTACCTGCGCGACACCGAGCAATTGGCGCAGGCCGTTCATCCTGCCGCATTGCCGTCGCTCACCCGCGCACAACTGGCGCGTTGCCTTGCGCAATGGCACGCACAGGGACTGTCGGGACGCAGCCTCGCGCGGATGTTGTCCTCCTGGCGGGCGTTTTACCGCTTCCTGCTCTCCTCACCCGAATACGCCTTGCAGGACGATCCGTGCGAACACCTGAAAGCGCCGCGCGCCGCGCGGCGGTTGCCGTCCGTGTTGACGCCCGACGAAACCGGACAACTGCTGAACGAAAGCGCGGAAGCGCCAGGCGACGCAGTGTTATTCATTCGTGACGCCGCGATGTTTGAACTGATTTATTCATCGGGATTGCGTGTTTCCGAACTGGTCGGCCTCAACCTGTCGCAACTGAACTTGCGCGAAGCCGAAGCGCGTGTTCTCGGCAAAGGCAGCAAAGAACGGCTGGTGCCGATCGGACGACCGGCGATTGAAGCGCTGCAACACTGGCTCACCGCGCGTCAGGGCTGGTTGCAAAACGTTGACGAACCGGCGGTCTTCATCAACGCGCGGGGAAAACGCCTTTCCGTGCGAACCGTGCAACAACGGTTGAAAAACCGCGCGATCCGGAAAGGGCTGGCGCAACATGTGCATCCCCACATGCTGCGCCATTCGTTTGCGACGCATCTCCTGCAATCATCGGGCGACCTGCGCGCCGTGCAGGAATTGCTTGGTCACGCGTCAATCGCCAGCACCCAAGTCTATACGCACCTCGATTATCAGGCGCTGGCAAAAGTTTACGATGCCGCGCACCCGCGGGCGAGAAAGAAAGATACGGAGAAAAATGTGGAGAAAGATGCGAAGAAGAAGTAAGAAACCGTCTGCGTGCGTAGGGGCGGGTTTCAAACCCGCCCTGTTTGTTTTTAACCACGAAAAGATACGAAAAACACGAAAGCGCATAGGTCGCTGGTGAGCGGCCTTTAGCCGCGAGCGAAGCGTGGCGGGAACCGCGACGTTTGGGCTCATGCGAAGGCGCAATCAGGGATCAGAAAAACCTCTTCTCACGCGAAGCCGCGGAGGGACGAAACTCCCCTCTCCCCTTGCGGGAGAGGGGTCGGGGGAGAGGGGGCATTTCGCACGGCAACGGGAGGCAGGTTGCCTCCCCTACGGGCAAAATGTACCAATAGAGGCGTAGGGGCGGCAATCCCCGCTTTCGCGGGGACAGGTTCTGCCGCTCGTAACGCTGCAATCCAGAAAATGTGTGCAACGGAAAAAAGCTGGATTGCTTCGCTTCGCTCGCAATGACGCGTTTTTTCTCCGTGACCTGACACCCGGATGGCGCTTCGCTTATCCGGGCTACGCGTGCTTACGCGCTGATCCCTGATTCCTGACCTCTGATCCCCGCCCCCCAGGAATCTTTCAGCGTCACGGTGCGGTTGAACACGGGCGTTTCTTTCGTGTGGTCGGCCAGGTCGGCAACGAAGTAGCCCTGCCGCTCGAACTGGAAGCGCGTTTCGGGCGCGGCTTCGGCAAGCGCCGGTTCGATATAGCCAGTGATGGTTTTTTTGGAGTTCGGGTTGAGGTCGTCGAGGTAGTTGCGTTCTTCCGCGGCTTCCAGTGTTGCGGGCGGGACGCCCGCGCTCCCTTCTACGTCCGCGCTCCCCTCTACGTTTGCGCTCCCGGGAGCCGCATCGCTCATCGAATGGTGTGCGACGGAGTTGTGGTTCGCAGGCTCACCACAACCTATGGAAGCCGCATCCCCCATCGGGTTGCGAGCGCCGGGGAACGGTACGGCGAACAGTCGGTCGTAGAGGCGTATCTCGGCGGTTTTCGCGTGCGCCGCCGACAGCCAATGAATGTTGCCTTTGACTTTGCGCGTTTCCGCGCCTGCGGTGCCGCTCTTGGTGTCGGGGTCGTAGGTCGCGTGAATGGCGACGATGTTTCCCGCCGCGTCTTTGTCCAGGCCGGTGCATTGTACGATGTAGCCGTAACGCAGACGCACTTCTTTGCCCGGCGACAGTCGAAAGTAGCCTTTCGGAGGCATCTCCATGAAGTCGTCGCGCTCGATCCACAGTTCGCGCGTGAACGGCAGCGAGCGTTTGCCAAGCTCCGGTTTTTGCGGATGGTTCGGCGCGAAGCATTCTTCGCTTTGATCTTCCGGGTAATTGTCGATGATGAGTTTCAGCGGGTCGAGAATGGCGACGCGACGTTCGGCGATTTCGTTCAAATCGTCGCGCATGGCGTTTTCGAGCAGGCTCATGTCGAGCCAGGTGTCGTTCTTCGACACGCCGGTGCGTTCGATCAACAACCGGAATCCGTCGGGCGTGAACCCGCGCCGTCGTGCGCCGACCAGTGTCGGCATGCGCGGATCGTCCCAGCCGTCAACAAAACCTTTGTTCACCAGTTCGATCAGTTTACGCTTCGACAGCACGACATAGGTCAGGTTGAGCCGCGCGAATTCGTACTGCCTCGGCAGCGGACGCTCGAGCAATCCGCCGTCGGCGAGTTTCTCGTTCACCCAGTCGTACAACGGGCGATGATCCTGAAACTCCAGCGTACAAATCGAGTGCGTGATGCGTTCCAGCGCGTCGGAGATGCAGTGGGCGTAATCGTAGAGCGGGTAAACGCACCAGGTGTCGCCGGTGCGGTGGTGCGACGCATGGCGAATCCGGTAAATCGCCGGATCGCGCATGTTGAGGTTGGGGCTGGCCATGTCGATTTTCAGACGCAGCACGTACTGACCGTCGGGAAATTCGCCCGCTTTCATTCGGCGGAACAGCGTCAGACTTTCCGCCGCCGGTCGTTGACGATCGGGACTTTCGCGTCCCGGTTCGGTCAGCGTGCCGCGCGTCGCCCGCATTTCCTCGGCGCTTTGGCCGTCGATGTAGGCCAAGCCCTGCTCGATGAACCATTCGGCGAAACGGTAGAGGTCGCCGTAATAATCGGAGGCGTGGTAGCGATGCTCGTCCCAGTCGTAGCCCAGCCAGCGCACGGCGTCGCAAATCGAATCTTCAAATTCGACATCTTCCTTGAGCGGGTTGGTGTCGTCGAAACGCAAATGGCAGCGCCCGCCGTTCTCGGCAGCCAGCCCGAAATTGATAATGATCGACTTGGCGTGACCGTAATGCAGGTAGCCATTCGGCTCGGGCGGAAAACGGGTGACAACCCGACCGCCGTGCTTGCCGCTTCGGAGGTCTTCGGCAATGATGGTGCGCAAAAAATGCGGCGCCGGGGGTTCTTTCGTCGGCGGTGTAGAAGAAGCGGTTTTGTCGGTCATAAGAGGCGATTCTTGAACGCGATGTCGCAAAAAAGAACCATTCTAAACCATCGACGGATTTCGGGCTTCCCGAAGACCGCCGCGCACTTTTCCCCACCGGGCAACGAAACCGATATCCCCAAACTCTGTGGATAAGTTTGTGCGTATCTTGTCGAATACCGCGCTAAGTAGGCTTCCCGACAGAGAAAATGCGCTGACGACCAAAAAGTTTCACTGTGTTTGTTGTTGAGAATCAATGGTTTAGCGTGTTCGTCTGCGCCTTGTCGCCGATGGTAACGATAAACGGCCATGCTGCCGGTTTGTTGCGGCTTCGTTGCTGCCGCGATTTGTGCCCCAAGAGAAAATGACCGCCGGTTTTTGGTTTGACTTTAGGGATTGACCAAGCCTGGCGCGTTTGTTCCTGGGGGTAGAAGGTGAGAAAATGCAGGCACACTTTGAAAGCCATGATCCATCGCCACCTTAATCACGAGCGGTTTACGCTGGCCGCCATTGACGACGTAATTGCACGAGGTCGTTGGGACGACTGGGCGCAACTTCGCCGTGCGATTCTGGAGGATCACGCATTGTTGGATAAAGTCGATAAGATTTGCCGATCTTATACAGACGATCCCTACGCCCAGCGTTACCACTTCTGGAAGCGTTATGTCGAAAAGCGTCGTGGTCGCGACACGAATAGCCAGAAATTTACCGCGTAGAGAGCTAAGTGAGCAGCTTTTTGAAGGCTCTTTTGAAATATGAGAGGGTTATGTGGCTGGATATCTCACGCGAAGGCGCGAAGGAACGGAGCCCCTTTCTCTTGAGGGCATAGGTATTTACACAAGTGCTGCGTCATGGTCTCTGATGCCATGTGCTCTGCTTTTCTCTCACATTCCAAGCAGCGCCGCAGGCGCGCAACATGAGTAACCGTCGGTGGAGCGCGAACGCAGTGAGCGCGGAACCGGCGGAGACAGACAGCACCATCGTCCAGCCCTGCAAGGGCTGAATAATATCTGTTCAGCCCTTGCAGGGCTGGAGGAGTGTTGGATGTTCGCTTTCCGCCGGTTTCGCTCGCGATGCTCGCTCCACCGACGGTTACTCATATTAAGCCCCTTCGGGGCTACTCCCATACTTGGGT
>WQTW01000148.1 GCA_009786085.1 Pseudomonadota bacterium | reverse complement strand
CGTGTATTCCTTCCTCGGTATTCTCATTGCATCTCTCCTTCCATGTCGTATAGATTAACCCACCACGACTTGGTGGACGAAATTTCGGGGGAAGTTCAAACCGCGCAAATTGTTTCAGAGAGAGTTTCGGAGAGGCGGGGCGGTTGATGATATTGATGTGAAATATTATGACCGTGAGGAGAGGCGTCCGACCTCCGGTGCTAGCTTCTGTGTGTCGCCGCCTCGCGTTATGCCCGTCCTGTCTTGGGCAACCAATGTTTTTCAGTTTGGTTATAAAGGTGGTCCCTCGGTGTTTCATTCGGCGATTCCGTGCTCAATACCCGTAGGCCCGTTTGAGGCGGGCTGGGCGCAGATAGACATTGAGCGTGTGACCAATATGACCAGTTCAATGCGTGGTAACCACACACTGACCGCCGACGAACCTTCCGGCAGGACGTTTACCGGCTTGCCGGTCGTCGGCTTTTCTGCCACGCTGTACAACAACGCGGGCGTGGACGGCGGTTCTTTGGGTCGGGTCTGGGCGAGTTACGTTGCGACAGTGCCGCATCGCTACGAGAGAACTATTCAGTGATGGGTTTGCGATTTGTGGTTAGGGTGGGCAAAGCGTAGCGTACCCACCGTGCGTAGGGGCGCGATTTATCGCGCCCTGTTTGTTATCACGCGGAGTTGCGAAGGAACGAATCTCCCCTCTCCCCTTGCGGGAGAGGGGTCGGGGGAGAGGGGTGAAAAATTGCGTTTCATTTACCTCTCTCCCGGCCCCCGATCAAAATCATTTCGGGGGCAGCAAGCGTAGCCCGGATAAGCGAAGCGCCATCCGGGAATAACCTCACGCGAAGCCGCGAAGGAACGAATCTCCCCTCTCCCCTTGCGGGAGAGGGGCTGGGGGAGAGGGGTGAAAAATTGCGTTTCATTTACCTCTCTCCCGCCCCTTCGGGGCACCCTCTCCCGCAAGGAGAGAGGGAAAATATTCTTCGCGCCTTCGCGTGGGGCAAAAACGTCGCGGTTCCCGCCACGCTTCGCTCGCGGCTAAAGGCCGCTCACCAGCGACCTATGACCCCGCGCAGAATGACAGCTTTCGTGGCCTTCGTGCTTTTCGTGGTTCAACGCTTTTCTTTGCGTTCTTTGCGGTTAACGTGTTCAGGTCGTCGCGCGTAACAAGCGATCGCGCACTGCCAACCATTCGGTGCTTGTCGGGACATCTTCAATCAACAAAACATCGTCGCCGTGCGCGTCCAGCGCGCGCAACGCCGCGTAGAGCGCGTGCGCGTAACCCGAGAGGCTGACCGGCGCAACGGTGGTGTGCGCGGCGTGTTCGAGCGCGGGAACGGTGCGCAACAACGCCGCCACGCGCTTGCCCTCCTGGTGATAGCGGCGGGAAACGGCCTCCAACGCTTCGGCGGCGATGAGTTCCGCCGGTGTGCGCGGCGCATAATGGGACGCCAGCGTTCCTGACGCGCGCGGCGCGGCAATGGCGTTGCGGTCGAGACGTTGCAGCGGAGCGCCCAGCGTTGCTTCGAGCGCCGTCAGCGGCAGTGAGCCGGGGCGCAGCAGCAACGGTGCGTCGCCGGTGAGCGAAATGATGGTGCTCTCGATGCCGTGTTCGCAGGAACCGCCATCGACGATCAACGCGACGCGATCTTGCAAATCATCGGCGACGTGCTGCGCGGTGGTCGGAGAAACATGGCCGAAGCGGTTGGCCGACGGTGCGGCGAGTCCGCGCCCACCCTGCGCGGCGAACGCTTGCAGCAAGCGTCGTGCGACCGGATGCGACGGCATGCGAATGCCGATGCTGTCTTGGCCGCCGGTGATGGCGTCGCTGACGTGCGCGGCGCGCGGCAGGATCAGCGTCAACGGGCCGGGGCAGAAGCGGGCGAAGAGTTTTTGGGCAAGGTCGGGAATGTCGCGCGCCCAGAATGCGGCGTCCTCGGCGCTGGCGACGTGAACGATCACCGGATGATCGGCAGGTCGCCCTTTGGCGGCGAAGATTTTGGCGACGGCGATGGGATTGTTGGCGTCGGCGCCGAGGCCGTAAACCGTTTCCGTCGGGAAAGCGACGAGTTCACCGGCGCGCAGCAACGCAGCGGCGCGTTTCAGTGTGGCGTCGGACGCGGGCGCGATGGACGCAGATGCGGCAGAGGCGGCAGATGAAGAGGGCGGAAGAACGATCATATAGCTCGCCATAAACAATAAGCCCTCTCCCGCCCCACGATCAAAATCACTTCGGGGGCAGGCTCTTCGGCCACCCTCTCCCGCAACGCGGGAGAGGGGAAAAGAACGCGCAAAGTGGCGAAAGGATTCCCCTCTCCCGCTTGCGGGAGAGGGGTGGGGGAGAGGGTGGTTAAACCGCAAAAAAGCATCATGTGATTGAACGGAACAGCCATGAACGAAGTGAAAAACAGCGACCAAAACGAAAGCCTAAGGGAAAAGCCGGGAATTTGCTACAATGACACGCTTTGATGTTGGCCAGAGGTCAGACGGCGGGTATTTATCTGATACCTGATTCCTGACCTCTGATCCCTGACAGCAACAGAGGTCATGATGAACGATTTTCTTTTCACGTCGGAGTCGGTTTCGGAAGGTCACCCGGACAAGGTGGCCGACCAGATTTCGGACGCCGTACTCGACGCCATTCTGGCGCAAGACCCGCGGGCGCGGGTGGCCGCGGAAACGCTGGTTTCCACCGGTCTGGTGGTGATGACCGGCGAGATTACGACCAGCGCCCAAGTTGACTACGCGAAAGTCGCCCGCTCGACGATCCGCCGGATCGGCTACAACGATCCGGTGCTGCGCTTCGACGCCGACGGTTGCGCCGTGATGGTGTGCTACGGCCAGCAATCGCCCGACATCGCGCAGGGCGTTGACCAGGCGTCCGACGAAGCGCTCGACCAGGGCGCCGGTGACCAGGGAATGATGTTTGGCTACGCATGCGACGAAACGCCGACGTTGATGCCATTCCCGATCTATTACGCGCATCGGCTGGTGCAGCGCCAGGCCGACATGCGGCGCGATGGGCGGTTGCCCTGGCTGCGCCCCGACGCCAAATCGCAAGTGACCGCTCGCTATCGCGATGGCCGGCCGGTGTCGATTGATACCGTCGTACTCTCGACCCAGCACCATCCCGAGATGAACGACAAGCAGAAAGAACTGGCCGAGGCGGTGATCGAAGAAATCATCAAGCCGGTGTTGCCGGTCGAGATGCTCAAAGGCACACGCTTTCTGGTCAACCCGACCGGGCGCTTCGAAATCGGCGGCCCGCACGGCGACGCCGGACTGACCGGCCGGAAAATCATCGTTGACACCTACGGCGGCGCTGCGCCGCACGGTGGTGGCGCGTTCTCCGGCAAGGATCCGTCCAAAGTGGATCGCTCGGCGGCTTACGCGGCGCGCTACGTCGCCAAAAACATCGTCGCCGCCGGACTGGCGCGGAAGTGTCAGGTGCAGCTTTCCTACGCCATCGGCGTCGCTCGTCCCATCAACGTGACCGTCCACACCGAAGGCACCGGCGTCATCGACGACGCGAAGATCGCGGCGTTGGTCAACGCCCATTTCGACCTGCGGCCAAAGGGCATCACTAAAATGTTACAATTGTTACGCCCAATTTACGCAAAAACTGCCGCATATGGTCACTTTGGCCGCGACGAACCGGAATTCACCTGGGAGCACACCGATAAAGCGCCGTTATTGCGCGAAGCCGCTGGACTCAAGGGCTGACGGTTTGGGCGTTGCTTTTTGTAAGCGATTGATTTGATTATTGTTTTTGGAAGGCGAGAAACGTAGGGGCGGGNTTCAAACCCGCCCTGACCACCTGACCCCTCACTCGCTTGCAGGAGAGGGAAGAGGACAAACCCCCGTCGGCTTCGCCGACACCCCCTTTGAAAAGGGGGCTGGAGTTGAATTACTTATCTCCCCCTCCCCCGCTTGCGGGGGAGGGTTGGGGAGGGGGGCGGACGGTTCCCTCCCCTTCAAGGGGAGGGTTAGGGTGGGGATGGGGTTTGTCAGGTATCAGAGGTCAGGAATCAGGTATCAGACCCCGCGATTCTGCGCGGAGCTGCAGGGCGCAGAATTCAACCCTCCCCTCGCGGAAGCGGGTGGCCGAAGAGCCTGCCCCCGAAGTGATTTTGATCGGGGGTCGGGAGAGGGGCTTTTCTCTGACTTCTAATGCCTGATGTCGGGGCTATATAGCGACCCCCGACGCAGATAACGGAATTTTTAACAACTTTTGCTGTATTATTTTTAACCAACACTTTGAATTGATTGAAAAAGGAACCATCATGGCTGAACGTACCCGTACCCGCCGCAACACCATCGAACGCCGCTGCCTCGGCAAAACCTTCAAACGCATGTTCATCGGCGCCCCGAAAGGCGTTTTCAAGATGCTCGAACAAGTGAAAAAGCCGAAATCGAGTAAGTAATCGCACACTTTCGCGTTGCGCCGTTTTGTTCCCGCCCCTTCAAGGCATAGGTATCTACACAAGTATGGGAGTCGCCCCGAAGGGGCGTGATGAGTAACCGTCGGTGGAGCGAGCATCGCGAGCGAAACCAGCGGAAAGCGAATCCAACACTCCCCCAGCCCTGCAAGGGCTGAATAATGTCTGTTCAGCCCTTGCAGGGCTGGACGATGGTGCTGTCTGTCTCCGCCGGTTCCGCGTTCGCT
>WQTW01000147.1 GCA_009786085.1 Pseudomonadota bacterium | reverse complement strand
TCGTGTTTTTCGTGGTTAAAAAGTTTTTCTTCGCGGCTTCGCGCCTTCGCGTGAGGCAAAACAGGGCGCGATAAATCGCGCCCCTACGTTCTGATTCCTGACCTCTGACCTCTGATTCCTGATTGCGGCTTCGCGTGAGGTCAAAACGTCGCGGTTCCCGCCACGCTTCGCTCGCGGCTAAAGGCCGCTCACCACGACCTATGCGCCTTTGCGTGAGGTTTTTTTTCTTTGCGCTCTATGCGTTCTTTGCGGTTAAAATGCGCTTATGTAAAACCCCCAAAAAGGTGTACGCATGAACCTTCTTTTCATTCTCGACCCGCTGGCCAAGCTCAAGGCGCACAAGGATTCCAGCGTTGCGATGATGCGGGCGCTGCAAAGGCGCGGACACGGGTTGTACGCTTGTGAGATCGGTGAATTGTTCGCCGTCGGCAACGAAACGGGAAGCGAGGCGGCGGCTATGGCGTTTGCTGTCGCGCGGAAGATCATCGTGTCCGATGACAATACGCGCTGGCGCCGCGAGGACTCGCCGGCGAAAATGCCGTTGACGGCGTTCGATGTGGTGATGATGCGCAAGGATCCGCCGTTCGACATGGAGTATGTGGTCGCCACCTATGTGCTGGAGATCGCCGAACGCGCCGGTGTGGCGGTGTTCAACAAGCCGCAACGTATCCGCGATTTCAATGAGAAGGCTGCGATTCTGCGATTCCCGCAATTCATCACACCGACGCTGGTGTCGCGGCAGCCGGAAGTCTTGCAGGCGTTCATCGACGAACACTGCGATACGATTTTGAAGCCGCTCGACGGGATGGGCGGCACGTCGGTGTTTCGGGTGCGCGCCGACGATCCCAATCGCAACGTGATCATCGAGGTGCTGAACGATTTCGGTGCGCGTTCGGTGATGGCGCAGCGCTTCATTCCGGCGATCAGCGAGGGCGACAAACGGGTGCTGATCATCGGCGGCAAGGTCGTGCCGTTTGCCGTGGCGCGCATTCCGAAAGCGGGAGAGACGCGCGGCAATCTGGCGGCGGGCGGCAAAGCCCTGGTGATGCCGTTGACCGAGCGGGAAACCGACATCGCCGAGGCGCTGGCGTCGCCGTTATGGGAACAGGGATTGCTGATCGTCGGGCTCGACATCATCGGCGGTTTTCTGACGGAGGTGAATGTGACCAGCCCGACTTGCTTCGTCAATATCGCCGAACAGGCCAACTTTGATGTCGCGAACCTGGTGGCGGATCGGTTGGAAGAAATCATTCAATGAATCGCAAAGAATCAGGAATCAGAGGTCAGGGATCAGGGATCAGGGATCAGGGATCAGAAATGCGTCATTGCGAGCGAAGCGAAGCAATCCAGCGTTTTCCCGTTGCACACATTTTCTGGATTGCTTCGCTTCGCTCGCAATGACGCCACCTGCGTTCTATGCGTTTCTTTGCGTTCTTTGCGGTTAAATAATATTTTTTGATCCCCGGATGGCGCTTCGCTTATCCGGGCTACACGCTCTTTGCGGTCAGATAATATTTTTTGATCCCCGGATGGCGCTTCGCTTATCCGGGCTACACGCTCTTTGCGGTTAAGTTATGCCTTTTGCTTCCCGGATGTCGCTTCGCATGTTGCTTCGCATGTCGCTTCGCATGTCGCTTCGCTTGTCCAAGCGACGCTTGCTGAGTTACCATAGTCGCATGAGGTCTCCCGAAGAAAAAAAACCGACGGAAGTCGGCATCCTGTTGTTGATGCATGCGCCTCTGGCAGAAGCGTTTCTGGAGGTGTTGGCGCATGTCATGGGAGAACGTCCGGCGCACTGCGCGGCGTTGTCGGTGATGCTCTCCGACGATGCCGAAACCCTTTCCGCGCAAGTGAGCGCGCAGGTGAAGGCGCTCGATCAGGGCGCCGGCGTGCTGATTTTTACCGACATTTGCGGCGCGACGCCTTTCCGCGTGGCGCAGCGATCCGTGGAACCGCAACGGGTGGCGCTGGTGTGCGGCGCCAGTGTGCCGATGCTCGTGCGGGCGCTGACCTACCGCGAGGACGGGCTGGAAATCGCGCTGGAAAAAGCCTTGTCCGGCGGACATCAGGGCGTGATGTGCGAGAAAGAAAACCCTAAAGAAGAAAGCGATACTTGCGATGCTGCGCCGTGAAGCCACGATTCTGAACAAGCTGGGATTGCATGCCCGCGCATCGGCCAAGTTGACGCAACTGGCTTCGCGTTATCCCTGCGATATTTTCATGGAGCGCAGCGGTCGGCGCGTCAACGCCAAAAGCATCATGGGCGTGATGATGCTGGCGGCCGGTCAGGGCGCCAAAGTGATGCTGGAAACCGACGGCGAAAAAGAAAGCGAAGCGATGGAAAAGCTGGAAGCGCTGATCAATGACTGTTTCGGTGAGGGCGAATGAGGCTTTCAACGCACACTTCGGGTGACGCCGGATGACCTTCTGTTTTTCACTGCACGGCATCGGCATTTCACACGGCGTTGCGATCGGGCGCGTGCGCCTTGTCTCTCATGCAACGCTCGAAGTTTCTCATTACGCGATTGAACCGGATCAGATATCGGCAGAGTTGCACCGGTTGGAACGCGCGGTTCAGGAAGTCCGCTACGAACTGAAAGTATTGCGCGCGGAAATGGCGGCAGATGAGCGCGTCGAAGAAATAGAAGCGTTCATCGAGGTGCACGAAACCCTGCTCAACGATGAAATCCTTGCCGAAAACGTCAGGGCGTACATCGCCGAACACGGCTGCAACGCCGAATGGGCGCTGGTGCAGCAAATGGGCACCTGGGTCGCGCAGTTCGAACAAATCGAAGACCCTTATCTGCGCGAGCGCAAATTCGACGTGATGCAAGTCGTCGAGCGCATTCTGAAGCGCTTGATGGGACGCCCCGGCATGCTGCCGAAAAACGACGACGAAACGCACACGATTCTGGTCGCGCACGATTTGTCACCGGCGGATCTGCTGCAATTCAAACATCGCCATTTCGCCGCGTTCATCACCGACCTCGGCGGCGCGACATCGCACACCGCGATTGCCGCGCGCGGTCTTGGCGTACCGGCGCTGGTCGGCACACGCCACGCGCGGCAGTTGCTGCGCGACGGCGAAATGGTGATCGTCGATAGCGCGCGCGGAACCGTGCTGGTCAATCCCGACCACGCCATCCTCTCCGAATACCGCAAACTGCAAAAAGCGCAGGAGGCGCATCGGGAATCGCTGAAAGCGTTGAAGTGGCGGCGTCCGCTCACGCGCGACGGCGTAGAAGTGAGCTTGCTGGCGAACATCGAAGTTCCCGGCGATCTCGACAAAGTGCGCGCGTCCGGCGCGCAGGGAATCGGGCTGTTCCGCAGCGAATTTCTTTATCTCAATCAGGACGCCTTGCCCGACGAAGAAACGCAATTCGAGGCTTATCGTCACGTCGTCGAAGGCATGGAAGGGCAACCCGTCACCTTGCGCACCCTCGACCTCGGCGCCGACAAAATGAGAGGCGGCATCGACAGCCTGGCGCGGGTCGCGCCGAATCCGGCGATGGGCTTGCGCGCCATCCGCCTGTGCTTTGCGGAACAACCGTTGTTCATGACCCAGTTGCGCGCCGTTCTGCGCGCTTCGGCGTACGGCAAAATCAAACTGCTGGTGCCGATGTTGAGCGGCAGCGACGAGATCCGTCCCCTGCTGGCGGCGATCGAAGAAGCCAAACACCGGCTCGACGAAGAAGGCATGGCGTTTGATCGCGCGCTGGAAATCGGCGCGATGATCGAAGTGCCGTCGGCGGCGTTGGCGTTGGGGCCGTTCTTGCGGCAACTCGATTTTTTATCCATCGGCACCAACGATTTGACGCAATACCTGCTGGCCGTGGATCGCACCGATGAAGCCGTATCGCATCTGTACAATTCGACACACCCGGCGATGCTGCGCCTGCTGGCGCACATTTTGAAACGCGCCCATCAGGCGAAAGTGCCGATTTCCCTGTGCGGCGAAATGGCCGACGACCCGGCGATGACCTGGCTGCTTCTGGGTTTGGGACTGCGGCAATTCTCGATGCCGTCGGCGGGACTGCTGGCGATCAAGGAGCGGGTGCTGAATGCCGACGTCGGCGCACTGCAAAAAGCGGTGGCGCGAATCGTGCGCACCGAAGAGCCGGACAAAGTCAAAACGCTGATCGAGAAATTGAATCGGGGTTAGAAAAGCAAAACCGTTAACCACGAAAAACACGAAAGACACGAAAACGTAAACCCCTTCCCCCTTGCGGGAGAGGGCGCGTTGAAGCCCTCCCCTTCAAGGGGAGGGTTGGGGTGGGGATGGGGTTATCAGAGGTCAGAGGTCAGGAATCAGGGATCAGGGATCAGGGATCAGGGATCAGAACGTAGGGGCGCGATTTATCGCGCCCTGTTTTGTCTCACGCGAAGCCGCGAAGGAACAAAGCTCCCCCCTTGCGGGCTGAGGTTTGTCCACAAGTACAAAGTCATTGCCTGCTGTGCCTTGTTGCTGACAAAAAGCCCTTCTCTTCGCGTTTATGGAGAGTAGCCCCGCAGGGGCGTGATATGAGTAACCGTCGGTGGAGTGAGCGTAGCGAACGGAACCGGCGGAAAGCGAACTCCACGCATTCAGCCTTGCAAGGGCTGAATAAAGGCTGTTGTTCAGCCCTTGCAGGGCTGAGGATTCGTTACGGACACTCTCCGCCGGTTTCGTGCTCACTGCGTTCGCGCTCCACCGACGGTTACTCACGTGACGCGCCTGCGGCGCTTTTT
This sequence comes from Pseudomonadota bacterium, assembly GCA_009786085.1. Lineage (GTDB taxonomy): Bacteria > Pseudomonadota > Gammaproteobacteria > Burkholderiales > Casimicrobiaceae > UBA931. The sequence goes on along the minus strand of WQTW01000147.1, from coordinate 42 downwards.
GAAATACGCAAAGGTGGCACGGAATGACCTCGTGCTTGTGGG
>WQTW01000146.1 GCA_009786085.1 Pseudomonadota bacterium | reverse complement strand
AATGGAGGCTTTGTATGTTTTCCCAGAAATGCAGAAGCAATAATTTGCCCCCCCCCCCCCGTAGTTAGTGCTCACTTACTTACTATAACTCACCCAACCACATCTTTTTCTGCCGCTCGGCATTTTCTCTCTCCCTTCCGTCGTTTTCTTCCCGCCTTTGTCGCCGCGCTGATGCTGGGTCTGCTGGCGCCGCTCACGGCAAACGCGGCGCCGGTCAATATGCCTTTTTCCACGATTGGCGTTCTGCCGGATCAATCGACCACTGTGACTGGCACGCTGTCTAATGGCGTGGCTTGGGAGGTTCGTCACGACCCCCCTCCCGCTGACCTGTCGGGCGTAGAGAGTTGGCCTGCCAGAGCTGTTCGTTTTTACAATTGGCAGCCTTCCTGGGGCGATCAGGTATGGACGTTCTCCGTTCCGGTCAATCTGTCGTTCCAAATCACCAATCTTAATGGTGGCTGGAGCACGATCGCCGGTGCGCTCGAGGACCGGAGAGAAGGTGTGGTGTTGCCCGCAGGAACGGTCTGCGACCTGTCGGCTGTGCCGACTAGTATTATAGGTATCAGATTCGATCCAACAGGAACGCACGCAGACATCCCCGGCGGCCCCACGAACTTGCCAACCTTATGGTACGAAGGGGTGACCAATAGTCCAAGCGAAGCAGAGTTAGCGCGACAGTTGATTCCTTGCACGCTCAACAACACCACCGAACTGAGACTTGGCTGGAGCGCCTCCAATCAAACCTGGGTTCGCGGCCTGCACAGCCTCACAGTCACCCCCGTCGCCACCCCGTTCAACATTTCAACGGCCTCGGTGCCCGTGCTGAATCCGGTGAGTCTGACGCTGCTGGCATTGGCGTTGGGCGGAATGGCGTTCTGGCGGCGACGTCAAATCTCGTAGGGTGGATAAGCCGCGCAGCGGCGCCATCCACCGTGTAGCCTGGACAACCGAAGCGCGTCATCCTGCGCGAAGTCGCAGGACCGGGAATCCTCTCTCCGGCGCGAAGCGTCGCTGGTTGGGTTGTTGGACTGCGCCGCTTCGCAGCTTGTCCAACCTACGCCCCCATCCCCGCCTTCCCCCGCAAGCGGGGGAAGGGGTTTTCGTGCCGTTCGTGTTTTTCGTGGTTAAAAAACAAAAGGGCGGGTTTGAAACCTGCCCTTTTTATTCACCCTCTCCCCTACCCCTCTCCCGCAAGCGGGAGAGGGGACATTTTTCTCCGCGCCTCCGCGTGAGAACAAACAGGGCGCGATAAATCGCGCCCCTACGCCCCGCCCTCTGTCCTCTGTCCTCTGTCCTCTGTCCTCTGTCCTCTGTCCTCTGTCCTCTGCCCTCTGCCCTCTGATACCTGACCTCTGACCTCTGATTCCTGATCATCTGACCTGCCAGCGCCCGCCGGGCAGTGCCGCGACGCGCCCTTGCAGTTCCAGCATGATCAGTTCTGCCTGCAAGGTGTCGGCGCTGTGGCCGGTGCGGGTGACCAGGGTGTCGAGATCGACGGGGTCGTGGCCGAGCGCCGCCAGCAGGCCGCTGGCGTTGTCGTCAGCATTCACGGTTTCGCCGTCTTGCGCCGCCGCGCCGGAGGGCGTTGTCGGCGACGGTGGTGACAATGCCTGCCGCAGCGCCGGCAGTTCGTCGAGGATGTCTTGCGCGGTTTCGACGAGTTTGGCGCCGTCGCGGATCAGTTTGTGGCAGCCTTTGGAAAACGGCGAGTGGATCGACCCGGGCACGGCGAACACTTCGCGTCCCTGCTCTCCCGCCAATCGCGCGGTGATCAGCGAACCCGACGACAAGGTGGCTTCGATGACGAGTACGCCTTGCGCGATGCCGCTGATGATCCGGTTGCGACGCGGAAAGTTCGCAGGCAGCGGCGGTGTGCCCGGCAGGAATTCGGAGAGGATGCCGCCTTTTTCGGCAAGCCGGTGCGCAAGCGCATGGTTTCGCGCCGGATAGACGCGGTCGGGGCCGGTGCCGATCACGGCCAGACTGGAGCCGACGCCGGTCAGCCCACCTTCGTGGGCGGCGGCGTCGATGCCCAGCGCCATGCCGGAGATGATGGTCACGCCCGCTTGCGAGAGCGCGGCGGCAAAGGCGCGGGCGTTGTCCAGTCCTTGCGGGGTTGCGTTGCGGCTGCCGACAATCGCCAGCGCCGGACGCGAGAGTATTTCTCTCCGCCCAACGAAGAAGAACACCGGCGGGGCGTCGTTCAGTTCGAACAGGGACGGCGGATAATCGGGGTCGTCCCAGGTGATGAGTTGGTGACCTTCTTCGGCCAGCCAGGTCTGAGCGGCGGCCAGCCGTTCGGGATCGGGCGATTGCAGCCGCGCCAGGGTTGTTTTCGGCACGAACGGCGCAAGTCCCGACGGCGATGCCGCCGCGACGGCTTCCGGTGTGCCGAATTCCCGCAACAGTCGCGCGAGAACCGGCGCAGACAAGCCCCATAATGCCAACGCCACCCAGGCTTGCGCGCGGGTGGCGTCGTTGGTGTTGACCGTCATTGTGTGCTTACGGACTGCGCACGCTTACGGGTTACGCACAAAGTCGCCGACGTTGACCGGATCGGTCGTGTTGAGCGTCATCGCATACGAAGCGTTTTCAAACACGCGGAAAACAAAAACCAATCCTATCCGTTCATCGGGTACTTCGATCATGTTCGGTTTTTGATACCAGGTCGTGTTATCAAAACCGCGAATGACTTGTTCGCGCGCGGTGTTCGGGCGCGGATCGACAATCGGTTTGACTTGCCGATACACCGCCAGCACATTACCGACAGCGACGCCCTGTTTTTCGCCCTGATCGATCACGACGATTTCGTTGCGCCCCATTTCGGAAGCGCCGCGGAACGAGGAAACGATGAAGGCTTCGACGGTGCGATCCGGCGCATGCGGCGCATAGTTCACCACCACTTCACTCGGTACGGGAACCAGTCGATCGCCGACGCTGATTTCTTCATTCGCGGACAGGATTCGCAGCGTGCTCGCTTCGTTGCTGTGTGTGCCGAACCGTTCCACTTCGGTCGTCCCGAGATAGCGATACTCGACGCCAAGCATTTTGCCAGTGATGTCACGAACCGGTTTGCCCGGACGGAAGATGTTCCAGCGTGTGCCTTTATCGGGCGTCACACCGATCACATAGACGAGATCGTTGGTTCCCTGCAAGATACGCGAACGCGCGCGACCTTCGACAATCTCGGCAGCGCCGGCAAGCCCTTCCGCGTCAGCGATGAATGAGCGCGTCAGGAACGGCTCGATATCGCCCGGCGGAATGCTTGGAATCTCCGCATGCGGCAACGGCGACGCTCGCACTGTCGGCGAGAGCTTCTCGATCATCAAACGAGGTTCGCCGGAAGCGCCGCCTCGCAACAAAACGATCACATCGCCCGGATAAATCCGATGCGGATTCTTGATCTGGTCTCGATTCATGTTCCAGATCTCAGGCCAGCGCCACGGTTTATCCAGATATTTTCCGGCGATACCCCAGAGCGTATCGCCTTTCTGAACCGTATAACGATCCGGCGCGTCACTGCGAACGGTTAATTTATCGGCATCCGTTGTTTGCGCGATGGAACTCCAGCTCAAACAAACTGCTGCGATCAGAACAAAGGCCTTGGAGGCCGTGGTAGACTTTTGGCGCATCATGAGATCCCCTCTCATCGGGAACACGAATGTTGATTCCTGAATAAACTACCACAAAATAAGGACTTGCAACGCATTTTGCATGCAAAATCTACAATGTTTTCGAGGAGTGTTGTATGGCATTACTTCCCGTGCTTGAATATCCGGACCCCCGGCTCAAGACGGTTGCCCGTCCGGTGGCCGAAATTACGCCGGAAATCAGGCAGTTAATCCGTGATATGGCCGAAACCATGTACGCCGCGCCCGGTATCGGGCTGGCGGCCACCCAGGTGGATTTTCACCAACAAGTCGTCGTAATCGACATTTCCGAGACCAAAGACGCGCTTCTGGTGCTGATCAACCCGGAAATCATCGAGAGCCGCGGCGAAATCTACGGCGAGGAAGGCTGCTTGTCGGTTCCGGGCTATTACGATGAAATAAAGCGCGCCGAAACCATCACGGTTCGCGCGATGAATGAAGAGGGTCAGAGCTACGAATTCAACGCCGATGGCATTCTGGCGGTTTGCATACAACACGAAATCGACCATCTGCGCGGCAAAGTGTTCGTCGATTATTTGTCGATCCTGAAACGCTCGCGCGTCGCCGCCAAGCTGAAAAAACAGCGGCGGGTGACGATGTGATTCAGGGATCAGGAATCAGGGATTAGGGATCAGATGTCAGGGGCAGAGGTCAGATGTCAGAGGTCAGGAATCAGAAAGCTCCCCCCCCTTCAAGGGGAGGGCTGGGGTGGGGATGGGGTTGCTCCGCCGCGAAGAGCGACTCCGCGCTATGACCTCTGGCGTCATTGCGAGCGAAGCGAAGCAATCCAGTCGGTCTCACGCGAAGACGCGAAGACGGGGAGACGCGGAGACGCGGAGAACGTTCCCCTCTCCCCGTCATTCCCGCGGGGCCTGCCCCCGCAAGCGGGGGAAGGCGCTTCAAACCCCCGTCCGCCTTCGGCGGCCACCCCCGCAAACCCCCGTCGGCTTCACCGACACCCCCTTTGGAAAGGGGGCAAGTCGGGGGCTTCCCTTCTCCGCGCCTCAGCGTCTTCGCGAGAGACCGACACGTCGCGGTTCGCTGCGCTCACCACGACCTATACCCTCTTTCGTGGGGATGACGGCTTTTTCTTTGCGTTCTTTGCTGCTTCGCGTGAGACCACCCCGTCG
>WQTW01000145.1 GCA_009786085.1 Pseudomonadota bacterium | reverse complement strand
GGGGGGGGGGGGGGCAAACTATTGCAGCGGCATTTCCGGGTAAACATATAAAGCCTCCATTAACGGTTTCAGGGATTTTGGGAAGGGCAGAAACGTTGCTTTGGTTTTTGGGGTCAAGGCACGATCATGCCACGCACACACGTTAGCACGGCGCTTGGGAAAATGGGTGCTCCCCTGGGAAAAAGTTCACATTTATTTACGGTTCTCACAAAAAACTTTCTGCCGATGTGGTTCGTTTACAACATCTTGGGGCGCGGAGCAAATCTCTACCCGCCCGCCCGCCCATCCCAGCCTTCCCCCGCGCGGGGGAAGGGTTTCAAACCCCCGCCCGCCTTCGGCGGGCACCCCCTTTCAAAAGGGGGCTTTCTTTCTCCGCGCCTCCGCGTGAAATGGGGTTTTCTGATTCCTGACCTCTGACCTCTGATACCTGACCTCTGCCGCGCCCGAAGCATGTACAATGCTTTTTCCTTGCTTACGGTCTTGCATTTCGTGTCGTCTTCACCTGTCCAACCGTCCTCGCCGCCCCGCTTGCCGCCCGGTACGCCCGTACTGCCGGATTGCGTCTGGCCGACGCAGGCGGCTTTGGGCATAGAGGGTTTGCTTGCCAACAAGCTTTTTCTGAAGATTCTGGGCTTCTCGGTGGCGATCCATGCGGCGGGGATGACGGTTCACTTTTCGAACGAAATCCGCAGTCAGTGGAACCAGCATCAAGTCATGGAAGTCGTGCTGGTCAACAGCGCCACCAAAGAAAAGCCGACCAAAGCCGAAGTGCTGGCGCAGGCCAACCTCGATGGCGGCGGCAACACCGACGAAGACCGGCGCGTCAAGACGCCGCTGCCGAAACTGCCGAAAGAAAACCGGAAAAACGAACTCGACGCAACCGTCGAGAAACGGGTAGAACTGGAAAAAGCCGTTCAACAACTGGTGGCGCAACAGCGAACACCCAAAGCAGAGACGCCGCCACCGGAACAAACCGCGCCGAAAACGCCCGACCGCCCCGACGCCACCCGGCTGATGGATCGGACGCTGGAACTGATGCAATTGGAAGCGCAAATCCAGAAAGAAATGGAAGCCTACCAGAAGCGGCCACGCAAACATTTCGTCGGTTCGCGCGCGCAGGAATACCGCTTCGCCCGCTATATCGAAGATTGGCGACTCAAAGTCGAGCGCGTCGGCAACATGAATTACCCCGAAGCGGCGCGGCGCGAACAGATCTACGGCAGCTTGAGAATGACCGTCGCCATCAACAGCGACGGCTCCGTTCACGACATCACCGTCGATAAAGGCTCGGGGCACCGGATACTCGATGCCGCCGCCCGCAAAATCGTCGAAATGGCGTCGCCCTACGGCGCGTTTCCGGCGGATATCCGCAGCGAAGTGGACATCCTCTACATCACCCGCACCTGGTCGTTCACCCGAGGCAGCGGACTGGAAACGCATTACGCCGGGCCGCAGTGAGGGGCAGATATCAGATATCAGATATCAGAAGTCAGAAGTCAGAAGTCAGAGGTCAGGGATCAGAAAAGCATCCTCACGCGGAGACGCCTTCGCGTGAGAAAAATGGCCTGTTGACGCCCCGCAGAGGAAGGCATATGCTTGAGCATATACAAAAAGGAGCCTGACCATGCGCACCATCTCAGTCTTTAAAAACGGCGGCAACCGCGCTGTCCGGCTGCCGCGGGACATGGATTTCGGCGACGTGACCGAGTTGGAAATCCGGCGCGAGGGCGACGCGATCATTCTGCGTCCGGCCAAGCCGTCCTGGGAATCGTTCGGCGTTCTCGGCAAGGCCGACGCGGATTTTCTGAGCGAACGGCCTGATGTGATTGAAGAAGGCCGGTTTTCGCTATGAAGTGGTACCTTCTGGACACCAACATCTGCTCGTTCATCGTGCGTGAACAGCCGATAGCCGTGTTGCACACGCTGCACGAACGTTCGACACAAAAACACAAAATCGCGGTGTCGGCGATCACTTATGCGGAAATGCGCTTCGGCGCCATAGGCAAGAACGCTTCGCCGAAACACGGTTGGCTGGTGGATGAATTCGTCAAACGTCTGGACGCCGTGTTGCCCTGGGATAAAGCGGCGGTTGACGCCACCGTCGGCATCAAGAAAACGTTGGCGGCGGCCGGTACGCCCATCGGCGGCAACGATGCCGCGATTGCCGGTCATGCGCTGTCCGTCGGCGCGATACTGGTCACCCACAACACCCGCGAATTCCGGCGCGTTCCCGACCTTGTTATTGAGGATTGGACGCAGTGATCGCGTATTTTGAAACGGCAAAGGCGCCGAAGCGCCTTTGTAGGGTGTTGTCGCAGGAGAAGTCCTGGGTCAGTCAACGGTGATCGGCGGAGACGTATAAATTGCGGAGAAGCTGGCTTCATCACGGTAACCGCCGTGCGCCTCATCTGCTTTCGATACCCAGTAGCCTTCCATTCCTCCGTTCTTGTTGAAACGAAGGTAAACATCCGCTGTGGTGTTACGCGAAACCACTCCGCCTTTTATGCAACTGTAACCCGCGTTTTTGATGACATAGAAAGAACCCTCAACGGAGGGTTTCCCAGAGATCATACATACGCCGCCGTAAAGCGTATCAATGTTTCCTGTGGAAGCGCCAACGTCCTCAAATGTTAATCTTAAAACGCCTTCTCCCGTCGTCGGAACGCCTTCTGGCGGCACCCCGAGAGAAAAAGGTGGCATGTCCTTGAGCAAATAAGAGGGCGACAGCGGATGCGGAAGAACCATGATCGTTCCAGTGCTGAGATAGTGTCCTGTGGCGCCAAACGTCGGCGCGGTCAACGTCAGCCGCTTGATGTTTTTGGTCAGTAGCGTGTCGCCAATTTGTACGCAGAGCTGTCCCGTTGTCGGCGTGCTGAGCAGAAGCGTGACCTTGCCGGCTTCCGTGGTCGTTGCGCCGGAAGGAGTAAACATGTTGGTGGCCGATCCGCCGGCCGTCCGATAAAGGGGGCCGGAATAAGCATTCTCGCTACTGCCGAAGCCGCAGTTGGAACCGAAAGTATAAGCGTGTTGCAGTTCTCCCGTGTACCAGGTTGGCTTGCCGTCCTCGCCGTAAACGTAGAGCGTCGCAAAAATGAAATCGCCGCTTTGCGCGAAATTAACGCCCCAACTGCTTCCCTGCGGGGTCGGGTCTTCCGCCCAGATGCCCGTAATGGACAGGCGGGACAAGGGGGAAGGGCCGATGGGCGATTGGGAATACGCCGGAGCTATCGCGCCAAGAGCGAGAGAAGCTGCGACAAAGAGGGAAAAACAGGGACGAAGCCGATTTTGTTTCATTACAAACTCCTTTTTCATAGAGAAAGACATTAACGCCACCTCCCTGAATTTTGAAAGCGCTGAAAGGGATCTACGTTTCAGGACGCCTTGCGAAAACCGCCAAGCATATGTTGGCAGTGTAGCAAACGCAACGCGATGAAGCGTCACGGCGAGTAACGCTGAGTAAAGGAAAAGGCGTATCTTGTCTGAAATTTTTGCAGGAAAGGCGCTAAATGCCGCAAAACTCCTTCTTCGGCGCTCGCCCAAGCAGCGCCCTGACGGCGGCTTCCACGGCCAGTGTTCCGTCGAGGATTTGTGAAACGGTCGTGGCGATCGGCATTTCGATCGCGTGTCGTTGCGCCAGACGGGCGACGGCGTGGGCGGCGGGTACGCCTTCGGCAACATGACCGAGCCGCGCCAGAATGTCCGGCAGCGCCAGCCCTTCGGCGAGCATCAGCCCGACGCGGCGGTTGCGCGACAAATCGCCAGTGCAGGTCAGCACCAAGTCGCCCAGTCCGGCCAGCCCCATCATGGTCGTGCGCTGTCCGCCGAGCGCCTCGGCCAGTCGCGCCATTTCGGCCAGTCCGCGCGTGATGAGCGTGGCGCGGGCGTTGTGGCCGAATTTCAGTCCGTCGCAAATGCCGGCGGCGATCGCCAGCACGTTTTTGACGGCGCCGCCGGTTTCGACGCCGGGGAGATCGTCGTTGACATAGGCGCGCAAGGTGTCGCCATGAATCTGCGTGGCGACTTGTTCGGCGGTGTTGCGCTCAGTGGCGGCGACGACCAGCGCCACCGGAAAACCCTGCGCGACTTCCTGCGCGAAGCTGGGGCCGGAGATGACGCCGACCGGCGCCGACCAGCGCGGCGCGAGTTTCTGATGCGGCAGAAACACATGTTCTCCGTCGGTGAGCAAGCCTTTGCTCAACCAGAAGAACGGGGGCGGAGAAGCTGTTGCGCCTGTGATTTGCCGACAGTTTTCAAGCAATTCCGGCAAGACGGCGACCGGCGTTGCCGCTATCAGCAACGTGGCTTCGCGCACGGCGTCTTCGAGCGACGCGGTGATACGCAGTTCCGGCGGCAAGGGCATGTCCGGAAGAAAGAGGGTGTTCACGCGATCCCGCGTCAAGGCGTGCGCCTGTTGCGCGTTATACTCCCATAGCGTTACCCGTGGCGCCTGGGGCAGACGGGTCAGGTGCAGCGCAAACGCTGTTCCCCAGGCGCCGGCGCCAAGAACGGCGAAGGAGGGGGGCATCATGTTTCGTTATTCCCGCGAACGCGGGAATCCGGGAGATATTCACGCGGGAGCGCGGAGACGCGGAGAAGAAAAGCCCCCGCCCCGCCCCCTTTCCAAAGGGGGTGTCGGCGAAGCCGACGGGGGTTTGCGGGGGCGCCCACCGAAGGTGGGTGGGGGTTTTTTGCGGGCGGCAGATTGCCGTCCCTACGTTGCCATCGACACGCCCTGCTCGTAGGGGAGGCAACCTGCCTCCCGTAGTGCGTAGCCCGGACAAGCGAAGCGCCGTCCGGGAAGCCAAAAGCCCCCCCCCCCCCCCCCCCCCCCCCCCCCCC
>WQTW01000144.1 GCA_009786085.1 Pseudomonadota bacterium | reverse complement strand
CCTCCGCGTGAGAACAAACAGGGCGCGATAAATCGCGCCCCTACGCTCTGATCCCTGATCCCCGGACTGCGCCGCTTCGCGGCTTGTCCAGGCTACACGCTCTCCCGCGAGGGGAGAGGGGGCGGGGGAGAGGGGGCATTTTGCACGGTGACGGGAGGCAGGTTGCCTCCCCTACGGACAAAATGCGCCGATAGCGCCCCCAAACCCTTGAAGGGGCGGGAACAAAACAAAAAAAAATTCCTGCACAAAAATCCGCCGATTTCCGGTAAGATAACAGGCACGTTTTTTACTCAATTTCTTTTTTACTCTCTGCTTTTGAAAGGAACTGCCATGTCTGCCACCCTGCCGAACACCACGCCCGGAGCTTCACGCAAACAACATATGCACCCCCCCCCCATATGTTGATGGCAACTGTCATTTTTCTTCGCTTTGCACTTCGCTTTCCCGTTCGCGTTCTTCTCCGCTTTTTTCTCTCCGACGTTTTCTTTCCGGATTTTTAACCGCAGCCGCTTTTGCGCTGTCGTTCTTCGCCTTGCCTGCGATGGCGCAAACTGGCACGTTCGATTTGCAAACAGGGTCTTGCGCCAGTGGTTCATGCGCTAACACCTCTTTTAGCAGCAATGTCCTCACCCTCAACAACGGTGCGAATATCGCGGTAACAGGCAGCACATCGGGGGCGCGGCGCATCGTCACAAACGGCACAGCAACCCTCACCCTCAGCAACGTGTCCATTACAACAACGGGCAGCGGTCATCGTCCGATTTCGGTGAATAGCGGCGGAACTCTGAGCCTTGTCCTTGCGGCGAATACGGTAAACACCGTTCGCGCACAGAACAAAGCCGCAGGGCTTGGAGGGCCTATATTTGCGATAACAATTAGCGGCAGCGGTACACTCAACGCATTTGGAGCGGAAGGTCATCCGGGCATCTACCGAGGGGTGACGATAAACAGCGGTGTGGTGAACGCTACAGGCGGCCTTTGGGGCGCGGGCATCGGCGGCGCTGATGGAGTCGATGGTGGCGGGACAATCATCAACGGAGGCACGGTCACCGCCAGAGGCGGTGGCGGCGCTGCCGGCATCGGCGGCGGCGCCGGCGGCACAGGTGGGCATACCTTTGTTGGCCTAGGGTATACAGGCTATCCGATCGTCATTGCCGGAGGCACGGTCACCGCCATCGGCGGCGGCGTGGGCAACGGCGCGATGGGGCGCAAATATCATGGCGGCGCGGGCATTGGTGGCGGCGTTACGGTGCCTACTACCTTTGTGCCCACGTATGGCTATGCTGGCTGGATCTTCATTTCCGGAGGCACGGTCACCGCCACCGGCGGCGGTACCGCTGCGGGCATTGGGGGCGGCGGTCATTTCCAGGGTCTTACCACCAGCAACCCGGGAGGCAGTGGCGCCGTTGGTGGTAGCCCGATGCTCGCCCCCCTAGGAGGAGGGATCTCTATCACTGGCGGCGTGGTAATAGCAACCGGAGGCGATGGCGGCGGCGCGGGTATCGGTGGCGGCCCGGCAAGCGGAAGCAGAGAAGTTAGAATCCGTGGCGGCGTTGTTACGGCCACTGGCCGTGGCGGCGGGGCGGGTATTGGTTTCGGTGCGAATCGGGCGTTTACTTGGGATGCTCTCCCCTCCCTCGAAACGTCCAGCCTGTCCATGAGCAATGAATCCGGCGGCGGAATCGTATTCGTATCCAGTCTTTATAACGATAACATGCAGTACACAACGATCGACAACGTTACAGGCGGTATCCTGTTTGTCGGCAATACAGGCACGTTTTACGGCCCAAGCGTCACCATGACCGACAGCGCCACCATTCCAGCCAACCACACGCTGACAGTTGGTTCAGGCCAAACCCTGACGATACCGAGCGGAAAAACGCTGACGAATCACGGCGCAGTCACGCACGGCATGGGCGGCACGATCCACATCAACGGCGCGCGGACGGGGAATCTGTTTATTCCGGTGGTGCAAATCTGGCCGACCGCGGGCAGCGGCATTTCTCTGGGATTGCCGTTGTCGGCGTCCAGCCTGAGCGGCGGTTCGACAAGCGTACCGGGAGCTTTCCGGTGGACAAACGGCACGTTTACGCCGCTGTCGCAAGGCAACCACAGTGACCAGATAATGTTTGTGCCTACCAATGCGGCCAATTACTACTCCGTGAATGGAGGAACGGCCACAGTCACGGTGGGGCCACCGCCGAACTTCGGTCTTAACCCGGCCTCAGTCACGCTTACCGATGCAACGGTGCGGCCTGTGGCTGCGATAGGTGAGGCGGCAGGCGCGATCACTGTGGGAACCTTAACCCCGCCGAATGCCGGCATCAGCGTCACCTCGACCGCGACAGGCGTGGATGTGGCTTACATTGGCACATTGCCCCATGAGGGAGCGCCTGGGGCGATTACTTCAGGGCCGCACACGATAACGGTGACGCGGCAACTCGTGAACGAAACGCTTACGATCAACGTCAACATTCCGGAGCTGTCCTTCGGCCTCAACCCGACCTCAGTCACCCTCACCGACGCAGCGGCGCGGTTCGTGGCGGCGACAGGTAACGCAACAGGCGCGATTACCGTGGGGGCGCTATCGCCGGCGAATGCCGACATCCGCGTCACCCCGACCGCGACGGGTGTGGAGGTGGCTTACACAGGCGCCATGCCTAGTCCGTCGGCGCCCGCAGCGATTGCTTTAGGGCCGTACACGGTCACCGTGACGCGACAAGGCGTGAGCGAAACGCTGACGATAGATGTTGACATCCCGGCGGTGACGCTGGCCGCTATTGTTGTTGACACGTTGCCGGACAAGACGGCTTACATTGTCAATGAACCGCTTGAGCTTGCGGGGCTTGGCATCACGGCCTTCTACACGGATGGAAGCACAAAAACGGCGGCAGGATTTACGACCAACCTCACAGATGGCACGGTTTTGAGCGCCCTCGGAGAGTACACCATCGAGGTTTCTTTCACCGATGGCCTCGAGACGAGAACCACGAGCTTTGGCGTGGAAGTTTACGACCTCTCGGCCACCATTGATTTGAGCAACGGTAACCCGCCGCTAAGAGGCATCGGCTGGACTTTTTCGAGCGAGACGCAGGTTTACACCATCCTGGATGGCGCGGATGTGCTCGTGATCGAAGAGAGCACCAACAGGCTGCGTCGCCTTGAAGCTGAAGCCGGAGCAGAGGCGACGATTACGCTGCAGGACGCCACCATCACCAGCGATGGCAGTGCGTTGTTACTGGGCGCGGGCGCAGAAGTGACGCTGATTTTGGCGGACGGCTCAGAAAACACGCTGGAAGGAAGCAGTTATAGCGCAGGTATCCAGACCGCCGACGCGATACTGACCATTGAGGGCGAAACCGATGACACGGGTGTTCTGAACGTCACTGGCGGCGGCTACGGCGCGGGCATCGGCAGCGGCATCCTCGGTAATGCCGGCACGATCACGATCGCTGGCGGCACGATCAACGCTACCGGCGGCCAATACGGCGCAGGCATTGGCGGAGTCTCTTTTAGCAACATAAGCGGCAGCACGATCACGATCACCGGCGGAACGGTCAACGCTACTGGTGGCGAAAGAGGTGCAGGCATTGGTGGCGTCTCCAGCAACCAAGACTTCGAGGTCAAGATTACTGGTGGCACAGTCAACGCCATTGGCGGCGACTTTTCCGCAGGCATCGGTGGTGGCAGCGGCCTTTTCGGCGGCCTCGGCAGCGGCGGCGATGGCGGCACGATCACGATCACCGGCGGCGAGGTCAACGCTATCGGTGGCGAACGCGCTGCAGGCATTGGCGGCGCCAACGGTGGCGCAGGCGGCACGATCACCATCAGCGGCGGCACGGTCACGGCCACCGGCGGCGCAGGCGCCGGCGCGAATGCAAGAGCCAGCGCAGGCATTGGCGGTGGGGGCGGTCAGTATGGCTCTTGGTTATTTAACCTCGAAGGAGGCGCAAGTGGCGATATTCTGATTTACGGCGAAAGCACTGTGGTGGCCGCGAAAGCGGGAATCGTAACCGGATCCACCAGAACAACGCAGGACATCGGCCCTGGCGCAGAATACACCGGCACGGAAGGCAGTGTGTTCGTCGCGTTGCCGGAAGGGCAGTTGATCGGGACGGGCGATGTGGAGATCGGCGAACCGGTATTGTTCAGAGCGAATCCATCGACCTTGCACGGCATCGTCGCAGCGACACTGCCCGCGCCCTTTGATGCGGCAAGCCCGATTCATTTGATGGCCGGCCTCGACGTTTCGCCGGGGAAAACCCTGTCGGTGATGACGAGCTTCGGAACGGAGGTGATCGACTTCGCGTTGAGCGGCTACACGATCAGCAGCCCCACCAATCCCGCAACGATTACGGGCGGCTATCTGATGTCGGGGACGGCAGAGGTTCATTTCTCCGGAGCGGCAACCGCGACGATCACCATCAACACGCAGCCGGCAACTTCGACGACGGTGACGGTGGGCAGCATCTCGGGCAGCCTGACAGTGGCGGCGAGTGTGTCGCCAAACGGGACGCCGACGTATCAGTGGTACAGCAATTCGTCGGCCAGCAACACGGGCGGCTCGCCAATCAACGGCGAGACCGGCACGAGCTTCACGATCCCGACGGGTTTGACGGCAGGCACGTATTACTACTACTGTCTGGTGAGCGCGGCAGGAGCGGATTCGGTGGCTTCCAGTGTGGCGACGGTGGTGGTGAATCCGTCTTCCTCTGTGGTGTTCCAGGGAGCCTTCTCCCGCAAGACACACGGGAGTGTTGGCACATTCGATTTGCCGATCAGCGCGACCGGCAGCCTGATGTCCAGCAATCCGATCACGGTAGAGCCGCGATCCGGAGGGACAAACCGTGCGTTTGAGG
>WQTW01000143.1 GCA_009786085.1 Pseudomonadota bacterium | reverse complement strand
AGCGCACTCACCCAATGGGTGAATACCCAAAAAGGCTCCAAAGCAAGCTACCGTGCGATTTTCCATAAATTCACAAGCGGTCAACTGAGGTTTTTAGGTTTGATCTTGTTTCTTTTTTGCCTTTCTTTTATTCTACGCATTCCAATTTAATGGCGTTTCAGAGGAAGGGGAATTATCGTGAACGTTTCTCGTTGTTCGATTCGCTCCGGCGCAACCGGATTGTTTGCCCTGGCGCTGGCGCTCTTCGCGCCGACCGCGCTTTCTTCAGACATCATGCGCGTCGATGGTGCGCCGGTCATCTCGACCAAAGCCGAAGAAGTTGTTTCCTGGCGCGCCGCGTCAAATATCCGCAACGCCACTGCCGTCACTTTCATGCCGCTGCCCGCGTCAGCGTTGAAAGCATTGCAGGAAGAAAACAGCCCCGATCCAGATGTCAGTCTTGATATCAAACCTCTCAAAATCGGCGTCAACCGCAACGCCGACACGGAAATCAACGCTGTTGCGCCCTTTGCCTTGAACTGGCAAAACGTCGGCGGCGGATACGTCGCGCGTTTGGCGATCACCTCTCCCGAAGCCAAAGCCATGCGTGTCGCGCTACGGCTTCGTGCATTGCCCGACGTTGCCGAGTTGCGTTTTTCCGGTTCCGGAGCGCCGGAGAGAATCATCGGCGTGATCAGCGGCAAAGAAGCCAACGCGCTGCGCGACGACAACAAAGTGTATTGGACGCCGGTCACCGAAGGTGAAACCCAGAACATTGAAATCTATCTGCCTTCGCCCGCCAAAACAGAGGATGTCAAAATTCGCCTGAACGGCGCTTCGCATCTTTTCACGTCGGCGCGCGAGGGTTTTAGCAGCGCCCTCGTCACCAAAGTGTCCGCCTATTGTCAAGTCGATGTCGCCTGCAAATACGGTTCTCTTGGTGCAGCTTTTCAAAATGTCTCCAGAGCCGTTGCCAGAATGACCTTTACAGATCGGGGAGGCACTTATACCTGCACAGGGACATTGCTGAACGACGCCAGCAGCTCGCAGACGCCTTATTTCTGGAGCGCGGCGCACTGCCTCAACACCCAGTCTGTGGCGAACACGCTTAATACGCACTGGTTCGAGGACGCAGCCGACTGCGGAAGCTTTCAGAAAAACCCTGATTACCGCCAACTGCCCGGCGGGGCGCAACTTCTGCATCAGCAAGTGTCCACGGATACGTTGCTGCTTCGCCTCAACAACACTCCTCCAGCAGGCGCTTTTTTTTCCGGCTGGGACGCCACCTACTTTTCCGATGGCGCCTTCATCGGCATTCATCACCCGCGAGGAGACACCAAAAAAGTCAGCACAGGCAATGGCGCGGGAGCTGCTTGTAACACCCGTTTTGAGACATCCGATATTCCGGGCTTGGATTTATCCCGCTTGTCTATGGTCAGTTGGGAGGAAGGCATCGTTGAAAGCGGAAGCAGCGGTTCCGGGCTGTTCACCTTGTCGGACGGTTCCTACCGCTTGCGAGGCGGTTTGATGGGCAGCGCGCCCACCGCCTGCTGGCAGGTCGGCCTCCCGCCCGGAAGTAGCAACAACGCCAGTTGTTATTTCAATCTCCATCTGGTTTACGACAGCATCAGACAGTATCTGGGGGATTCGAATCCAACCCCGGGAGCAGGTTCGAACACTACCCCTGTATTCGTCCCCACCCGTAACTACAACGGACAATGGATCAGAGATGTCAACGAAATGGGCTGGGGGCTAACGGTGCTGATGGGTTTCTCTGACCAGCGTTACATCTTCGTTCCCTGGTACACCTACGACAGTTCCGGTAAAGCCGCCTGGTACCTCTTCCAGGGGCCTGCCGAAGGTTACGGCGATTGGACGGCGAATGATACGTTTGAAGCGAGCGTTTACCGCTACACAGGATCACCCTGGCACGCCATGCCCTGGAACAACAGCGCTTTCAACGAAGCCAAAGTAGGAACCGCCAAGTTGACGTTCACGTCGGCCACGACAGCGAAATTTGAATACGATGTCGAAGGAGCAAAGCGTTCCATCAACCTGAACAAGATTCCCTGATCAGCAGCGCCCTCTCCCCAACCCCTCTCCCGCAAGCGGGAGAGGGTAAAATGGTGAAGGGGAGAGAGCTTCGTTCCTTCGCGGCTTCGCGTAAGACAAGCTCGTCGCGGTTCGCTGCGCTCACCAGCGACCTATACGTTCGGTTCTGATTCTTGGCATCTGACATCTGACATCTGTATCTGTACCCCGCCTTCAAAACACGTTAATGTAGCGGTATCGCGCTCTTGGAGACAGCCATGTCGTTAACGTCAAGTTGGGTTTTCTGGGCTTTGTTGGCCGCCGTTTTCGCGGCGCTGACCGCCATTTTCGCTAAAGCGGGCGTCGAGAACATCGATTCCGATCTGGCGACGCTGATTCGCACTGTTGTGGTTCTCGTCGTGCTGGCGGGGTTTGTTTATTTCGCCGGCAAATGGCGTTTCCCGCACGAACTGCCGACGCGCGCCTGGGTCTTTCTGGTGCTGTCGGGACTGGCGACTGGCGCTTCCTGGGTCTGCTATTTCCGCGCGCTCAAACTCGGCGACGTTTCCAAAGTCGCGCCGGTCGATAAACTCAGCGTTCTTCTGGTGGCCGTCTTTGCCTTTTTCTTTCTCGATGAACGTCCTTCCGTCCGCGAGTGGACGGGCATTTTGATGGTCGGCGCCGGTGTGCTTTTGCTGGCGCTGAAACGCTGAATCTTTTTTGTTTCCGCAACACCGGAAAATCCCCATGCTCATCTGCGAACACTGCGCCGTTTCTTATACCACCGAAACGCCGCGCTGGCGCTGCGATTGCGGCGGCACGCTGAGGCTGGAATTTTCGGCGCGCTTCGACCTCGCTGTTTTGCGGGAACGTACTCCGAGCATGTTGCCGGGTTTGTGGCGTTATGCGGAAGCGTTGCCCGTTCCTGTTGCCGACGCCATCAGTCTCGGTGAAGGTTTGACGCCGCTTCTCCCGCTCGCCGGCCCCTGGGGAAATGCGCATTTCAAACTCGACTTCATGATGCCGACCGGCTCTTTCAAAGATCGCGGCAGTGCGCTGATGATTTCACAACTCAAGCGTTGGGGCGTCACCGAGATCATCGAGGACTCTTCCGGCAACGCTGGCGCTTCCATTGCCGCGTATTGCGCCCGTGCCGGTATCAAGGCTCATGTCTTCGTCCCTGCGCAAACGTCAGCCGGTAAAGCGATGCAGATCGCCCTCTATGGCGCCCGTCTCGCCAAAATCGCGGGAACGCGGGAAGACACCTCCGCCGCCGCGCTCGACGCCGCGCAAAACATTTTTTACGCCAGCCATAACCGCTCGCCGTATTTCATTCACGGCGTCAAAACGCTGGCCTTCGAACTCTGGGAACAACTGGGCTTCCGCGCGCCCGATGCCGTGATCGTCCCAGCCGGTAACGGCTCGCTGGTGTTGGGGTGCCACATCGGCTTCAGCGAATTGCGTAACGCCGACATGATAGCCCGACTGCCGCGCATCATCGCCGTTCAAGCCGCGCGCTGCGCGCCGCTGGCGCGCGCCTGGCAGCAATGGATGAACGATCCCGTGCCCGTCAACAAAGGCGACACGATCGCTGAAGGCATCGCCACCGCCGTGCCGATCCGTGGCCGCGCCGTTCTCGCCGCTGTGCGCGAAACAAACGGCTTGTTCGTCACTGTTGAGGAACACGAAATCCTTGAGCGTTTGAAAGCCGTTGCGTTGGCCGGACTTTACATCGAACCGACTTCCGCCGTCGCTCTCGCCGCGCTCACCAAACTCCGTGCGCAGGGAGAACTCGGCGCTGACGATACGGTGGTTGTCGAATTGACCGGCAGCGGTCTCAAAGCGACGGACAAGCTCGTTAAAGTTTTTTGAATCAACGCCTTCGCAAGCGGGAACGACGATGTGTGCGGTTTTCAGTTCCCCTTGAAGCCGCCGAGCATCGGAGGGCAGCGCAGAAACAGGGCGAGAGTTGTTCGAGCGATCCTCTGGCTTTTTCAGGATCGCGAGTTCTCGAGCCCCTGCGCTGCCTGAGAAGCGCAGGGCACCCGCGAAGCGGGCGGCGGAATGGGGACGGTTTCTTTGGTGACTTTCTTGTCCGAACAAGAAAGTCACTCGCCCGCCGGGCGAGTCCGGCGCGGTCGTGCAACGAACGAATGCGTTGCGTGATGAGAATTCGGTTCCCCCTCTCCCGGCCTTCGGCCACCCTCTCCCGCAAGCGGGAGAGGGAACTCCTACAATCGCCGATGTTGTAACGCCGGCAACCAGCCGCGCACTTCCTCGATTCGCGCCAGATCGACGGCGCCTGCCGCGATGCCTTCACCGTACGGAAGGCAGGACACGATATGTCCCCAGGGGTCGATCAGCATTGAATGCCCGAAGGTCTCGCGTCCGTTGGGGTGACGGCCGCCTTGTCCGGCGGCAAGAACGTAGCACTGATTTTCAATGGCGCGAGCGCGGAGCAACACTTCCCAGTGCGCGTGACCTGTCACTGCCGTGAACGCGGCGGGAACAACGGTGAGCGCAACTTCTCCGAAGCTTCGATAAAGTTCCGGGAAGCGCAGGTCGTAGCAAATCGACAAAGCGACACGCCCGCACGGCGCTTCAAACGTTGCTGGCGCCTCTCCGGTTTTGGGGACATCACCGGCTTCGATCAACTCTGCTTCGTCGTACGATTCGTCGCCGTAGGAAAATCTGAAAAGATGGATTTTGTCGTAACGCGCGACACGCTCGCCGTCCGGGTCGTAAACAAGGCAGGCGCTTCTGGCGCGTTTCACTCCCCCCTCCTCTCTCCCAAAAGGGAGAGAGGAGGGAAATGTCTCCCCTCTCCCGCTTTCCGCGGGAGAGGGGCAGGGGGAG
>WQTW01000142.1 GCA_009786085.1 Pseudomonadota bacterium | reverse complement strand
GAAGCGAAGCAATCCAGAAAATGTGCGCGACGGAAAAATCGCTGGATTGCTTCGCTTCGCTCGCAATGACGGCTTTTTTTATTCACGCGAAGGCGCGAAGAGGAAAAGCCCCCGACTTGCCCCCTTTCCAAAGGGGGTGTCGGCGAAGCCGACGGGGGTTTGCAGCGTGTAGCCCGGATAAGCGAAGCGCCATCCGGGAATAACCTCACGCGGAGACGCGGAGAAACGAGACTCCTTCCCCTTCAAGGGGAAGGTTAGGATGGGGATGGGGTTCTCTGGATTCTGCGACGCCGCTTCGCGCCGCGCAGAATGACGCAATTATTTACCGCGTCTCCGCGTCTCCGCGTGAGGCTTGTTTTTTCTTTGCGCTCTTTGCGGTTCATCTTTTTCAACAAACCCCCGCCCGCCTTCGGCGGGCACCCCCTTTGGAAAGGGGGCTTTTCTTCTTCGCGGCTTCGCGGCTTCGCGTGAGAAAAATCAGCGGCGCTTCGCGCCGGGGTATGGTTCCCGGACGGCGCTTCGCTTGTCCAGGCTACGCTTGTTTTTTTGCGCTCTATGCGTTTCTTTGCGTTCTTTGCGGTGAAATGGTTTTTTTCTGATACCTGATTCCTGACCTCTGATACCTGATTCCCGGATGGCGCTTCGCTTATCCGGGCTACGCTTGCTACGCTTGCTACCCAAACGCAACGATCTCCTCCGCAGCTCCGAAACATCACTTCGCTGAATTCCGAAATTCGTTCGCCTTTTCAAGAAACTCTTTGAGCGACGTGTCTTTGTACATTGGCGGCGGCCAGTCCGTAGGCTGGCGCATGCCGTTAGAATGCCCATGAGCTGCCCGCGGTGAATGCTGAAAACATCTCCAAAACAAGCTAACATGCGGTTTCCCGCAGGTTTGCAAGCGGCCTGCCGCCGCTTTTAAGATCATGTCGCAAAATACAGAAATAAAGCTTTTTGACGGACAAAAAGTTCGTACGCATTGGGACGAAGCATCGGAAGAATGGTATTTCTCCGTGGTGGATGTTGTTGAGGTTCTGACCGAAAGCACAAACCCGCGCGATTACTGGTTCAAAATGAAGCAGCGCGTAACATTTGAAGACGGAATTGAGTTGTCGACAAATTGTCGACAACTCAAAATGGTTTCTTCTGATGGAAAAAAATACTTGACCGACTGCGCCAACGCGCAGCATTTGCTTCGCATCATTCAATCGATCCCTTCACCGAAAGCAGAGCCGTTCAAGCAATGGTTAGCCAAAGTTGGTTACGAGCGCATCAAAGAGACCGTTGACCCGGCACAAAGCCTTGACCGCGCCCGCGAAAACTGGTTAAAGCTCGGAAGAAGCGAAAAATGGATTCAGCAACGAATGACCGGGCAGGAAACCCGTAACAAATTAACGGATTACTGGAAAGAGGCTGACGTAAAAGAAAATCAACAGTTTGCGGCATTAACAAATATCATTCACCAGGAATGGACGGGGTTAACGGTAAAAGAGCATAAAGAATTAAAAAACTTGAAAACTCAAAATTTACGCGACCACATGAGTGAGGCAGAACTGATTTTTACCGCCTTAGCCGAGCTCTCGACACGACAAATTGCTGAAAGCGCGCAAGCAAAAGGTTTTAGCGAAAACGCCAAGGCAAGTAAAAAGGGAGGCGCCGTAGCAAAAAATGCACGTAGCGAATTAGAGTCAAAAACCGGAAAATCGGTTGTAACAGGGGAAAATTACCTGCCTCCCGTAAAAGAAAAAAACAAATTGAAATGAGCGGGCGTTTCCCGTATTCCAAAGGTCGGCAAGCCTTCGTAGGCTGCCCTATATGAATAACATACCCACTTTACCCAAAACGCGCTAGACTTATCCCTGCACTTTTTACTTCCTTTATCGACCCACCATGTCCGGCAACACTTTCGGGAAACTTTTTTGCGTCACCTCGTTCGGCGAATCGCACGGTCCGGCGATCGGCGGGGTTGTTGATGGCTGTCCGCCGGGGTTGGCGCTGTGCGAGGCCGATTTGCAGCGGGAGCTTGACCGCCGCCGTCCGGGAACATCGAAATATGTCACGCAGCGGCGCGAGCCGGACACGGTGGAGATTCTTTCGGGGGTGTTTGAAGGCAAAACGACGGGCACGCCGATCGGGTTTCTGATTCGCAATCAGGACGCGCGCAGTCAGGATTACCGCGAGGTCGCCGAAACGTTCCGCCCCGGACACGCCGATTACGCTTATACGCAGAAATACGGTTTCCGCGATTACCGCGGCGGCGGGCGCGCGTCGGCGCGGGAGACGGCGGTGCGCGTGGCGGCGGGCGCGATTGCCCGGAAGTGGTTGCTCGAGCGTTACGGAACGATGATTCGCGCTTGCGTGACGCAGGTTGGAAAACATGCTGTGCCGCTCGTCGATTGGGCGCATGTCGCACAGAATCCGTTTTTTGTCGCCAACGCTGATGCTGTTCCGACGCTGGAAGCGTATCTCGACGAACTGCGTCGGGCGGGCGATTCGTGCGGTGCGTCGTTGCGGGTTGAGGCGACGGACGTTCCAGTCGGGTTGGGACAGCCGGTGTATGACCGGCTCGACGCCGAGATTGCTTATGCGATGATGGGAATCAATGCGGTGAAGGCGGTCGAAATCGGCGATGGCATTGCGTCGGCGTCTCAACATGGAACGGAACACGCGGATGAGATGACGCCCGACGGTTTTTTGTCGAACCACGCCGGCGGAATTCTCGGCGGCATTTCGACCGGCCAGAACATTCTTGTGCAGATCGCGGTGAAACCGACGTCTTCGATGACCACGCCGCGCCGTTCGATCACGACGCAAGGCGAAGCCACGATGATGCGAACGACCGGTCGGCACGATCCCTGCGTCGGACTGCGGGCGGCGCCGATTGCCGAGGCGATGCTGGCGCTGGTGTTGATCGACCATGCGTTGATGCAACGCGCGCAAAACGCCGATGCACGAACGTCGACGCCGTTGATTGTCGGGCAGCGAGCGTAATTCGATTTTCGCTTCAAGACGGCAACAATAATGCTCACCGTCATTCTGTGACTACGCGCAGAATGACGGGGCGCCTCGATCATTTATCGCTTGAAGTGGAAATGGAATAAGACGAATTGACAACGCAGATCAGACGCTGCCGCGTTTCTCGAATATCTGCAACGCCAGATCGGGATCGACGTCGGTGACGGTCAAGCCGGTCACGTCGGCAGGCGGCGGCCCGCGACGGCACCACTGCACCAGCGCCTCGACCTCTTCTTCTTCTCCTTGTATGAACGCTTCGACCGTGCCGTCCCGAACATGGTTGCGCACCCAACCGACAAGAGGGCGCTGACGCGCTTCGGCAACAAGACTGCCCCGAAAAAAAACGCCCTGGACACGTCCGGCGATGATGAGATGGCGAGCGATCACAGCGTTCTCCGATAAGGTGGTGGAAGCCGGTATTTTATAGCGGATCGGGTGTAGGGGCGCGATTCATCGCGCCCGCAGAGTTTTGATCAGCGCGATTCATCGCGCTCAAAGCGAAAGCGCAGGAACCCTGCTCTTATTCCGCTTGATAGTAAACGTCTTTTTTCCACATAACAGGATTGCTGCGAATGTATTCTGCGATGCGCAAATAATCCTGTTCCCCCCGTATAACATGTTCGTAATAATTGCGCTGCCATGCGAACATGAATTGAGCGCTTTTGCATTCAAAGGTTGTACGCCCCTTGTACCAGCGAATGATCCGCGATAAATTCATATGCAACATTGGGTTCGTCGCCTCGGAAAAACCACCCTTGCCGCCATTTGTGTCATCCGTAGGGGCGCGATTCATCGCGCCCGCAAGATTTTTATCAAGCGCGACAAATCGCGCCTCCACGGTATTGATGATTTCGATTACGCCGTGAATATGATTTGGCATAACGATAAATTCATGCAAAAAAGTGTTTTCAAAATGGAATGGAATTGATGCCCAACAATTTTCTGCGATTCGCCCACACGCATTCAATCTTATTTCTTCGCCAATGATCTTACCAAACAACGATTTTCGTTCTTTAGTGCAAATGGTCACGAAATATAAGCCCTCCTGTGAATAATCATACCCAGGCAATCGGATACGGCGCCGACGGCTGGTAGAGGGGTTGTGTTGGTTCATACAATGGCACTGGGCGCGATAAATCGCGCCCCTACGGATGAATCAGCTGTTTCGGGCGTTGCCATAAAAAAAACGCACACACGGTCTTGGCGTCGGTGATGTCGCCGCGCTCGATGGCGGCGGCGACTTCGGCGGGTGTCATCGTGATGAGTTCGAGAAATTCGTCGGCGTCGTGTCGGCTTTCGTTCAACGTCAATCCTTCGGCGACGAACAGATGAATGACTTCATCGGAGTACGCAGGCAGCGGATTGATTTTTCCGAGCGCCTGCCAGCGCGATGCTTCGTAGCCGGTTTCTTCGCGCAATTCGCGTTGGGCGGTAACGAGCGGCGTTTCGCCGGGATCGCATTTGCCGGCGGGAAATTCGATGAGCACGGTTTTGTTCGGGTAGCGGAACTGCCGTTCGAGCAACAGGCGTCCATCGTCGAGCACCGGCACAATCGTCGCCGCGCCCGGATGGCGAATGTATTCGCGCAGGGTCGTGTGGCCGTTGGGCAGCCGCACGGTGTCGCGTCGCACGTGCAGCAGCACGCCGTCGAACACGACGGCGCTGTCGATGGTGGTTTCGCGCAATGCGTTGTCGTCAGACACCATTCTCTCCATAAATCATCAAACTGAAAAACAAAGGGGAACCACGAAAAATTCTGCGCTCTATGCGTTTCTTTGCGTTCTTTGCGGAGAAACGGTTTTTCTGATACCTGACCTCTGATTCCTAGAGCGGTTTTGGTTTAATTGTGCACAGCAAACAACCCCATCCCCACCCTAACCCTCCCGACCCTCTCTCCCGACCTCTCTCCCACATGGGAGAGAGGAG
>WQTW01000141.1 GCA_009786085.1 Pseudomonadota bacterium | reverse complement strand
CGCGAGCGAAACCGGCGGAAAGCGAACATCCAACACTCCCCCAGCCCTGCAAGGGCTGAATAATGTCTGTTCAGCCCTTGCAGGGCTGGACGATGGTGCTGCCTGTCTCCGCCGGTTCCGCACTCACTACGTTCGCGCTCCACCGACGGTTACTCATGTTGCGCGCCTGCGGCGCTACTTGGAATGCGAGAAAAAAGCAGCTTCTTTGCGCTCTATGCGTTTCTTTGCGTTCTTTGCGGTGAAATGGTTTTTCTGATCCCTGCCACCGCAAAACCGCCAAAAAAACCCCTCTCCCGCAATGCGGGAAAGGGGTTGGAAAGAGCAAGCCCCGGGCAGCGCCTCGCTTATCCGGGCTACGCGCGGCTACTCAATTTTTTTGAGCACCATGCTGCGTGTTTGTCCTTCGACGCTGTACTCAAACCAGGCCTCCGTCGGTGAATCGAATGTCAGCTTGGCCGTCCCAACAACCTCATAGTCGATCTTGCTGTTATTGTAGTAGGTGCCGTGCGTGTTCCACGCGGGCCCCGTGTAACGGCGGACTTCTCCTTCGAACGAGGTATTCGATGTCCATCTGCCGAATTCATCGTCCGCGCCCTGAAAGAGGTACCACTGGGCGTCGCCGTTGTTGTCGTAGGTGTACCAGGGAACAAAGATGTACTCGGGGTTGACCGGGAACGTCATCAGAACAGTCAAGCCCCACTGTTTTTCACCTTCCCTGACCCATTGCCCCGTGTACTTGTAATCCCATCCCGCGCCGGGCGCGCCGGTCAGACGATTGAGGGCGACGGTACGGCTTTGGCCTTCGACGTTGGTGTAGATAAGCGTTGCGCTCGTCGCCGACGTGAATGTCAGCTTGGCCGTTCCCACCACCGCGTCACTGCATGCCGCGTTGTTGTAATTACTGTGCGTGTTCCACTTCGGCCCTTTGTAGCGGTAAACACTCGCTGTAAACGTGTCATCCGCCGTCCACTCGCCGTAACCTGCGGCAGGCCCCTGAAAGACGTACCAGGACGCCTCGCCGTTGTTGTCGTAGGTGTACCAGGGGACGAAGATATAACGCTCGTTTGAAAAGTTCGTCAGAACCGTCAACCCCCATGCGCTTTCTCCGTCGGCGCTGATCCATTGTCCGCTGTAATTCTTCGTGGGGCCGAAGGTCGGCGTCACCGTAAGAGCGCCTACCGTCAGCACGAGGTTGTTGCCTTCTTTCGTCACGGTGCAACTGTATAAGCCGATCGTGCAGGACGATGGCGGCGTGAACGTCCCGCTCAACGTGCCCGCCTTGATGAGGTTGAACTTCCTTCCCACCTGCAAAGACGGCCCCGAGCCTTCACGCCCCACCGAGATCGCGGCATTGCTGCCGAGATTCGCCGTGCCGCTGACGGTAAGCATCGTGCCGTTCGCCGCCAGTCCCGAGGGCAGGCGGAAATTCAGGTTCTGAAACAAGCTTAAACCCCCGACCGTCAAACCTGCGGTATGAAGGTTCAGCGTGTTGCCGGTATACGTACCACCGCTTCCACCATAAAGCCCTATATTGCCTGTAAACGTCGGCGTCCCGCGGATCGTCACGGTGTTATTTGAAATAGTGCTACTATTGTGAGAACCCAATCCGCCATAGATCTGCCCCCCTTGCACACTGCCGCCGCTGATCGTCACCGTGTTGTTTGAGGCCGTGGGAGAGCTGCTACCGGTAGCCAAGCCGCCTGAGATGGCCGAGTTATTGCTCACGCTGCCGCCGCTGATCGTGACGGCATTGCCCGAGGCGCTGCTGTTGCCCGCCCCGCCATGGATGCCCACATTACTCATACTGCCGCCGCTGATCGTCACGGTGTTGTTCGAAGCGCTTCCCGTGCCGCTGGTGATGGCATCTCCGCCATAGATGGGCACGCTCACGCTACCGCCGCTGATCGTCACGGCATTGCCCGAGGCCGTGGCGTTACCGCTACCGCTGTTGTAAGCCAGGCCGCCGCGAATGCCCGCCCCGCTGGCCGTTCCCGAAAACGTGCCGTTCGTGATCGTAACGCCGTTATTCGAAGCGGCAACAGCACCGAGCGAACTGCTGGCCACCCCGCCGATAACGCCGTTGGTGATCGTGCTGTTGGATGTGATAGAAAGCGACTGATAGCTTCCGATGGACACGGTGTTACCGCTGGCCGTAACGCTCGACATACCGAACCGATATCCGCCGAAGACCACTCCGCGAACGCTTCCTATCGCGAGACCGGCCGAGTTGACCGTGGCGCCGCGGATGGAAACCTGGTTATTGGTCACTGAACCGGACGTCGCTGAATCGACGAGCGCGCCGAAAACCGCGTTCGGCTGCGGGCAAGCAGGGCACGCCAGCGCCCCACTGAAACCACCAGTGTACGTCACCTTGTTGCCCGTCAGACTGCTGGCGCTGGGCGCCAAAATATTGTTGAGGTCGCCCAAGGTTCGCAAGCTGACGCTGGAGCTCGGATAGCTGATGGTTTCTGCCGCCCAAACCGACGCGGAAAGAGAAAAAGCGAACGCCAACATCGCGCTGCTCAAGAAGTGAAATAAAGATCGTTTCATGATAAAGCTCCTTTTGTGAAAAAACATGCCTGTTACGGCGCTTTCTCCCTCATCTTGCTCCCCTCTCCCCTTGTGGGAGAGGGGTCGGGGGAGAGGGGAAAACGACCGCCCCCTCTCCCGCTTGCGCAGGTTACTTCCCCTTCGCCATTCACCCCGCCCCCCTCTCCCGCTTGCGGGAGCCCCTTCCCCCGCTTGCGGGAGCCCCTTCCCCCGCTTGCGGGAGCCCCTTCCCCCGCTTGCGGGGGAAGGCTGGGATGGGGGCGGGTTTCAAACCCGCCCTTGTCTCGTGAGATCGACCCGTTTGGGTTCCCGCCACGCTTCGCTCGCGGCTAAAGGCCGCTCACCGCCAACCTATACCCTGCCGCAACGATAGCGCCGTAGGGGCGGCAATCTGCCGCCCGTGCGACGGGAAGCAGATTGCTTCCCCTACGAACAGGGCGCAACATCTACACGCTCCGCCGCAACGTGACAAACGTCAGCCCCGCCAGCAGCAGAACAAGCGCAACCAGTGCGCCGCCGTTCATCACCGGCACGGAGGTTGCCGACGAAGCCAGCGGATTTATCCTCAACACAAGCGCGTTGTTGGTCATCGAAAGGGTGTAACCGAAACTTCCATTGGCCGCATTGAGCGTTCCGTTCTGCGACGCTGCCGCCACGCTTCCGGTGAAATTTCCTGCCGCACAGGTTCCGCAGTCGATCAAGGTAAACACATTGCCCGGGCTCACCGCCAAGCCGGGAGCACTTATTGTCACGGTCGAATCCGTGCCGATTTGCGCATCAACGGTTGTGGTCAGCACCGTGCCGCCACCACTCAAACTGGCTGGCAAGGTGAACTGAAAGTTCTGAAAGTGAGCCAGTGCTCCCACGGTCAACCCCGCGGATGCGATTTGCAAGGTGTTGCCGGTGGAGACGACGGTACCGCCGAAGGCGACACCGCCGTAGAGGTTGGCGCCTGTCAGGGTCGGCGCGCCGCTGATCGACACGGTGTTGTTTCGGGCTTCGCTATCGCCGCCGCCAAGAGCTGCGATAGCACTCCCGCCCCGAACGTCTCCGGTGATCGTACCGCCGGTGATCACCACGGTGTTGCCAATGGCGTAGGCGTTGCCGGCGCCGATGTTTGTAGCATATCCGCCAGAAACGAACCCCACCGTGCCGCCGCTGACGGTCACCTGGTTGTTGTTGACGCTGGCGTCCTCGTTTGAGATCAGACGGTGCGACGCGCCGTCAACGTAATTGGTCACCGTGCCGGCGATGGACACGCGGTTGTAATCCACGGAATCGCCGTCCTGACAATTCATCGCACCGAAAACATAGCCAGGATCCGTCGCCGCGCCACTGTTGAGCGTGACGGTGTTTGTCGGCGTCGTTGCATTGCCGCCGTTCACGGCGGTGCTTTTGAATTGGCCGGCCACAGTGGCGCCGGCAGGCGTGAGGACGTTGTTCAAAGCAGCCACACAGGTGATGTTTTGCAAGGCGGCGCCGGGATAGTTGACGACTTCGGCCAGCGCCGGCGCAGAGAGCGCGAGCGCCAGCGCGCCGGTCAAAGCAGGGAATAAAAACCGTTTCATGAAAAACTCCTTGTGAACGTTGGGATGGAAAAAAAATGCGAAGCAACGAAAAAGCCCCGCCTCACGCGGGAACGGGAGACGGGGCTTTGGAAAGGATGGGCTTACAAAAACGCGCGTTCCTTTCGGAACGCGCGTTGTCTTTAAGATGGAAAGTGAGTGAGTGAGTGAGTGAGTGAGTGAGTGAGTGAGTGAGTGAGTGAGTGAGTGAGTGAGTGAGCAAGAATCGTGCCAACTCCGATACGGGTTTCGGCACACACAGGAAAGACAGTTTTGCTCAGCACCATGATGAAAAAGCAGATTCGGATGGGGACGACGAAGGTGTCTTGTCGGGGTAATTTAGCTTAACTCGATGTAAATAGCAAGAACTTTTTGGGGGAAAGGATGTCGGCATGTTGATGATGTTGGAAAACAGGGATCAGGGATCAGAATGGCATCACGCGAAGGCGCGAAGCGAAGCGCGTAGGGTGGATAAGCCGCGCAGCGGCGCAATCCACCGTATAGGTCGCTGGTAAGCGGCCTTTAGCCGCGAGCGAAGCGTGGCGGGAACCGCGACATCCGTGTTGGGGTTCGCTTCGCTCACCACCAACCTATGCCCCCATCCCCCCCCCTTCCCCCGCAAGCGGGGGAAGGGGTTTCAAACCCCCGCCCGCCTTCCGCGGGCACCCCTTCAAACCCCCGTCGGCTTCGCCGACACCCCCTTTGAAAAGGGGGCTTTTTTCTTCGCGGCTTCGCGCCTTCGCGTCTTCGCGTGAATAAAAAAAGCCGTCATTGCGAGCGAAGCGAAGCAATCCAGCGATTTTTCCGTTGCGCACATTTTCTGGATTGCTTCGCTTCGCTC
>WQTW01000140.1 GCA_009786085.1 Pseudomonadota bacterium | reverse complement strand
AGCCACTAACATCAGATTTTCGAATTCTAGGTAAATCAACGAATTAAGCGCATCAAGGGAACTCGTGGAATAACTGGCTAAGACAACGTCCTTTCTGCAGATACCAAGAATTGTGTTTTGGAATCAACGCATTAAGTGGTTTTTTGGGGAATTTTGCGCGAATCCCGGCCAACCCTCTATTGCGTTAAGCGCGGCTTGTAACTTCCCCACCTAATTTGACATAATATAAATTATACGCAATGGCGCAGGCGGTTAAGCGGATGGGGGCCAAGATATCAGCATGGTTAAGATTTGCCACTCTGCGACCGGCAATGCCGTGATCCAGATTGCCTGCCCTTCAAACGCCTGCTACATGCAGGCGTTTTTTTGCGCCAGTCAAGCGGTCGCAAGCGTCAGATGACCGACCGGCTCATGCGCTGGCCGCACCTTGATTTCGATATCGTAGCCAAGACGGTTCAGGCAGTCCATCAGCTTGCGCTCGGACAAGTTGGTGAAGTCGCCGCGCATCATGTTTGATACTTTCGCTTGCGAGATACCCATGCGTTTCGCGGCATCCTGTTGCGTCAGCCCATGTTCACGCATCGCTTTCCTGATTTCGATGACCAAGCCGGATTTGATCTTGAGTTTTTCAGCATTGGGTAACCCAAGATCAGCAAACACGTTGCCCGAACTGCTGTCTGTATAAACCTCGATTCCGTTAATGATTCGTTTTTGCATTTCGTAGCTCCTTTGCTCTTGTTTCTGCCGCTTTCAGCCGAGCGCGGATTTTTGCTGTTACCAATCCATTCGAGCAGTTTTTCTTCGTTTGCCATGCTGTTAGTCTACACCCGTTCAGGTAAAATCGCAAGGGACTAAAGCAGGCGGCAAGCGAAATTTTTATAAATTGTATGAATCACTGCCCTGTGATGGTTTCGCGGCGCTGCTCGGCACCTATAGCAGGATGATCACATCGCCGCTTTTAAATAAAGCTGCAATGTCTTCTTCTCAGGCAGTTTGTTTCTCTCAATATGGAGGCGCTGGTCGTTGCCCACGATGGTGAATTCCGGCGCCAGGAGCGCGCGGTTCAGGGCTTCGAGCATTTGTCGGCGTATGGCTTCGAGTTGTTCGTTTGCTCCGCAGGCGCTGATTTCGTTGATGTAAAAGCCCTCGCTGGCGGTTTGGCCGACGGTAAACGACGGTGAATCGCCGTCGCAAGGCGCCCCGCTATAACGGAACACCCAGGGTTCGTTGTTGACGATGGCAAACACAACATCTTGTTTGAGTTGCTGACGCCTGAGCTGGTTTTCGGGGGGCTCCCATTCGGCGGGTCCGTAGTGTCTCTGGAGCCAGTCGCCGACGGAAATCAGTTGCCAGGGCGCCAGCAGTTCGAATGAAAACCCGTTGAACAGGCTCACCCGCCAGGGGCCGCTGCGCCGCATGGTTTCCCGGTACATGGCGGGAAGCGGCACGCCCAAACGCCTTTCGGCGGCGGCAATGTCTTCGCTATTGACCAGTCCGGGGATTTGCCAACTGACCTGGTACACCGGAAAAGATTCAGGGTCAGCGCGGGTGATATCGCGCATAACGCCCTGCCAGACGGCCAGAAACCCGCCCAGAGCCGTTGGGCGACTCACGACTTCCGTCAGGTAATTTTGCGCCAGCAGAATCCCGTGCCCTTCTGCTTTGACACGCTTGCCCGGCTTCATTCGCGCGTAGCCCCGCAGCCCGTATTTTTGCGGTCTATAAACGTCAGACAAGGTCATTTCGGTGGAGGAATAGAGGTAATCGACGCGAATTTCTCCGGCCAGTTGCTCGGTCAGCCCCAGAGAAACTTGAACGGTTTCTTCGATCTGGTCTTTACCGAGCGTTTGTATCAGCGACGGGTTTTCCGGTATTCCCTGCGCCATGTTCAAGGTGCTGACGGCCATCAGCAGCGCGCCCGCGATCATCGCAGAAACGGTTTTTCGCTTAAAGGTCAGTCTCTTTTTCATGGCCGTTTTCTCAATCAAATATTTCATTAAAACAAGGTATTAAAGCGCAAATCTCATCTTGTTTCGAGGTTTTTTTCATCCGGTCAAAATGGACAATGCCTCGTCGATTCGGGAGATGCCGACGATTTCGATATCCTCGGCAAGCCGTTTGGGCTTATTGGGGTCGGGAAGCAGAATCTTCTTGAAACCCAATTTTACCGCTTCTCGAATCCGCTCCTGCCCGCGCTGCACAGGCCGAATTTCTCCTGCCAGCCCAACTTCACCAAACACAATCAGTTTACCGTCTAACGCTTTGTTTTTATAGGAAGAATAGATGGCCATCAAGACCGCCAGATCGGCGGCCGGTTCGTCGATCCGAACGCCGCCGACAACGTTGATGAACACATCAAAACCGCCCACTTGCGTCCCGCCGTGCCGATGCAACACCGCCAGCAAAAGCGCCAACCGCTGCGGATCGACGCCCACCGCCAGCCGTCGCGACATCATCCCGGACATCACCGGATCGACCAGCGCCTGAATCTCCACCAGCAAAGGCCGCGAACCTTCCATCGTTGCCATCACCGCCGTCCCCGGCACCGGTTGCGCGTGACGCGACAAAAACAGCGCCGACGGGTTGGCGACACCTTTGAGCCCATGCTCGGTCATCCCGAAAACGCCCAACTCGTTGGCCGCGCCGAAACGGTTTTTCATCGCCCGGATCAGCCGGTAGCTCGAATGCGTGTCGCCCTCGAAATAAAGCACAGCGTCAACGATATGCTCCAGAACCCGCGGCCCGGCGATCGCGCCCTCCTTCGTCACATGCCCGATCAGCACCAGCACCATCCCGCGCTCTTTGGCGAAACGGGTAAACCGCGCCGCGCATTCGCGCACCTGCGCCACGCTGCCCGGCGCCGAACTCAGGCTTTCCGTGTACATGGTCTGGATCGAGTCGATCACCACCAGTTCCGGTCGTTCTTTTTCCAACACGGCCAGCACCGCTTCCAGTTGCACCTCGGCCAGAAGTTCCACCGGCGCGTTGATAAGCCCCAGCCGGTGCGCCCGCAGCGCCACCTGCTCGACCGACTCCTCGCCGGTCACATACAACGCGCGACGCGACGCGCCCAGCGCCGCCACCGCCTGCAAAAGCAGCGTCGATTTTCCGATCCCCGGATCGCCGCCAAGCAACACCACCTCGCCCGGCACGAAGCCGCCGCCGAGCACCCGATCAAACTCGACCATGCCGGTCTGGATGCGTGGCGCGTCGCTCGTCTCCACCGAACTCAACGCGCGAACCTCCGAACGCGAGCCGGACAGATTGTCGAAGCGACGCGACGGCGGCACGGCAACCGTCTCCACCAGCGTATTCCAGGCGCGGCAATGCGGACACTGCCCTTGCCATTTCGGCAACTGGCCACCGCATTCGGTGCATTGGTAGAGCGTCTTGGACTTTGCCATTGGCGTTATCGGAGGGAGTCAGCGAGCATTATCATTATTATAGACAGGTTGGGCTGCAAAAATGCCGATTGCCGCAGCGAAGCGTGCGTCGGAACTCGACGGCGCATCCAATCCTCAACGGTCAAACCGCAAAAGGATCACGGTTCTGCTTGCCCTGACCGCGCTCGGCGGCATCCAAAAAATCGGCCGGTATATATGCGTGCCGCAAGAGGCGGGGAAACGACGGTCGTTTACTCCTCTCCCCTGCCCCGCGCAACCTCAACCAATCCGCCCCGGCAGCCGCGCGCGCAGAAAGCGATGGAAATGCGCCATCCCGACCTCCGTCGGACTTTGATAAGGCCCCACCTCATTGCGCCCTGCCCTTTGCAGCGCCTCGCGCCCCTGCTCCATCCGCTCGATGATTTCCTGATCCTCGTAAGCCGTTTCGAGGTAAGCCCTTTGGCTGATCTCGGCAAAATCGGGAACCGCCTCCATCGCCGCCTGCGAATGATAAAACTCGACGATATTGCGATAACGCCGCACGCCGGTCGGCCACACCGTGGACACCGCCAACATCTCCGGATAACACTCGATCATGATATTGGGGAAATAGGTGAACCAGACAGCGCCGTGGCGCGGCAGCCCGCCCTGATGGTAGATTTTCACCGCGCGGGCGTAATCCTCATAAGCAGGAGAACCGTGCTTTCCCAGTTCCCGGAAAACGCCGAGCAGTTGCGCCGAACACCAGTCCCCGAAACGCCATTCCAGCGCGTCGCAATCGACAAAATGACTCAACCCCGGATGAAACGGCTTCACATGATAATCTTCGAGATACACCTCGATAAACGTTTTCCAGTTGCCCTCGTACTCATCGACATGCGTACTGTGATAACGGTAGCCGCTGAAATCAATATGGGTCTCCATCGCCAGCGAACGCAAATCGTAGGCAATGTCGCGCCCGTTGTCCTCAAACAACAAACCCTGCCAGTTGATCAGCGGCGTTTCCGGCAAATCCAGACACGGCTTCTCCTTGAAATGCGGCACCCCCTTGAGCTTTCCCTGAGCGTCAAAAGACCAATTGTGCAGCGGGCACAGCGTACTGCGCGCATTGCCGCGTCCCTTGAGCATAATGGCCTGGCGGTGTCGGCAAACATTGGAAAACATCTGAACGCCGGTTTCGGTGCGTTTCAGAAAATCGCCGCCCAGCTTCGGTTCGAGCACATGGTAATCGTACAGATTCGGAACCATCAATTCCTGGCCGACATAACGCGGCCCTTTGGCAAAAAGCCGCTCCATCTCCGCCTCGTACAAGGCCTCGTCGAAATATGACGAGATGGGAAGCTGCGGTGAATCCTCTTCCTGCGAGGGCGTCATCGAGCCATTGTTCAACTTTTTAACCATCCTTTTCCTCCGATACCTTGAACATTTTGCCGTGCGCGCCACCAGCGGGACGCCGCTATGCTGTCTGTTATTGTCCCTCACCCTTCCCGTCCGCGCAAGTCAGAGGTCAGGAATCAGAACGTAGGGGCGCGATAAATCGCGCCCTGTTTTGCCTCACGCGAAGCCGCGAAGCCGCGAAGAAAAACTTTTTAACCACGAAAAACACGAAAGCCACGAAAATTTACTCCGTCATCCCCGCGAAAGCGGGGAT
>WQTW01000139.1 GCA_009786085.1 Pseudomonadota bacterium | reverse complement strand
TCCGCCTTCGGCGGCCACCCCCTTTGAAAAGGGGGCTTTTCTGACCTCTGATTTCTGACTCCCGGATGGCGCTTCGCTTATCCGGGCTACGCACTGATTTTTGACCGCTGACCTCTGATACCTGATCGCTGCCCCGGCGCGGCCTTTGCCGGGAATCAGCGCATTCTCGAGATCGAGCAGCGGAATCAGCGCAAACGGTCGCAGGTGCAGACGCGGATGGGGCAGGGTGATGCGGCGGCTGCGGCTGATCCGGTTGCCGTAGAGCAAAAGATCGATGTCCAGTGTGCGCGGCGCGTTCGGGTAAGGTCGTGCGCGTCGATGTTCGCGTTCGATGCGGCGCAACGCGGCGAACAATTCGCCGACGGACAGCAGGGTGTCGAGCGCGACGACGGTGTTGAGGTAGGGCGGTTGCCGGCGGGTGACGCCTTGCGGCGCGGTGCGATAGAAGCGCGCCTGTGAGATTTGTTGCGTTTTCGGCAATGCGGCAAGTTGCGCTATCGCGCGTTCGAGATGGCGACGCGAATCGCCGTAGTTGCTGCCGAGACCGATGTAGGCGCGGATCGGGGGTTGAAAGCCCTCCCCTTCAAGGGGAGGGTTGGGATGGGGGTTTGGTTTACCCCTCTCCCTCGACCCCTCTCCCGCAAGGGGAGAGGGGGGCGGCTGAAAGCCCTCTCCCGCAAGGGGAGGGTTGGGGTGGGGATGGGGGTTTGGTTTACCCCTCTCCCCCGACCCCTCTCCCGCAAGGGGAGAGGGGGGCGGCTGAAAGCCCTCCCCTTCAAGGGGAGGGTTGGGATGGGGGTTTGGTTTACCCCTCTCCCCCGACCCCTCTCCCGCAAGGGGAGAGGGGAGGTTTTTCTTCACGGATTCGCGGCTTCGCGTGATGCTGGGATTCGCTTCGCTCATCGCCAGCCTACGCCTTCATCCCAGCCTTCTACCGCAAGCGGGGGAAGGCGTTTTTTTCTCTCTTCCGCAAGGGGAGAGGGGCGCTGAGACAAACCCCCGTCCGTCTTCGACGGACACCCCCTTTCAAAAGGGGGCAAAACGCAGTGCTTTTTCACGGGAAGATAACCACTTAGAGCGGTTTCGGTTTAATTGACCACATTTGGATTTCCGCCTTCGCGGGAATGACGGGGAAAACGCGACCTTCTCCGGCGTCATCCCCGCGAAAGCGGGGATCCAGGAAAATTCACTCATTTCGCTTTTATTTGCGCTGTGCATGGCTAAGCAGAAAATGCGCCAAACAAAAAATCCGCTCTAGGCAGAAGTTGCGACGTTAGCGCTCTGGCTCTTTTTGCGCCGCCGCCGTGGCCGCGAGCCGGAACCGGCTTCCGGTTTGGGCGCGGTCGCCAGCATGGCTTTGCGGGTATCGTCGTCGGCCTTCTGAAATTTTTCCCACCACGTGCTCAACTCACGCAGCACTTCCCGGTTTTCGGCGCGCATGCACAGGAAATCATAGGCAGCGCGAAAACGCGGTTGTTCGAGCAGACGGAAAGGACGCTGCCCCTGCCGTTGTTCAAAGCGTGGTTGCAAGCCCCAGATTTCACGGATGATGCCCTGGAAACGGCGCGGCACGGCAAGCATTTTGGCGTGTTCTTCCAGCGTGGTGTCCATCGCGGCGAGAAACGCCGGCGCGGGTTTCATGCCGGCTTCGAGGCGGGCGTCGCGCTCGCGTATCAGCGCAGGCCACAGGAGCGCCGCGAAGAGGTAGGCCGGTGACACGGTTTTGCCGATTTTCAGACGCGCGTCGGTGTGCGCCAGCGCGATACCGGCGAAACGTTCTGCCGTCGGTGTGTCGAGCAACGCATCGAACGACGGCAACAATTGGTAGCGGCGCACTTGCGCGACGGTTTCCTGGGCGTTGCCGGAGAGCAGCAGTTTTTGCGTTTCTTCAAACAGCCGCGCGGGCGGAATATTGCGCATCAGGGAGGCAAGTTTGATCAGCGGCGCTTCCGATGTCGGCGCCAGCGTCAAGCCGAGTTTGGCGGCCAGCCGCACAGCGCGCAGCATCCGCACCGGGTCTTCGCGGTAACGGGTCACCGGTGGGCCGATCAGTTTGAGGCGGTGCGCCCGCACATCGTTGACGCCGCCGACGTAATCCCAGATTTCTTCGGTTTCGGGATCGAAGTAGAGCGCGTTGATGGTGAAGTCCCGGCGCAGCGCATCCTGGGCTTGCGTGCCGTAAACGTTGTCGGAAAGCAAACGACCGTGTTCGTCGGTGGCGTCCTCGTCGGTCTGAGAGGAGCGGAAAGTCGAAACTTCGATCACGTCGTGACCGGTGTGAACATGAACCAGCCGAAAACGCCGCCCGATGATGAAGGCGCGGCGAAACAGCGGTTTAATTTCTTCCGGCGTGGCGTCGGTGGCGATGTCAAAATCTTTCGGGCGACGACCAAGCATCAGATCGCGCACGGCGCCGCCGACGATGAACGCCTGAAACCCGGCGCTGTGCAGGCGACGCACGACGATCAACGCCGCTTCGTCGATCGCGTCGGCGCGGATGTTGTGCTGCGTCGCGTCATAGATACGCGGCGCTTTTTTGAACCGCTGTGGCAAAAGACGGGAGATGAATTGACGGATCATGAACGTCTGGAACGTGTGCGCGACACAGGGGTGGCTACGGTAGGGGTCATAGCGGGCAATGATAGCATGTCCGTTGGGTTGTCAACGAACTGCCATTGTCCGGGGGCAAGCCCTTCGAGCGTCCAGGGGCCGATGCGGGCACGGATGAGCCGCAAGGTCGGATGGCCGACGGCGGCGGTCATCCGGCGCACCTGGCGGTTTTTGCCCTCGGTCAGTTGCAGTTCCAGCCAAGTGGTCGGGATCGCGGCGCGAAAGCGGATCGGCGGGACGCGCGGCCACAGATTCGGCGGTTCGTCGATCCGGCGGACTTTGGCGGGGCGGGTCATCCCGTCGCGCAGCGCGACACCGCGCGCCAGACAGCGCAGCGCCTCATCGTCCGGGAGGCCTTCGACCTGCGCCCAGTAGGTTTTGACGAGGCGATGCCGGGGATCGGCGATCTGCGCCTGCCAGGAGCCCTGGTCGGTGAGGAGCAGCAGCCCCTCGCTGTCGGCATCGAGCCGTCCGGCAGGGTAAACGCCGGGGACATCGATAAAGTCCGCCAGCGTCGGGCGCGCGCCGTCGCCGGTGAATTGACACTGCACACCGTAGGGTTTGTGGAAGCGCAGTAAGCGGAATAGCCGTGCCACGAATAGGGATTCTACTGGAAACAAACGTGAGAGAATAATACCCGTTTGCAGCGGTCGCGGGAAATCTTTTCAGGCCGGCGCGTGTTTTGTTGTGTTTTCGTTTCACTTATCGATGGAGAGTTCAAGATGACGTACCAACACATTCAGGTGCCGAAGAGCGGCGCTTCCATAACGGTCAACCCGGACGGCACGCTCAACGTGCCCGACCATCCCATTATCCCGTTCATCGAAGGCGATGGCATCGGCGCCGACATCACGCCGGTGATGATCAAAGTTGTCGATGCGGCGGTGGCGAAAGCCTACGGCGGCAAACGCAAACTGCACTGGATGGAAGTCTATGCCGGTGAAAAAGCGACGCGCGTTTACGATTCGCAAACCTGGTTGCCGGATGAAACCATGCAGGCGCTGAAAGAATTTGCGGTTTCGATCAAAGGGCCGTTGACCACGCCGGTCGGCGGCGGCATCCGCTCGCTCAACGTGGCGATGCGGCAAACGCTCGATCTTTACCTGTGCCTGCGGCCGGTGCGCTACTTCAACGGTGTGCCGAGTCCTGTCAAAGCGCCGGAAAAAGTCGATATGGTGATCTTCCGCGAGAACGCCGAGGACATTTACGCCGGCATCGAATGGCCGGCCGAATCGCCGGAAGCGAAAAAGCTGATTTCCTATCTGACCAACGAAATGGGCGTGACCAAGATTCGTTTTCCGCAAACCTCCGGCATCGGCGTCAAACCCGTTTCCCGCGAGGGCGCCGAACGGCTGGTGCGTCGCGCCGTGCAATACGCGATCGACCACGACCGGCGCTCGGTCACGCTGGTGCATAAAGGCAACATCATGAAATACACCGAAGGCGCGTTCCGCGATTGGGGTTATGCGCTGGCGCAACGCGAATTCGGCGCACAACCGATCGGTGACGGCCCCTGGTCTCTGGTCAAGAACCCGAAAACCGGCCGCGAAATCGTGATCAAAGACGCGATCACCGACAATTTCCTTCAACAAATTCTGCTGGTGCCGGAAGATTTCGATGTGATCGCAACGCTAAACCTGAACGGCGATTACATCTCCGATGCGCTGGCGGCGCAAGTCGGCGGTATCGGCATCGCGCCGGGCGCCAATTTGTCCGACTCCGTGGCGGTGTTTGAAGCGACGCACGGAACAGCGCCGAAATTCGCCGGAACCGATACGATGAACCCCGGCTCCGAAATCCTGTCGGCGGAAATGATGTTGCGTCACATCGGCTGGACGATGGCGGCAGACGTGATCATCGCAGCGATGGAAAAAACCATCCTCGCCAAAACCGTCACCGTGGACTTCGCTCGCCTGATGCCGGACGCCCAGAAAGTATCGTGCTCGGGATTCGGTGAGCGGATGATTGCGAATATGTGATCAGGGATCAGAGGTCAGGTATCAGGTATCAGAAATGCGTCATTGCGAGCGAAGCGAAGCAATCCAGAAAAATTAACCGCAAAATTCATAGGTCGTGGTGAGCGTAGCGAACCGCGACGTTTTGGTCTCACGCGAAGGCGTGGTTTTGTAGGGGCGGGTTTCAAACCCGCCCTTCGTATTTCACGCGGAGCAAGTCTAAAATTCCCCTCTCCCGCTTGCGGGAGAGGGGTAGGGGAGAGGGGAAGCTTTTTTACAGCCGTTGGGGTTCGCTGCGCTCACCCCAACCTACGCTAAAGCGCTTTCTGTTTAGTTGCGCACACTTTCGCGTTGCGCCGTTTTGTTCCCTCCCCTTCAAGGCATAGGTATCTACACAAGTGCTCTGCTTTTCTCACACATTCCAAGCAGCGCCGTAGGCGCGCAACGTGAGTAACCGTCGGTGGAGCGTGAGCGTAGCGAACGCGGAACCGGCGGAGACAGACAGCACCATCGCCCAGCCCTGCAAGGGCTGAACAGACATTATTCAG
>WQTW01000138.1 GCA_009786085.1 Pseudomonadota bacterium | reverse complement strand
ACAGGGCGCGATAAATCGCGCCCCTACGTTCTGATTCCTGACCTCTGACCTCTGATCCCTGACACCCGGATGGCGCTTCGCTTATCCGGGCTACGCTTGCTACGCTCTATCAAGCAACTGCGCCACGTAACGCGCGATCAAGTCGATTTCGAGGTTGACGGCATCGCCGGCTTTCAACGATGAAAACGTTGTCGCGACAAACGTATGCGGGATCAGGTTGATCGCCACGCGATTGCCGGTGACGGCGTTGATCGTCAGGCTGACGCCGTGCACGGTCAACGATCCTTTGGGCGCGATGAAGCGCATCAAGGATTCCGGCGCTTCGATTTCCAGAAGGTAATTACACGCTGCTTCCGACTCACCCGGCGCAGCTTCGAGCGCTGTCAGTTGCACGATGCGACCCACGCCGTCAACGTGTCCGCTCACCAGATGACCGCCGAGCCGGTCGGAAAGCCGCATCGCTTTTTCCATGTTGACACGCCCGCCTGCCGGAAACCCGGCGGTGCAACGCAAGGTTTCCGCCGACACGTCAAACACCAACGTCTGCGCCTGTTGCGCCACAACGGTCAGGCAACAACCGTTGAGCGCGATGCTGTCGCCCAGCGTCACGTCGGTCAAATCCAGCGCCGAAGCATCGACTGCAAGCGCCACGCCTCCCGCCCTGGGCGTCACGGTTTTGATGGTTCCGATGGCGGTAATAATTCCGGTAAACATTGTTCAATTCCTTTTTAACCACGAAAGACACGAAAAGGTTTTTCTTTGCAATGACGCTTTTCTGATTCCTGACCTCTGACCTCTGACAACCCCATCCCCACCCAAACCCTCCCCTTGAAGGGGAGGGAATTTGCGTTCCTTCGCGGCTTCGCGGCTTCGCGTCGCGCAGAATGACAGAGACGATTCCCGGATGGCGCTTCGCTTATCCGGGCTACTCAACCCCATCCCCACCGCCCTCTCCCCCGCCCCTCTCCCGCAAGCGGGAGAGGGGCGCATTGTTCTCCGCGCTCTCCGCGCCTCCGCGTGAAGTATTCTATGCCCTCTATGCGTTCTTTGCGGTTAAAACTCAACGCTCTTTGCGTCGAAGCCGAAGGCGCACATCGTCGCCGACAAGCGCCGCTTCCGTGAAAGAAAAGTTTGCGTAAGCCTCCAGCGTATTCAACGGCGCGGCAAGCGCGAACATCGGCAACGCCTGTTGTCCAAGCATCCTGGGCGAGAGATACACAAGCAGTTCGTCGATAAGCCCCGCTTCGAGCAACGCGCCGTTCAATCGCGCGCCGGCTTCGACGTGCAATTCGTTGATTTCCGATTTCGCCAGCATCGCCATCAGCGTTCGCAAATCGTCGCTGCCGTACTTTCCTTCCGACGCGGTGGCAGGAAGGAGCGTATGGCGCACATGCGAAGGCCAGGAAGCTGGTCGCGCCGATGCGGTGACGATCATCGTCTCGCCGCCGTCGCTCATGAGTTTGCACGTTGTCGGTATTTTTGCCGAACGATCCAGCACGATGCGCAACGGTTGCCGTGATGTCTCCACCGATGTTCCCCCCCCCCGTACAGTCAACGAAGGATTGTCGGCCAATACGGTTCCGATGCCGGTCAACACTGCGCACGCGCGCGCACGAAAAGCGTGACCGTCGTCTCGCGCCGCCGATTGCGTGATCCATTGGCTGCGGCCATCGGCCAGCGCCGTTCGTCCATCCAGACTGGCGGCGATTTTGCTGCGAACCCAGGGGCGTCCGCGCTGCATTCGCGAGATGAAACCGCAGTTCAATTCGCGCGCTTCTTCTTCGAGCAAACCCGAATCGAACGCAACGCCCGCCGCTCGTAACACCTGACCACCACGCGCCGCCTGCGGATTCGGGTCGGCGCACGCCGCGATCACCCGCCCGATGCCGGCGGCGATGATCGCTTCAGTGCAAGGCGGCGTCCGTCCCTGATGGCTGCACGGCTCCAGCGAAACATACATCGTCGCGCCGCGCACATCATGACCGTGAATACGCGCGTCGAGCAAGGCCGCCGCTTCCGCGTGCGCTTCTCCTGCCTTCTGATGCCAGCCTTCGCCGAGCGTTTTTCCGTCTTTGACGATCACGCACCCGACGCGCGGATTCGGCGTCGCCGTGTTCAAACCTCGCGCCGCCAGCGCCAGCGCGCGCTGCATATAATGAATGTCCGTCTCTGACCAGCGCATGGTGTTTTGTTGGCTCTTTTAATTTTTCAGTGGGCGGCAAAGCGAAGCCATTCAGAAAATTCTCACGCGAAGCCGCGAAGAAGAACTCGTCATTGCGAGCGAAGCGAAGCAATCCAGAGGTTTTTTGTTGCACCTATTTTCTGGATTGCTTCGCTTCGCTCGCAATGACGCATTTCTGGTTTCTGACATCTGTTCTCTGACCTCTGAACAACCCCATCCCCACCCAGACCCTCCCCTTGAAGGGGAGGGCTTAAAAGCGCCCTCTCCCCCTCCCTTTATCATGTACTGGATTCCCGCTTTCGCGGGAATGACAGGGAGAGGGGTGAATGTCCTTCGCGGCTTCGCGTGAGGTCATTCCCGGATGGCGCTTCGCTTATCCGGGCTACGTACTGATTCCTGATTCCTGACCTCTGATTCCTGACTCCTGCCCTCTGCCCCCATTGTCCGCAAGACATCATGGAAATCGGAAACATCTTTGAACGAGCGGTACACCGAGGCGAAACGGACATAGGCCACTTTGTCGAGTTTGTACAACTCCTCCATCACCATCTCGCCAATCTGGCGCGACGGCACTTCGCGTTCGCCCAATGAAAGCAATTTCTGGATGACGCGCTGAATCGCCGCATCGACCGCCTCGGTTTCGACCGCTCTTTTGTGCAAGGCTCGCTGAAAGCTGACGCGCAATTTGTTTTCGACAAACTCGACGCGCGTCCCATCGCTTTTGACGATCTGCGGCATCCGCAATTCCACCGTCTCGTAGGTCGTAAAGCGTTTCTGACATTCAGGACAACGGCGACGGCGACGAATCGAATCGCCCGCTTCCGACACACGCGAGTCGATCACTTGCGTATCATCACTGCGGCAGAACGGGCATTTCATCGGCGGCTCGCTTGCTCAATCACGGTAAACGGGGAATTTCGCGGTCAACGCGGCTACGTCGGCTTTCACCCGCGCCAATACTTTGTCGTCTTCCGGCGCATCGAGTGCGTCGGCGATCAAATGCGCGAGTTTTTCGCATTCGAGCACGGAGAAGCCGCGCGTGGTGGATGCCGGACTGCCGATGCGAATACCGGAAGTCACGAACGGTTTTTCGGGATCGTTCGGAATCGAATTTTTGTTGACCGTGATATGCACTTTTCCAAGCACTTCCTCGGCGGCTTTGCCGGTGATTTTCTTGGCGCGCAAATCGACCAGAAACACATGCGAATCGGTGCCGCCGGAAACGATGCGCAAGCCGCGCTCGCTCAAGGTTTTCGCCAGCACGCGGGCGTTTTCCAGAACGCGCATCTGATACGTCTTGAAATCGTCTGAGAGCGCCTCACCCAGCGCCACCGCTTTGGCCGCAATCACATGCATCAGCGGCCCGCCTTGCAAACCGGGGAACACGGCGGAGTTGAGCGCCTTTTCGTTCTCCGCCCGCGTCAACACCAGACCGCCGCGCGGACCGCGCAGCGTTTTATGCGTCGTCGTCGTCACATAGTCGGCGAACGGCACCGGATTCGGATACAACTGCGCCGCAACCAGTCCGGCGTAGTGCGCCATATCCACCATCAGCGTCGCGCCGACATGATCGGCCACCGCCCGAAATTTCTCCCAGTCGATCACCCGCGAATACGCCGAAGCGCCCGCGATGATCAGCCTGGGCTTGTGCTCCTCCGCCAGCTTCGCCATGTTCTCATAGTCGATCCATTCGTTTTCGTCGAGACCGTAGGCGGCCACTTTGAACCACTTGCCGGACATGTTGACCGGCGAGCCGTGCGTCAAATGCCCGCCGTGCGGCAAGCTCATGCCGAGAATCGTGTCACCCGGTTGCAGCGCCGCGAAAAACACCGCCTGATTGGCCTGCGCGCCGGAATGCGGCTGCACGTTTGCCGCCTGCGCGCCGAATACTTTTTTCGCGCGGTCGATCGCCAATTGCTCGGCCTGATCGACGAATTCGCAACCGCCGTAATAGCGCTTGCCCGGATAGCCTTCCGCATACTTGTTGGTCAATTGCGAACCCTGCGCCGCCATCACGCTCGGACTGGCGTAATTCTCGGAAGCGATCAGTTCGATGTGGTCTTCCTGCCGCTGCGTTTCGGCGGCGATGACCGCCCAGAGTTCAGGGTCGGTTTGTGCGAGTGTTGCGGAACGAGAATACATGGTGTTGACATTGCTCATAACGGAAAAGCCAAGTTTACACGCTCGCCGCTATTTGTGGGAGTTTTCGCCCCCGTTCCCGGTAAATATGGGGTTTCCTGCTACGCTTTGCTCGGCGCCGACAACTCGCTCTCGTCAACGACATCGGTCAGCACCGGGTAGTAGTCGTCATCAGGGCTTGACGCCTCAGCGTAATCCGGTCTGGCTTCTACCAACGGTTCAAGCGTCAACTCCAGCGGCGGCCCTTTGGGCGTC
The DNA here is from genome assembly GCA_009786085.1 of Pseudomonadota bacterium. Taxonomy (GTDB): domain Bacteria; phylum Pseudomonadota; class Gammaproteobacteria; order Burkholderiales; family Casimicrobiaceae; genus UBA931. Next base: position 607 of record WQTW01000138.1, on the reverse strand, counting down.
GGCGCTTTGACCGGCGGCGGAATTTCCTTTGTTTCTTCCTTTTTTGCCGGCTTCCGGGCAGACTCATTGAAGGTTGACAGGGAATCGTGTTCGTCCGCCAACGCCAGAGGTGATCCTGCCAGCGACGCGGCTTTGCCCGAATGCGACGCTGCGGGCACCGCTTTGACGTTTTGCATCTGCGGCTTTTGTTGCTGGAATTCCGTCAATAATTGCGCTGCCGAATAGCGCATGGCGGGGTCTTTCGCTTCCTCGTCCCGCTGCCGTTCGGACAACAATGTCGCCGCAGAAACCGGGAAAGTCCCCTCTTTCCTTGTCGGCGCCAGAGAGGGCTGGGGAGCCTTTTCGGGAATCGGCGAAACGGTGGCAGCAGCATCAACGGTCGCTACCGGTATTTCCGGCTCGACAGAAAGCGGCGCTTCCTTTTCCTTCGTATCTTCGATCTCCTGAAGCTCTGCGAGCAACAGGGCTTCGAAAAGCGCCGCATCTCCATCAATGCTTTCTTTGATTTCCGCAACTTCCGCAACTTCCGCAACTTCCGCAACTTCCGCAACTTCCGCAACTTCCGCAACTTCCGCAACTTCCGCAACTTCCGCAACTTCCGCAACTT
>WQTW01000137.1 GCA_009786085.1 Pseudomonadota bacterium | reverse complement strand
AGGCAGCATAGAAAACAAAATCTTCTATTTGAAGTCAAGGGGTTACAGTACATGATGAACAGAAATTATGATGCCGGAAATGTGATATAGAGACAGCTTTTCAAAGGGGGTGCCGCCAAAGGCGGCGGGGGTTTGATTCCCCTCTCCCTGTCATTCCCGCGAAAGCGGGAATCCAGCACATGATAAGGGGTAGGGGAGAGGGTTGGGGTTGTCAGGAATCAGAAAGGCGTCATTGCGAGCGCAGCGAAGCAATCCAGAGGAAGTTTTTTTCTTTGCTGCTTCGCGCCTTCGCGTGAGATGTTTTTTGTGGATTCTGCGTCCTGCGCCTCCGCGAGAGGCTTATTTTTTCTTTGCGCTCTATGCGTTCTTTGCGGTTAATTGTTTTTCCGGCTGTCCTTGTTTATGAATACTATTTTCTCGGAATTTAAAAAGAGCCCCACTGTTTGGCGCAGCGCGGTAGCGTTGTGGGCGGCGGCGCTTGCAGCGGCGCTGTTAACCGGCTGCGTCAGTGTGCCGCGCGGCGAAGAAGCCGCTTCTTACGCGACGGAAACGGCGGATGTGCCGTTCCACGCGCAAGGTCGTTTTTCAGCGCGCTACGAGGACAAAGCGGTTGTCGCGCGTTTCGACTGGCGGCACACCCCGGACACGGACGAAATCAAACTCACTTCGCCGCTCGGCACGACAGTCGCTGTGCTGACGCGCGAAGGCGACACCATCACCGTGCAGCAAGGCGACCGCCCGCAGCACACGCAACACCTGGCCGACTGGGAAGATTTGGCCACACAGACTTTCGGTTTCCCGCTGCCGATCACAAGCCTGTCGTATTGGCTGCGCGGCGTACCGGCGCCCGGGGCGGCGACGGTGACGCGCGATGCCATCGGGCGTTTCGACAACCTGCGCCAGCAGGGTTGGACGGTTCAATACAGCTATGCGGCAGCGGCGCGCGAACCGGAACGGGTTGACATCCAGTACGGCGAAACCCTCGGACTGAGGTTCAGAGTGGATCGATTTTTGCTGTTGGAGGCAAACTAACCGCAAAGAGCACAAGGGTAGCCCGGACAAGCGAAGCGCCGTCCGGGGATTTTGCCTCACGCGAAGGCGCGAAGGAACGAATCTCCCCTCTCCCCTTGCGGGAGAGGGGTCGGGGGAGAGGGGTTGGCAGGTATCAGAGGTCAGGGATCAGAAAAACCATTTCATCGCAAAGAACACAAAGAAACGCATAGAGCGCAAAGAAAAAAGTCGTCATTCTGCGCGGAGCGAAGCGAAGCCGCGAAGAAGAAAAGCCCCCTTTTCAAAGGGGGTGCCCGCCGAAGGCGGGCGGGGGTTTGTTGCGGGCGGGACGCCCGCGCTCCAAGATTAGGCGGCGGGTCGTGCCGTAGGCACGTTCCCGGATGGCGCTTCGCTTATCGCAGTGAGCGCAGCATCGCATCGCGCAGGATCGCATTAAGCCGCGTGTGGTAGCCCTTGCCTTGCGACCTCAACCATTCCAACACGTCAGCGTCGATATTGGTCGTGAGCTGTTTCTTTAATGGCCGGTGAAGGCGACTTTTAACGGCCGCTTTGAATTGCTCATCCGTCATCTCAGGAATGTCGCTCGTGTCGATGGAACGCACGGCCTGCGCTTTCATCTCGTCCAATCGCGCCTCCGTGATCGGCGGCAAAGTATCCTGTGTGTAGCTAACCATTTTCTTGCGCATAGCGTCGCCTTTCTTTCGGTGTGGCATACCTCGCTGAGATGATGCGGATGATTTCCGTGGCGTCGTCGTCCTCTCGTATCGTGTGAGCGACGATAACGAGTACCACGTTGCGGATGGTTCCGTAAGCCTGCCAGCGGTATTCGCCGCCCTCGATGCGATTCTGCACCGTGAACAGAAACGGATCACGGAACGCCTCGGCGGCTTCTTCAAAGCTCAGACCGTGCTTGCGCTGATTCGCCAGATTTTTAGCCGGATCCCACTCAAAACGAAGCGTCATGGTGAGAAAATTATAGCTATATATTTTTAGTTATGCAAGTTGTTATGGCGGCATTCCAGGGCGTCAACCACGCCTTGCGAAAAATAGCATCTATGCTATAGTCTGCCTATGCCTTACACCATCGCCTATTACAACGCTTCCGTGATCAATGGCTAAAAAAACCGAAACCAAAGAAAGCTATCAACCGGCGGCGTTTGATCCGAAGGCTTATGCCGCGAAGAAGCGCAAGGCCGATCCGGCTTTTCGCGCCGCCTATGATGCGCTCGAAGACGAATTCGCGGCGTTAGCTGCGTTGCTTGCTGCACGCAAGGATGCTGGATTGACCCAAGCCGACGTGGCCGCCCGTATGGGTGTTTCGCAGCCTGTGCTCGCCCGCATTGAATCGAGCTTGGGCAGCCGCAAGCATTCACCCTCTCTCGAAACCCTTCGGCGCTACGCCGGCGCTTGCGGGAAGAAACTCGTCATTCAGATGGTTTGACCTGGATGAACACAACCACCCATCGCCTCCCCGCGCCGGCCAAGCTCAATCTTTTCCTGCACGTGACCGGGCGGCGCGCCGACGGCTATCATCTTCTCGAAAGCGTTTTCGTTCTGATTGATTTCGCGGATTTCGTCACGCTGACGGTTCGAAACGATAGTGTCATCGCGCGGGAGCAGGACATTCCGGGCGTTTCGGAAGACGCCGATCTGACCTTGCGGGCGGCGCGGCTGTTGCAGGAGGCGACCGGAACCCCGCTGGGGGTCACGCTGAAGGTCGATAAGCGCATCCCGTTGGGGGGCGGGCTGGGGGGCGGCAGTTCTGACGCGGCGACGGTGCTGCTGGCGCTCAATCGCTTGTGGGGAACGCGGTTGCCGCGGCATGAATTGTCGGCGCTGGCGCTGCGTCTGGGCGCGGATGTGCCGTTTTTCCTGGGCGGTACGGCGGCATTTGTTTCCGGCGTCGGCGAAATTTTGCGTCCCGTGTCATTACCGCCCATGTGGATCGCATTGGCGATGCCGCCGGTATCGGTCTCGACGGCGGAAGTTTTTAGCGCGCCGGATTTGACACGAAGCACCGCCTCGGAGACAATAGCCGCCTTTACGAAAGACCACGGTCGGAATGATCTGGAGCCGGTTGTTGCGGCGCGTTATCCGGAAGTGGCGGCGGCGTTAGCGGCTTTGCGGCAAGCGACGCCGACGGCGCGAATGAGCGGTTCCGGTGCATCGGTGTTCGGGATATTCGACGATGCCGGAGAAGCGGAAGCGGCGTTGCGCAGGTTACCGCCGGACATTCCGGGGCGGCTGACGCGGACAATATCGCGGCATCCGCTGGTAGCGTGGGCTTTTCGTTGAGATAGAATTTTGCAGTACGTCAGATGATCGGAGCAAAAGTTTTCGGCGGCGTATTGTTCAAGTTATTGCTGGGGAGTCGCCAAGCTGGTTAAGGCACCGGATTTTGATTCCGGCATACGAGGGTTCGAATCCTTCCTCCCCAGCCATTTTTATGGGCTGTTTTGGCGTGATGGAACAGCAAGGTTATAATCATTCTTCCCAAAGCCTCGCTGAGGATCGACGGATGCGTATTTTTACCGGTAACGCCAACCCCAAACTCGCAGAAGCGGTTTGCCGTCATCTCAACGTTTCCATGGGACGCGCTGTCGTCAACCGCTTTTCCGACGGCGAAGTCTTCGTCGAAATTCTCGAAAACGTCCGTGGCCGCCACGTCTTTGTGCTGCAATCGACCTGCGCGCCGACCAACGACAATCTGATGGAACTCCTGGTGATCGTCGATGCGTTGAAACGCGCGTCGGCCGGATCGATCACCGCCGTTATCCCCTACTACGGCTATGCGCGGCAGGATCGTCGGCCACGCTCGGCGCGCGTGCCGATCACCGCCAAACTGGTCGCCGACATGCTGACCGCCGCCGGTGTCAATCGCGTGGTCGTGATGGATTTGCACGCCGACCAGATTCAGGGCTTCTTCAACATTCCGGTCGATAACATCTACGCGACGCCGATTCTGCTCGGCGAATTGTGGAAACGCAATTACGGCCCCTTGCAAGTCGTGTCCCCCGACGTCGGCGGCGTAGCGCGCTCGCGCGCCATCGCCAAGCGGCTCGACTGCGATCTGGCGATCATCGACAAACGTCGTCCAAAAGCCGGTGTTGCCGAAGTGATGAACATCATCGGCGACGTGCGCGACCGCATCTGCGTGATCACCGACGACATCGTCGATACCGCCAACACCCTCTGCAAAGCGGCGACCGCGCTGAAAGCGGAAGGCGCGAAAATGGTCGTGGCGTATTGCACGCATCCGGTGCTCTCCGGCGGCGCCGTGTCGCGGATCGAACAGTCCGACATGGACGAAGTCGTCGTCACCGACACCATTCCGCTATCGGCAGAAGCGAAAGCCAGCCCGCGCATCCGACAACTGTCGTGCGCGCAACTCATCGCCGAAACCATCACGCGAATGGCCAACGAAGAATCCGTGAGCAGCTTGTTTACCGAGTAGGCAGGGGGCAGAGGTCAGGAATCAGGAATCAGATGCCCAAGAAAAAAGCGCGCCGAAACCGGCGCGCTTTTTTTCAGGTCAAGCGTTGACGATTCAGCAGCCCATTTCCCTGGCGCGTTGCGAAAAATCTTGCGAGGCCTGACGACAGGCAGCGCCGAGAGCGCCTTGATCGGGAAGCCGTGCCCAAGAGGCGCGGGACTGATCCATGTGTTGCTTCAGCGCGTCGGCATCGGCGGCGTTGACACTCGGGTTGTTGGCGCACTCGTTCATCTGCGCGAGATAAGCCTCGCAGTCGGGCGGGAATGAGCCGGCAGCCAGAGGTTCGGCAGGCGCAGCGGGCGCTTCGTCAGAAGCCGCGTCCGTTGGCTCGGCTTGTTCGGTGGCCGGTTGCTCGGCGGGAGCCGGAGCGGGCGCCTCAACCTGAGGAGCAGGCGCAGGCGGAGCCTCTTTCTTCTCGCAAGCGGCGAGCAACGTCAATCCCGCAAAAAGAGCGGCAATGAGAAGACTGGTACGAATTTTTTCCATGAGGGTTCCTTTAAAAGTTAACAACAACGGTTTGGCTATTTGATGCTGCCTTGATAAACGGGGGTAAGCGATATCTGGCAAGCACAGAAACTACTCGAATATGGGTGGAGAGTGGCGGAGAGTGGCTTTCACATTTAGCGCCTTAATCGTTGATAAATAACGGCTTTTGGGAAAACGAAAAAATCAGTTACCCGCAAAGTTACCCACAAATTTTTTTGCTGCCCCCCCCCCCCCTGCT
>WQTW01000136.1 GCA_009786085.1 Pseudomonadota bacterium | reverse complement strand
CCCCTTTTCAAAGGGGGTGTCGGCGAAGCCGACGGGGGTTTGTCTCCCCCTCTCCCCTACCCCTCTCCCGCAAGCGGGAGAGGGAAGTCGCTGACCTCTGAGCTCTGACCTCTGACATCTGATCCCTGATCACCCCGGCCGCTGCGCTTTTTGCAAGCGCCGCAAAATTTGTTGCGCGGCGTCTTGCTGCATCTCTTGCAAAATACGTTGCTCCTGAATTTCGCGCGCCAGTCGCTGGGTGTCGTCGTACAAATACGTGCGCTGAATTTCAATCTCGCCGGGAAGCATCCAGTCGTTGCCGTCCTTGTCGTACAAACGGAACGCATAAATTTTGGTCAGCGAATATTCGCGGGCGCGACCACCGGAAGTCAGCGACAGCACCGCCTTGTCGTCGGTCTGTTGTTTGAGATCGAGCGTCACTTGTGCGTCTTTGGGGTGCGGCATCACCTTCAATCCCGAAACGCGATCCAGCAGCTTGCACAAATCCTCGGTCAGACCGGGCGCTTCGCCGCCGTTGATCGCGATGGATTGAAAGGTGTAAGCGACCTGACCGCGCAATTTGAAACCGCACGCCGACAGTGTTCCGGCTACGCCCAACCACAACGCGCCCCGCAACAGCGCACGACGCTGCAATCTATTTTCAGACGACCACATTGATCAACCTCCCGGGCACCACGACGATTTTTTTCACCGCCCTGCCCTCTGCGTGTTTCGCCACTTCGGCGCTGTCGCGCGCCAGCGCCTCCAGCATCTCGCGCGTCGCCGTCGCCGGCGCCGTCAGCTTGCCGCGCAACTTGCCGTTAATCTGCAACACCAATTCAATTTCATCCTGCATCAGCGCCTTGTCGTCCACTTCCGGCCAGGGCGCGTCGAGCAGCGTTCCGCAACATTTGCCGTAGCCCAGTTTTTCCCACAACACATACGTCGTGTGCGGCACAATCGGATACAGAATGCGCAATAAAATACTCAAGCCTTCGCTTGTCGCCGCCTTCGATGCTTCGTCATTGTCGTTGCCGCTTCCACCATACGCTTCCAGCGCGTTCAGCATTTTCATTCCGGCGGAAACCACAGTGTTGTATTGCAAACGCTCGTAATCGAAGTTGGCCTGTTTCAAGGTGTTGTGAATTTCAAAACGCAACTGCCGGACTTCTTTGCTCTGCGCCGACCCATCGACAGCGCCTGTGTTATCCGACACGCCATCACGCCCGCTGGCGTATTGCCACAAACGCCGCAAGAAACGGTGCGCACCGTCAACACCAGCGTCCGACCATTCGAGCGTGGCCTCAGGATGCGACGCAAACATCACGAACAAGCGCGCCGTATCCGCGCCGTAGCGGTCGATCAACTCCTGCGGATCGACGCCGTTGCGTTTCGATTTCGACATCGTGCCGATACCGACATACTCAACCGGCTTGCCGTCGTCCTTCGCGCGCGCGCCGATGATTTTGCCGACGCTGTCGCGTTCCAGATCGAGTTCTTCCGGCGCGTAATAATCAATGCCGCCTTTTTCCGTGCGCCGCTGAAAGATGTGGTTCAGCACCATCCCCTGCGTCAGCAGGCGTTCAAAGGGTTCGTCGATGTTGACGAGGCCGAGATCGCGCATCACCTTCGTCCAGAAACGCGCGTAAAGCAAGTGCATGATCGCGTGTTCGATACCGCCGATGTACTGATCCATCGGCATCCAGTAATCGTTGCGCGCATCGACCATCGTGTTCGCGTCGGGACAGGTGTAGCGCATGTAGTACCAGCACGAATCGACAAAGGTGTCCATCGTGTCGGTTTCGCGCTTCGCCGCGCCACCGCATTTCGGGCAAGCGCATTTCAGAAAGTCGTCGCGCTTGTTGAGCGGGTTACCGCTGCCGTCCGGCACGCAATCTTCGGGCAGCACCACCGGCAAATCTTTTTCCGGCACCGGCACCGCGCCGCACGTCGGACAATGAATGATCGGAATCGGCGTGCCCCAATAACGCTGGCGCGAAATGCCCCAGTCGCGTAGCCGATACGTCGTCTGCTTTTCGCCAAGTCCCATCGCGGCAAGGTCGGCGGCGATCACATCGACGGCGTCCTTGTACGGCAAACCGTCGTATTTGCCGCTGTTCACGCAAACGCCGCGCTCTTTGTCTTCGTACCAGGGCTGCCAGGCGTCCAGCGAAAATGTTTCGCCCTCCACCGCCACCACTTGTTGTATCGCCAATCCGTATTTTTTTGCGAATTCAAAATCGCGTTCGTCGTGCGCCGGCACACCCATCACCGCGCCGTCGCCGTAACTCATCAACACATAATTGCCGACCCACACCGGCACTTTCTCGCCGGTCAGCGGATGCGTCACAAAAAGTCCGGTCGGCATGCCTTTCTTTTCCATCAGCGCCATGTCGGCTTCCATCACGCTGCCGCGTTTGCATTCGTCGATGAACGCCGCCAACGCCGGATGGTTCCGCGCCGCTGCCGCCGCCAGCGGATGTTCCGCCGCCACCGCGCAGAACGTCACACCCATGATGGTGTCGGCGCGTGTCGTGAACACATACATCCGACCATCGTTTATCAACGTCCCGTCAGCATCGCGGATGTCGTGCGTGAACGCGAAACGCACGCCGAAACTCTTGCCGATCCAGTTCGCCTGCATCGTCTTGACACGCTCCGGCCAGCCCGGCATGTCGTCGAGTTTCGTGAGCAGTTCGTCGGCGTAATCGGTGATCCGCAGGTAATACATCGGAATCTCGCGCTTCTCGATCAGCGCCCCCGAACGCCAGCCGCGCCCGTCGATCACCTGCTCGTTGGCGAGCACCGTCTGATCGACCGGATCCCAATTCACCGTGCCGGTTTTCTGATAAGCGATGCCTTTCTCCAGCATCTTCAGAAACAGCCATTGATTCCAGCGGTAATAATCCGGCTGACACGTCGCCACCTCGCGCGACCAGTCAATCGCCAGCCCCATCGCCTGCATCTGCCGCTTCATGTGCGCGATGTTTTCATACGTCCAGCGGGCGGGCGGCTGATGGCTTTTCATCGCCGCGTTTTCCGCCGGCAATCCGAACGCATCCCAGCCCATCGGCATCAGGACATTCCATCCCTTCATCCGCAGATGGCGGTACATCACATCGTTGATCGTGTAATTGCGAACATGCCCCATGTGCAGCTTGCCGGACGGATACGGCAACATCGACACGCAATAAAATTTGCGGCGGTCGCTGCGCTCATCGCTCCGATAAACATCACCGGCATTCCACGCCGCCTGCGCGGCGGCTTCGATCTGGTTGGGTTGAAACGGCTCTGCTGTCATTTTTTTGCGGGATTTTGGGCTAAAGCGCCATTATAAAGGAGCGGAAAGCCATCTGCCTCTTCCAAAGCATGGATATCTGCACACATCCAAGCGCCGCAGGCGCGTCACGTGAGTAACCGTCGGTGAAGCGCGAGCGCGGAACCGGCGGTTACTCACTCATGCCCCTGCGGGGCATAGGCATCTGCGCAAGTGTGGCATCATTCACGTGAGAATGACGGGACAGCACTTCGCGCTTTCACGTAAGTCCCTCTGCCATTTGTGCAAAGACCTATGCCAACAGAAGTTCTTAAAAGTTCAGCCATCGCGTGGAACTGGTAAAATCTGCCCGTAAAAATAAACCCGTTCGAGATTTCCCCCATGAAAAAATTCATCCCCCATTGGACACTGCTTGTCCCCGTGCTGACATTCGGTGTTTTGATCACCGCGCTGCTCCTCGGCGCCCAACTCTGGCTGGTGCTTTTATGCAGCGCCTCGCTGGCGGGAGCGGTTTTCGTGTCGGTTCACCATGCCGAAATCGTGGCGCTCCGCGTCGGCGAACCCTTCGGCACCCTCGTTCTGGCGCTGGCCATCACCGCCATCGAAGCCGCCCTCATTCTTTCCATGATGATGGCCGGCGGTCCTGAGATGGCAACCCTGCCGCGCGACTCCCTTTACAGCGCCGTCATGATTATCTGTACCGGCGTGGTCGGCTTGTGCCTTCTGCTGGGCGGTCTGAAACACACCGAACAAACCTTCCGTGTAGAAGGCGCAGGCGCAGGGCTGGCGGCGCTGATCGTCATGGCGGCGATCGCGCTGGTGCTGCCTGCGTTCATCACCGATTCCTATTACTACACAAAGCACCTCATTTTCGTCGCCGTCGCTTCAGCGGCGCTGTGGGCGATCTTCGTCTTTGTGCAAACCATCAGCCACCGCGATTATTTCCTTCCCGTCAAAAACGTTTCCGATTGCGAATCCCACGCTTCGCCTCCCACCAAAAAGCAGGCTTGGACGAGCTTCGGTTTGCTGTTGCTCTCGCTGGTGACCGTGGTCGGACTGGCCAAAGTGCTGTCTCCCTCCATCGAGCAAGCCCTCATCGCCGCAAGCGCCCCCAAGACCGTCCTCGGCGTCGCCATTGCCGCGCTGGTGCTGCTGCCGGAAACATGGGCGGCGATCAGAGCCGCGCGCGCCGACCGCCTGCAAACCAGCATGAACCTGGCGATCGGCTCGGCGCTTGCCTGTATCGGCCTCACCGTTCCGGTCGTCGTTGTCGCCGCCATCATCTTCGATTTGCCGCTGACGCTGGGCTTGCAATCCAGAGAACTGGTGCTGCTCGCCGTGACCTTCCTGGTGAGCGCCGTCACGCTGGGAACAGGCCGCACCTACCTGATGCAGGGCGCCGTCCATCTGGTGCTCTTCGCCGCGTTTCTTTTCCTGGCGTTTGTACCGTAAGTCAGGGATCAGAGGTCAGGAATCAGGGATCAGAAATGCGTCATTGCGAGCGAAGCGAAGCAATCCAGAAAATGTGTGCAACGAAAAAACGCTGGATTGCTTCGCTTCGCTCGCAATGACGAGCTCTTCTTCGTAACTTCACGCGGAATGCGCGTAGAAAAAAAAGCCGTCATTCTGCGCGGCGCGTGTCAGCGCGTAGCCCGGATAAGCGAAGCGCAGTCCGGGAAATACCTCACGCGAAGCCGCGAAGAAGTCGAATACGCCACACAGTATGTCGTCATCCCCGCGAAAGCGGGAATGACGGAGTTCTGACCTCTGATCCCTGATCCCTGATCCCTGATCCCTGATCCCTGATACCTGATACCTGACTCCCTGATGACGCTTCGCTTATCCGGGCTACGCTTGCTGGGTTTCGCTGTTCGCTCAACCCAGCCTACGACGCTACGCACTGTATGAAAAAAGAGACACCCCCTCGCCTTCCCCTCTTTTTTCGTCACATTCCATGTCAGGCAATCCAAATTCGTGCAATATACTGGCCTATGAGCATCTGAATAAACCCGCCGATGCGGATGAACGGCGCTCCCGCCATTGCATCGGCTGACGACGCCCCATTAACCACCCTCTTGAAAGGAAACGCCATGTTCACCTCAATACGCGGCCAGCATATGACAAGCCCCCCCCCCCCCCCCCCCCCCC
>WQTW01000135.1 GCA_009786085.1 Pseudomonadota bacterium | reverse complement strand
CTTTTCGTGGTTAAAAGGTTTTCTCCGCGCCTTCGCGTGAGAACAAACAGGGCGCGATAAATCGCGCCCCTACGCGCTGATTCCTGACCTCTGATACCTGATTGCGGCTTCACGCCATCGCCTCCAAAGGAATGACGACGCGCACTTTTTTTCGCGGAACGCCGCGAAATCCTCATGTGGAGCCGGTGTCTCACTATAAAATATGCGGTTAAAAGCGCCGACCATGCCGACTGTGGTCAAGCGCCGCTTTCCGCAGTTTGACGCAGTTTTATTTTCACCGAGGAATTTGTTTCGCATGCACGCCGAAGGCTTTATTCAAGACCTTGCCATCGTAATGCTGATCGCCGGCGTGGTGACGCTTTTGTTTCATCGGTTCAAGCAGCCGGTCGTGCTGGGTTACATTCTGGCGGGCGTGATTATCGGCCCTTATACGCCCCCGTTTCAGTTGATCAACGACAAGGAAACGATCGACACGCTGGCCGAGTTGGGGATCATTTTTCTGTTGTTTACGCTGGGGCTGGAGTTTACGCTGAAGAAGCTGGCCAGCGTCGGGCTGACGGCGCTGTTCGGGGCGCTGGCCGAAATCGCGTTGATGATGTGGGCGGGTTATTCGATCGCGATGTATTTCGGCTGGGGCGTGATGAACGGCATTTTCCTCGGCGCGATGTTGTCGGTGTCGTCCACGACGATCATCATCAAGGTGCTGGACGATTTGAAGATGAAGCACGAACGCTTCGCGCAATTGATCTTCGGCATTCTGATTTTCGACGACATTCTGGCGATCGGCATGATCGCGTTGTTGTCGTCCATCGCGATCACCGGCGAAGTCGGCACTGCCGCCGTGTTCGGCACGCTGGGCAAATTGACGTTGTTCATGGTGGCGGCGCTGGTGCTGGGTATTCTGCTCGTCCCGCGCCTTTTGAATTATGTTTCGCGCTACAAGAACGATGAGATGATGTTGATCACGGTGCTGGCGCTGTGTTTCGGTTTTTGTCTGATCGTGGTCAAGCTGGAATACAGCGTCGCGCTCGGTGCTTTTGTGATCGGCGCGATCATCGCGGAATCGCGTCACATTCAGGCGATCGAGCGAATCATTGATCCGGTTCGCAATATGTTCAGCGCCATCTTTTTCGTCGCCATCGGCTTGTTGTTCGATCCCCGCGTTCTGCTCGAATATGCCTGGCCGATTGCGTTGATCACCGCGGTGGTCGTGTTCGGCAAATTGTTTGCGTGCGGCACTGCCGCGTTTATCGCGGGCAACAGCGGGCGCACGTCGATGCGCGTCGGCATGGGGCTGTCGCAGATCGGCGAATTTTCGTTCATCATCGCGGCGCTCGGTCAATCGCTGAAGGTGACGAGCGAATTTCTTTACCCGATCGCGGTGGCGGTGTCGGCGGTTACGTCGTTGTTGACGCCGTACCTGATCAAATGGGCGGATCCGTTGAGCCGCAAGCTGTCGGACGCCATGCCGCCGCGCGTCGTTTACATCAGCCAACTTTACTCTACCTGGTTGCAAAGCATTCAGCCGCAGGGAGACCGCGCTCAACAGGCGGCGATCATTCGCCGGATCGTGTTGCAGGTGGTCATCAATCTGGCGCTGGTGACGGGCATCTTTCTGGCCGGCCATTACTTTGCCCCCGGCATCATCGCGGCGCTCGAAACATGGGGGGTGCGGCCTTTCTGGGGCGGCATGGTGCCCTGGGGGTTGGCTGTTTTGCTGTCGTTGCCGTGCCTGCTCGCCGCTTACGGCAAACTGAAAGCGTTGAGCATGGTGTTGGCGGAATCGAGCGTATCGCCGGCGGTTGCCGGACGGTATGCCGAACCGGTGCGCCGCGTCATCGCCGAGTTGATTCCGCTGATGACGCTGATCGGTTTTCTGCTGCTGATCGTGATCATGAGCATCGGTATTCTGCCGACGGTCGGACAATTCGTTCTGATGCTTGCGGGCGTCTTTTTTCTGGGCTGGTTGCTGCGTGGCCGATTCCTGAAACTGCACGCGCGCTTGCAGGCGGCGCTGATCAATACGCTGAGAGAAAAGAACGACGGTAAGACAGAGGACGAACACAAAAAGCCTTGACCCTAAAAACCTCAGTTGACCGCTTGTGAACTTATGGGAAATCGCTCGGTAGCTTGCTTGGGAGCCTTTTTCGGCATTCACCCATTGGGTGAGTGCGCTACGCACTCGCCAGTACTACGCCCACCGCGCCATTCTGCGTTGCTCCTCCTCGCGGGGGGGCAGCCCGCGTCGTCGTCGCGCCTTGCCTGACACGGCGGGCGCAGCACTGGCGAGCACGTCCAACTGAGGTTTTTAGGTTGACCCAACACACAGAACGTCCGACAAGAATTAAGCGCGACCATGACTTTTTTCGTGGCGCCGATGGCGGTTTGGGTGTATATTCCAGACGGCATCAAAAGAGCTGTTGCCCTCAAAAAATTCTCAAGGAGACGTTTGTGGATATTGTTGCGCGAGTTAAAAACATTCTGTTGTCGCCGGTTAAAGAGTGGGGAGTGATCGACGGGGAAAGCGCTACCGTCAACAGCCTCTATACCAATTACGCAGTTCTTCTGGCGCTCATTCCGGCGGTTGCCGGGTTTATCGGCAATTCGCTTGTCGGGATGACGGTATTCGGAATGACGATCAAAACGCCGATTGTTGCCGGGCTGGTGATGGGAATCCTGGGCTATGTTATCGGCCTTGCCATGCTCTACGTTGTTGCATGGATCATTAGTACGCTGACCCCGCAGTTCAACGGCCAGGCCAATCTGGTGCAGGCGCTCAAAGTCGCCGTTTACAGTGCAACGCCGGTATGGGTTGTGTCGGTTCTGACGATCATTCCGGCGCTCGGCACCCTTGTGATGCTGGCGGCCATTTACTCGCTGGTGCTTTTCTGGCTGGGCGCGCCGAAGCTGATGAGAGTGCCGGAAGACAAGAAGGTTGTCTTTAATATCGTTGTTATCGTGAGCGTGGTTGTCGTGAGCATCGTGCTCTTTACCGTCGTTGGCGCTCTCGGCGGCGCGATGTTCGGACTGGGCGCTACGGCGATGATGCGATAACCGGCGCGTAGCACACCAAATAAAAACGGACGCTGCGAAATTTTCGGGCGTCCGTTTTTTTATGGCGGCAAGCCTATGTCAGGCGAACTCCCGCACAGGCATGGCAGGAACGTTACCCAGGTCGGCCAGACCAAGACGGTAATGCCAATAAGTCCAGGAACGCTCGTTGATCTGACCGGCTTCCGCATGCGTCAAGACCTCACGAAGCGTCTCATCGCCGACCTGCGCAACAAGAAGCTGAACGTCTTCGTAATCGCCGATATTCATGAGACTTGAGCGATGACACGCTCCGGCATGGCAAGAGCTTCTTCCGGCGTTTTCCACCAGAGATACTTGCTGGCAAGCGGCCTCAACGCCTCATGATTGATTCGGGTCATACGCCCCTCGCCACCGGCCTCGCCGGATCGCTGCACCACTCGCTCCAGGAGCCGGGGTAAAGGCGCAAGCTGGAAAGGCCGGCGATTTCCATCGCCAGCGCGTTGTGGCAGGCGGTCACGCCGCTGCCGCATTGGTGAACGATCTGCGAAGGAGGCGCGTCTTTGAGCAGCGCCGTGAATTCGGTGCGTAGTTGCGCGGCGGTTTTGAAGGCGCCGTCGGCATTCAGATTCTCGGTGAACGGGCGGTTCAGCGCGCCGGGGATGTGTCCGCCGACCAGATCGAGGGTTTCGTTTTCGCCGCGAAAACGCGGGGCGGGACGTGCGTCGATCAGGGTCATCGTCGGCGCGGACAGGTTGGCGAGCACTGCGTCTGCGGTCACGGTGAAGTCTTGAGGTTGCGGCGCGAAATTCGCGGGTTGCGGCGTTTCTTTCGCGGCGGACGTCGGCAATCCCGCGGCCTGCCATTGCGCCCAGCCGCCGTCGAGCACGGCGCAGCGATCCAACCCCAACCAGCGCAGCATCCACCACAATCGCGCCGCGAACATGCCCGATCCCTGATCGTAAGCGACGATTTGTTTTCCCTGCGTCACGCCAAAACGCGCCAGCCGCTCGGCGCATTGTGTCGGCGTCGGCAACGGATGACGCCCATTTTTGCCGTTCTGCGGCGCGGACAAATCTTCGTCGAGCGAGACGAAAAGCGCGCGCGGGACATGGGATGCTTCGTAAGCGCGGCGACCCCAGGACGGATCGGCGAGATCATGCCGCACATCAAAGATCCGCCAATCGGGATCGTCGAGATGGGCGGCCAGTTGCGAAACGCTGATTAATGTGGAGGCCATGAGAACGGAAACGAAAATGAAAACGGGCGCAACGTCAGAACCACTTCCACCCGTGTTTCCGGAAGAAAGCGATCGCGCTCTTGCAAAAGATTCTTTTGTGTTTGATGCGTTCGCTGCCGAGAATAAAATTATCGTAAAACACGGCGCGCATGTTCGGAATGTAAGCCGTTCTGGCGATCAAGCCGAGACGAAGAATCCAGTCGTACATTTCGAAATAGAGAAAGAACGTCGGATCAAAACCGCTGCTCTGATCGGTTACCTGACGACGCGCCAGAACGCATGCGCGGGAAAAGCAGGGGATGTCGAAGAAAGGATCGTGCAAATCGGTTTCGGAACGCATTTCGTAATGTCTGATCCGGCGCTCGAAGAGACCGCGCAACCACACCGGCGCCACGCTGGTCAGAAACAGATCGAAGACCGACGGAAAGCGTCGGCACGGATACATCCGAATGCCGCCCGACGCAAACAACGACGGCGCTGCCGCGCCGACATCATCATGATCATTCATCCAGCGCACACCTTCGGACAGGGCGGTCTGCATCAACTCGGTTTCGATGCTCAGAATCAGATGGTAATCGGCGCCGCTGCCGTGCAGCGTCAGATTGTGCGCTGCGCCGAAACCGATGTTGGCGTGCCCGTGCAGATAGGAAACCTGCGTCGGCTCACGAAAGAAAAGATCGCCCAACTCGACCAGCCGTTCGACCACTTTCCGACTCTCGCTGTTGTCGATCAACGCCACGTTGACCGTTCGCAGCACGCCTTCGGCGCGTGCGAACTCGATGGCTTCAGACAGCGCATAGAGACAACGAATCAGCGCGTCTTCATCGGGACGGTAGGTGACAATGCTGACCTGAAGCGACGAAGCGATCATAAAGGCTATCGGAACGGGGGCTTGCTTATTTTACATGAAGCGCGTTCCACCGTTGTTTTTTTGATGGGCAAGAAAGCAAAAAGTCGCGCAGTTTTTGGAAAAGCTTTCGTCGCGCAGGAGCGGCGGACGATGCGCTTATTTTAGAGTGGTTTTGCATGCAATTCGATCATTTTCCGCCCATTTTCCAATACGAAACCGGCTGAAAATGACGCCGAGAAGGTCGTCGGCTTGTTATCCTGAAAACCGCAGATGACCGCTTTTGAGCTTATGGAAAACCGCGTGGAAACTTGCCATCCATTGGGTGCATGGGTATCTACACAAGTGTTGCGTCATGGTCTCTGATGACATGCTTTTCTCTCACATTCCAGGCAGCGCCGCAGGCGCGCAACATGAGTAACCGTCGGTGGAGCGTGAGCGTAGCGAACG
>WQTW01000134.1 GCA_009786085.1 Pseudomonadota bacterium | reverse complement strand
TCCATCTTCGCGAGGCTACTTTCCTGGATTCCCGCTTTCGCGGGAATGACGGCACATTTGTGTAGCGCGTTCGATTTCTTCGCGTCTTCGCGGCTTCGCGTCTTCGCGTGAGATATTCAACCACATAACCCATTCATATTTCAAAAGAACCCAAAATCTTTAACCAAGAAAGATACGAAAAGCACGAAAAATGCGAAACGTTGCGTTCTTTGCGGTTAGAATAAAGAACGTTTCTACTCTGGCGGTAAAATCTTCGCTGATTTTTGAGAGATATCTACCAAGCAAGGAAGGCATCGAAAATGACCCCAACCCTCGATGAACAAAGCAAAGAAAAAGCCTATCTGCTTTTTGACAGCGGCGCGATTAACACCATCGAAGCAGGGACAGTAGCGGGATTATGTGAAATTCACAAACACCTGTTTGACGGGCTTTTGAGTTTTGCCGGGAAAATTCGGAGCGCCAATATCTCAAAAGGAAACGTCCGTTTTGCAAGCGCATTGTATCTTTCCGAAAGCCTGAAAAAAATCGAGAAAATGCCCGAAGGGACATTTGAAGAGATCATTGCCAAATATGTGGAGATGAATATCGCGCACCCGTTCATGGAGGGGAACGGCAGAAGTGGGCGTATTTGGCTTGACCTGATGCTGAAAAAAAATCTGAAAAAATGCGTTGACTGGTCGCAAGTCGGCAAACGGGCGTATCTTTCCGCAATGGAACGCAGCCCTGTGAACGACCTTGAAATCAGAGAGCTGTTACGCGCCGCCCTGACGGATAAAATAGGCGACCGCGAACTCATCATGAAAGGCATTGATCGTTCCTATTATTATGAAGAGGAGGGCAATGATCATGGTGAAGATTAACCAGACAGTCGGCTATAAACCGCCAGCCGTATCCGATGTTGTTGAGGCGCTTGATGGTGTTGCGAAAGCGCGTGCGCTTCTTCCAGGGCAAAAGGTTACCGTGCAGACGGATCTCGGAGACGTTGTTATTAAAGAGGTCATCGTGCAGCCGGATGAACCTGTCAGAGAGGTCGCTCAGACGATCACTAACACGGGGACAGCTTTTTTCAAAGTAAAGTCACCGGATATGTTGGGCGCTGCACAATGGACGGTTCTCAGAAACAATAGGATGACCAAGGTATCGATGCTTCATCAGCAATGGCTTGATGATTATCACGAAAGAAAGCATACACTGCTACCTGGCGACAGCCTTAAATGTATCTTCGAGGACATTGTTTCTTACGACGCATACGGAAATGAAATTGAGAGTAGAACGGCCATCATTGAGGTTCTTGGCGTCATCAGCCCTCAAAGGCTTGAACAGAGCGAGATGGAGCTGGATGCCCCAACGCCCTGACTGATTGCGTCACATTTCCGGCTTCGCTCGCGGTTCAAAGCTCCGCACAGAAGGAAGTTTTTTTCTCTGCGCATCGCGTGAGAATTTGATCGTTGGGTTGTTGGACTGCGCCGCTTCGCGGCTTGTCCAACCTACGCGCTTGTGTAGAACCTATGCCTTCAAGGGAAGGGTTGGGTGGGGATGGGGTTGGCAGGGATCACATCATCTCACGCGGAGACGCGAAGGAACGACGATCCCCTCTCCCGCATGCGGGAGAGGGGTGGGGGAGAGGGTGAGGGGCGCGATTTATCGCGCCCTTTTTGTGGATTCTGCGACGCCGCTTCGCGCCGCGCAGAATGACGGTTTTTTTTCTCCGCGCCTCCGCGTGAGGCCATTCCCGGACTGCGCCGCTTCGCGGCTTGTCCAACCTACGCGCTTGTGTAGAACCTATGCCTTCAAGGGAAGGGTTGGGTGGGGATGGGGTTGGCAGGGATCAGAAAAACATCATCTCACGCGGAGACGCGAAGGAACGATCCCCTCTCCCGCATGCGGGAGAGGGGTGGGGGAGAGGGCAAGGGGCGCGATTTATCGCGCCCTTTTTGTGGATTCTGCGACGCCGCTTCGCGCCGCGCAGAATGACGGTTTTTTTTCTCCGCATTCTCCGCGCCTCCGCGTGAGGCCATTCCCGGACTGCGCCGCTGCGCGGCTTGTCCAGGCTACGCGCTGATTCCTGATTCCCGGATGGCGCTTCGCTTATCCGGGCTACGCGCTGCGCGGCTTGTCCAACCTACGCGCTTGTGTAGAACCTATGCCTTCAAGGGAAGGGTTGGGTGGGGATGGGGTTGGCAGGGATCACATCATCTCACGCGGAGACGCGAAGGAACGATCCCCTCTCCCGCATGCGGGAGAGGGGTGGGGGAGAGGGCAAGGGGCGCGATTTATCGCGCCCTGTTTATGGATTCTGCGACGCCGCTTCGCGCCGCGCAGAATGACGTTTTTTTTCTCCGCGCCTCCGCGTGAGGCCATTCCCGGACTGCGCTGCTGCGCGGCTTGTCCAGGCTACGTGCTGATCCTTGATTCCCGGATGGCGCTTCGCTTATCCGGGCTACGTGCTGATCCTTGATTCCCGGATGGCGCTTCGCTTATCCGGGCTACGTGCTGATCCTTGATCCCCGGATGGCGCTTCGCTTATCCGGGCTACACCCTGATGTCTGGCCGACGAACGGTCAATGATTCGGAACCAAAGGGCGTGGCTGATGTTTTTTTGCAACTCGATTGTAACAAAAACCCATTTGTAATGGTTTTTTGAACTTTTACAATTTATTTCGATAGAATCACCACCTATGTCATGCGCGAGGCGTGTTGTGTTCGATCAAAAGCAAGGGTAGCGGGAGATGTCGTATTTTTTGTTGAAAAAAATAGTTAGGACAATGTGCTCAAAGCATAAGCTTTGGCGCGTTTATTGCACACACACACACACACACACACACACACACACACACACACATGTATGTAACACACATCTAATTACAAACGCGCGTTCGCAGAACGCGCGGCCTCAACGTCGGCTTCATCGCCATCGTTTTTCCAAGCCCTGCTTCCCATTGGGAGGCGGGGCTTTTTTGTTCTTCTTGTTTTTTTCTTTCCATCCACTCCATTAAAAGAGGTATTTTCATGAAGCGATCCATGTTTCAGGCTTTCGGCAGTGCGGTTTTCGGCAGTGCGGTTTTGGCGCTTGGCCTTCTTTCCACCGCGCCGGTTTTGGCGCAGGGCGCCAACGTCACTTACGATGGCACCAACCCGGGCGTGCTGCAACAGTTTCCCTACGGCGCCCCGAACATATCTGTTCTGGCGCCCCCTGGCGGCATGAACAGCGCCTCCCGCTCAAACAACGTGATCACACTGCAAAACGGCGGCGCCGTTGGCTCTGTTTATGGCGCGCACTGGGATGACACGCTTGCCGCCGCGAATGGGCCGAACGCGAACCTGAGCTTCGGCGAAAACACGGTTGAGATCGAGGGCGGCTGGGTCAATGGCGACGAGTTGGATCCGGTCAATTGGTTTGCTGGCGAAATCGTCGGTACGTATGTTAAAGCTAGCGGCGCAGGAGACGTCGGAATTAAAGGCGCCAGCGTTGCTATTCGGGGCGGCAAGATAGATGTGCCTATTATCGTTGGAGCACACACGGAAGTATTAGCGCAGAGGAACGCGTTCCTTGAGCATAACCATATTTTACTCTTTGGGGGAGAGATAAATGCCGAACACATTATTGCCGCGCAATGTTCAATTCAGGGAGCTGGCACCAATATTGCCCGCGATAACACGCTAACCATTCGAGGCAATCCGACCTTTGCGACCCGAACCATTCTCTATGGAGGGCTATGCACGAGTAGCCAGCGCAACCGATTGAACATCGAAACCACGGGTGTGGTGAACGTGAGAGGAATTGACTCTTTCCAGCAAATCGGGTTTCTCCTTCCCTCCACGCTGGCGAATGGCGACAAGATGCTTGTCCTCGGCGACTATGGATCGACCATCATCGTTTTTGGTACTGGACTCCAAGCTGAAATCCAGGTGATTCCACCCGCGCCGCCTGCGGCCCAACTGAACCTGGCGACCGGCAATCGGTACACCCTCATCGAGAATTTGTTCACGACCGTTGCGCAGTTTACGCCCATCACCGGCACACTCCCCGGCACGCTCGGCACTTTTGGCTACCGTGTGGAGCTGGAGGAAAGCGGCGTCGCCAACAGCAGAAATCTCGTGATGACCATCACCAGCGGGCCGGAAGTGGATCTGGTGATCGCCCATGCCGTGAATTACGACACGGAGCAAGCCCACATCGGGGACCCTATGCAGTACCGCTTCCAATTTTTCAACAACGGTCCCAACAATGTTGTCGGCGCGACGCTTCAATACACCGTTCCGGCCAATATCGAGAACGTTACCTGGGAGTGTGAGGCTTATACTTATGGCACGGCGACGGCGTGCCCGAACCCGTCCAGCGGCACGGGCAACAACATCAGCTTGCTTGTCGATCTTGCGGCGCGCGCTCCGGGTTCATTTCCGGCTTTGGTGCTCACCGTCAAGGGCACCGCTGCAAAATCGGGCGTCTTCAACAACGTCGCAACGCTGACGGTGCCTGCCGGTATGGTGGAAAGCAATCCGGCGGACAATACCTTTGTTCGCCAGGTCACCATCCATCCCGATGCCGATCTTGATGTGTCGATCAACCTGCTC
Source organism: Pseudomonadota bacterium (assembly GCA_009786085.1). Lineage (GTDB taxonomy): Bacteria > Pseudomonadota > Gammaproteobacteria > Burkholderiales > Casimicrobiaceae > UBA931. The sequence continues at coordinate 1,016 of WQTW01000134.1, read as the reverse complement.
ACTCCGGCGAGCGTCAACATCAACGACGCCGTGAGCTACGAGATTCGCGTGGACAACATGGGTCCCGACGATGCGATGAGTGCTCGGGTCATCCATAACGTTCCGAGCCAATTGAGCAATGTGACCTGGGCATGCCTGGCCAGCGTCGGCGCCTCTTGCCCTGCCAACGGCGCGGGCAACATCAACATGCTGGTCGATATCCCTGATGGCGAACACATCATCATCACGGTGAATGGCACAGCCAGCACCAGAGGCAACAACATCACCAGCACCGCAACGGCGACCCCGCCGACCAGCGTTCGCCATATCAATCAAGCGAACAGTTCCGCCAGCTTCAACTTCACCATTGTTGGAGGCGTTGTGCCGCACTCGTCCACCGCGTCGATCCCGACCCTGGGCGGCGGCGTGCTCGTCGCGCTTGGCATGCTGCTCGCGGGATTGGGCGCGGTGAGATTGCGCAGGAGCAGATAACAGATGGCAGGAATCAGATGTCAGAGATCAGATGTCAGATGTCAGCCCCTTCCCCCGCTTGCGGGGGAAGGATGGGATGGGGGGGGATGCGGGCGGGACGCCCGCGCTCCAGTGCATAGGTTGGTGGTGAGCGAAGCGAACCCCAACGTGCGTGATGTCAGTAGTGCATAGGTTGGTGGTGAGCGAAGCGAACCCCAACAGTGCGTAGTTGCGTAGCCCGGATAAGCGAAGCGCCATCCGGGGATCAGATGTCAGAACTCCGCCGTTCCCTCTCCCGCAAGCGGGAGAGGGACAGGGGAGAGGGTGGTGGGGATGGGGTTATCAGGAATCAGGTATCAAAAATGCGTCATTCTGCGCGTAGCGAAGCGGAGTCGCAGAATCCATGCGGCGCTGACGGGAAGCAGGTTGCTTCCCCTACGGGCAGGACGTGGATGGCGGCGTAGGGGCGGCAATCTGCCGCCCGAAACGTTGCAAACCCCCGTCGGCTTCGCCGACACCCCCTTTGAAAAGGGGGCAAGGCGGGGAGTGCGGGAAAGTACGAGGCT
>WQTW01000133.1 GCA_009786085.1 Pseudomonadota bacterium | reverse complement strand
GGGATCGACTGTCCGCCGGTTTCGCGCTCACTGCGTTCGCGCTCCACCGACGGTTACTCACGTGACGCGCCTGCGGCGCTTTTTGAGGTACGCGAGAGGAGCAGGGCAAATGTCGCCATACTTGTGTAGATACCTATGCCTTCAAGGGGAAGGTTGGAATGGGGATGGGGTTTGAAGGTCTCAATCGTTGCGGAGCCGAAAAATCTTTTGCCCCCGCTGCCTTGAAAAAAAGCAGCCCTTTCCCGATATAATATTCGCCGGGTTTTTCCGGCCTGTTTTTTTTCCTCTGGAGATTGCTGTGCCTATTTACGAATACCGTTGTACTGACTGCGGGCATACGCTTGAAGCCTTGCAGAAGATATCCGACCCCGTGCTGACCGCCTGCCCCGCCTGCGGCAAAGCGACGTTGAGCAAGCTGGTGTCCGCCGCCGGTTTCCAATTGAAAGGCAGCGGCTGGTACGCGACCGACTTCAAGAGCAAAGCCGCCCCCGCCTGCCCGCTGAAACCCGAAGGCAAGGCCGCCGAAGCGTCGCCGCCCGCTTGCGCGGCCAGTTGCGCCTGCCATTGATGCCCGCCTGATGAAACGCTACCTGATCGCCGGATTGCTGGTCTGGATCCCCCTCGGCATCACGCTCTGGGTGCTTTATTTCCTGCTCTCGGCGCTGGATCAGTTGATGCTGCTGATCCCCTACGGCTGGCGTCCCGAACAGGTGCTGGGCTTCCGGATTTACGGGCTTGGCGTTGTCATGGGCTTCCTGATTTTGCTCAGTACCGGCATCGTCGCCGCCAATATTTTCGGCGCGCGCTTGATCGCTCTCTGGGAACAGATGCTTGGCCGTATCCCGTTCGTCAAGTCGATTTATTCCAGTGTCAAACAGGTCAGCGACACCATTTTGTCGAAGAAAAGCAACGCTTTCCGCAAGGCGCTGCTGGTCGAGTTCCCGCGAAAGGACTCGTGGACGATCGCTTTCCTGACCGGCAGCCCCGCCGAGGAAATCGCCGAACAGCTCGACGAACCTTACGTCAGTGTGTATGTCCCAACCACGCCCAACCCGACGTCCGGCTATTTCGTCATGCTGCCGAAGTCGCAGGTGCGCGAATTGCAGATGACGGTCGATGAGGCGTTGAAATACGTCGTCTCGATGGGCGTGCTCGACCCGCACCACCACGCGCATCCGCCCCGCCACACGCCCGTCATCCCCCCTTCACCATCCGTTGCGCCGTCTGCTACGCCACCCGCTGCGCCGCCGGTTTCCTGACTCCGCCGACCCTTCCTGCAAATTTCTGCACCTTCCGATAAATCACGCATCTGTTTTTCGTTTTAAAATGGATGTTTGAGCGCCTGCTTCACCCTAAGGTGGGCTGCATAAATTTTCAGACGAGGCGGCGAGCCGCAGACAGTATGAATCATACGGCAAGGCGAAGCCAACGAAGTATGAAGGTTTATGCAGCTCACTAAACCATGCCCATGCGCGCCTTTTTCAACGGAGACAAATTTTGAAGCGTACCAATTATTGCGGACTGATCGACGATCGTTATCTGAACCAAACCATCACCGTCATGGGCTGGGTGCACCGCCGCCGCGACCACGGCGGCGTGATTTTCATTGATCTGCGCGACCGCGAAGGTTTGTTGCAAATCGTGTTCGACCCGGATCGTCCCGATTCTTTCGCTACCGCTGAAAAGTTGCGCGGCGAATACGTCGTTCGTGTGACCGGTCTGGTGCGTCGCCGCCCCGAAGGCACGATCAATCCCAATCTGACGTCCGGCACCATCGAAGTGCTCGCGCAGGAGATCACGCTGCTCAATCCGTCGTTGCCGCCGCCGTTCCAGCTCGACGACGACAATTTGTCGGAAACCGTGCGTCTGGAAAACCGCATCCTCGATCTGCGCCGCGCACCGATGCAGCGCAATCTGAAACTGCGTCACAAAACCGCGATGGCGGCGCGCCGCTATCTCGACGGGCACGGTTTCATCGACATCGAAACGCCGATGCTCTACAAGTCAACGCCGGAAGGCGCGCGCGAATTTCTGGTGCCGTCGCGGATTCATCACGGCCATTTTTACGCGCTTCCGCAATCGCCGCAATTGTTCAAGCAAATGCTGATGATGGCCGGTTTCGATCGGTACTACCAGATCGTCAAATGTTTCCGCGATGAAGATTTGCGCGCCGACCGTCAGCCCGAATTTACCCAGATCGACATCGAAACCTCTTTCCTCGATGAACACGAGATCCGCGAGATCATGGAAGGCCTGGTGCGCACGATGTTCAAAGAAGCGCTCGACGTTGATCTGCCGCCGTTCCCGATCCTCTCTTACGCCGAAGTGATGCGCGATTACGGTTCGGACAAACCCGACCTGCGCGTGCCGCTCAAATTCACCGACCTGACCGAATTGATGAAGACGGTCGAGTTCAAAGTCTTCCGCGCCGCCGCCGACATGCCGTATGGTCGCGTTGTCGCGCTGCGGGTGCCGGGCGGCGCCAAGCTGTCGCGCAAGGAGATCGACGATTACACCGCTTTCGTCGCCATCTACGGCGCGAAAGGATTGGCGTATATCAAAGTCAACGACAACACCCAGCCCAACGAAACCGGTTTGCAATCGCCCGTCGTGAAATTCCTTCCGGAAAATGTGCTGCGCGAAATTCTGCAACGCACCGGCGCACAAAACGGCGACATTATCTTCTTCGGCGCCGATCACGAAAAAATCGTCAACGACGCCATCGGCGCGTTGCGCGCCAAAGTCGGTCATCAACTCGGTCTCGCCGAAAAAGGTTGGAAACCGTTGTGGGTTGTTGATTTTCCGATGTTTGAATTCAACGAAGACACCAAGACCTGGGCGGCGCGTCACCACCCGTTCACCGCGCCGAAAGACGGTCACGAAAACCTGTTCACCGTCGATCCCGAAAAAGCGCTGGCCAAAGCCTACGACGTGGTGTTGAACGGCTGGGAAATCGGCGGCGGCTCGGTGCGTATCCACCGCGAAGAAGTCCAGGCCAAAGTTTTCGACGCGATGAAAATTTCCAAAGAAGATCAGGAACGCAAGTTCGGCTTCCTGTTGAAAGCCTTGCAATACGGCACACCGCCGCACGGCGGCATCGCCTTCGGACTGGATCGCATTCTGACGCTGATGACCGGCGCCGAATCGATCCGTGACGTGATCGCGTTCCCGAAAACCCAGCGCGGTCAGGATTTATTGGTCGAAGCACCGACGCCGGTCACCGAGCAACAGTTGCGCGACTTGCACATCCGTGTGCGAGCAAGCGGATAATTGTTTTCCCGCGAAGGAAAAACCTCTAACCAGGAAAGATACGAAAGCGCAAACAAGCCCCCTCCCCTTCAAGAGCCTGTCTCCACAAAGGCGAGGGGTGGCGTGAAATAATTTTCTGTTTTCTGTTTTCTGTTTTCTGTTTTCTGATTTCTGATTTCTGATTTCTGATTTCTGATATCTGACCTCTGATACCTGATATGTCCACTCGTTTAACGACCTTTGCGCTCCGCACGCTCTTTGTGATGAGTTTGCTTTTCGGCTTGGGCGGCCTGTCCGCCTGTGCGGAAAAAACAGAAGCGCCACCACCACCTATTGATGTCGTCGCAGAAGCGCCACCCGCCATCGAAGCGGCAACAGAGGACGCGCCACCGGAAGCCGACGCGGAAACGGAAGACGCGCCGCCCGCAACCGACACGGAAGCCGAAGACACGCCACCCGCCGCCGAAACGGAAGAAACGCCGCCTGTCATCGAAACCATTTCTGTCGAACAGCTTACGCCCGAAGCGCAGCAAACACTGACCCTGATTTATCAAGGCGGCCCCTTCCCTTACAGCCGTGACGGCATCGTGTTCGGCAACCGCGAAAAACTGCTGCCGATAAACCCGTACGGTTATTACCGTGAACACACCGTGCCGACGCCCGGCGTCAAAACGCGCGGCGCTCGTCGCATTGTCTGCGGTGGCGAAAAACCGCCGTCCCCTGATGTTTGTTATTACACTGCTGACCACTATCAGAGCTTCCAACGCATTCGCAATGAAACCGTTCAACCTTGACGACCTCAACCGCGTCGGTATCCACCCTCTCAAAACGCCCGAAGCCGTCGCCCGTTTTACCGAAGCGCGCGAAAAGTCGGCGCTGCATTATTTCGCCGTCGATATCGCCGACGTTCACAACAAAGTCCAACTGCTCAAACAGCTTGCCGAAACACTGGAATTTCCGGATTACTTCGGACACAACTGGGACGCGCTCTACGATGTGTTGTGCGATGAGGCCTGGTTCGGCGACACCGGCATCGTGCTTCATTTGAAACACACAACGTCCTTCGAGAAACTCGCCGCCGACGATTGGCTCACCCTGTGCGAAACTCTTAAAGAGGCCATCGACTACTGGCGCTCGTCGGACCTGCCGTTCTGGGTGTTCGTCGATCACACGCGCGACGATGCGCGGCGGTGATCAGGAATCAGAGGTCAGGGATCAGGGATCAGAAAAAAACCATTTCACCGAAAAGAACGCAAAGAAACGCATAGAGCGCAAAAAAAAGGGGGCGTCATTGTGAGCGAAGCAGAAATTTTTTCTCACGCGAAGGCGCGAAGCCGCGAAGGAACGGAAGCTCCCTCCCCTTCAAGGGGAGGGCAGGGGTGGGGATGGGGTTTCAGAGGGCAGATATCAGAGACCAGAGATCAGAAAAGCGTTGCGAAGAACAAAATGACGAAGCAACCCAGAGGAAGAAAACCCTCTCCCCTACCCCTCTCCCGCAAGCGAGAGAGGGGAGATTTTCCCTTCGCGTCATTGTGAGCGAAGCAGAAATTTTTTCTCTCGCGAAGGCGCGAAGCCGCGAAGGAACGACACTCCCTCCCCTTCAAGGGGAGGGCAGGGGTGGGGATGGGGTTTCAGAGGGCAGATATCAGAGACCAGAGATCAGAAAAGCGTTGCGAGGAACAAAATGACGAAGCAACCCAGAGGAAGAAAACCCTCTCCCCTACCCCTCTCCCGCAAGCGGGAGAGGGGAGATTTTCCCTTCGCGTCTTCGCGGCTTCGCGTGAGATGCCTTTCTGATACCTGACCTCTGATACCTGAATGCCACACTACAAACGCCCGGAATCGGTGCTGGTGCTCATCCACACACCACGCCTTGACATTCTGCTGTTGGAACGCGCCGACTTCCCCGGTTACTGGCAATCGGTCACCGGCAGCCTCGAACCCGACGAAACGCCGCCACACGCCGCGCAACGCGAACTGTTTGAAGAAAGCGGTCTCGATGCGACGCGCGACGGCCAACTGCGCGATGCTCACCATCAAACCACCTATCCGATTTACGAGCAATGGCGGCACCGCTACCCGCCCGGCACCACCCACAACACCGAACACCTTTTCACCTTCCTCGTTCCCGCGCCGCGCGCCGTCACACTCTCGCCGCGCGAACACCGGCAAAGCCTGTGGCTGCCCTGGCAGGAAGCTGCCGAAAAAGTGTTCTCACCATCAAATCGGGAGGCGATTTTGGCATTGGATTCTCGCATGACACGTTTGATTCAATTATAATTTTAACCTGAAAACCTCAGTTGGACGTGCTCGCCAGTGCTGCGCCCGCCGTGCCAGGCAAGGCGCGACGACGACGCGGGCTGCCATCCCGCGAGGAGGAGCAACGC
>WQTW01000132.1 GCA_009786085.1 Pseudomonadota bacterium | reverse complement strand
ATCTCCTTTCTCTTGGCAGAGATCAGAAATTCGCACTGACCGTCGTAAAGGTCAAACCTTGGTGAGTCCCCCGGCAGAGCCGGGGGTTTACCTCTGTAAATTAAATCAAAAAAGCTCTAGCCGCGAGCGAAGCCTGGCGGGAGCCGCGACGTTTTGGCTTCAGCGGAGATGCGAAGCCGCGAAGAACGATTCTGTCATCCCAACAAAAGCGTGGCTCCAGTCGTTCAAACCTCAAACTTCCCAACCTTTCAGCAAAGCGCACGTTTTCCATCTCGCGAGGTTGCTTTTCTGGATTCCCGCTTTCGTGGGAATGACGGCACATTTGTGTGGCGCGCTCGATTTCTTCGCGGCTTCGCGCCTTCGCGTGAGGATATTTTTCGTGGTTAAAAGGTTTTCTTTGCGTTCTTTGCGGTTAAATTTCTGTTCGGATCCCTGTCTCCGCGCGGATGGTGTTCGGCGTGCAGTCGTTTGAGGCGTTCGCGGGCGACGTGGGTGTAGATCGTGGTGGTGGTGATGTCGGCGTGGCCGAGCAACAGTTGCACGACGCGCAGATCGGCGCCGTGGTTCAGCAAATGGGTGGCGAAGGCGTGACGCACAACGTGCGGCGAAAGCGTTTCGGAAGCAATACCGGCGCGCAGTGCGTGACGTTTGATGAGCGCCCAGAACGCTTGACGGGTCAGCGGCGTATGGCGGGTGGTGAGAAAAACATGGTCGTTGCGCAAATGTCCGGCGAGAAGCGGTCGGGCTTCTTCGAGGTAGCGTTTCAGCCAGTCAACGGCGTTTTCACCAAGCGGCACCAACCGTTCTTTGTTGCCTTTGCCGATCACGCGAACGACGCCGATGTCGAGCGCGACTTGCATCCATTTCAGCCCGACCAGTTCGGAAACGCGCAGGCCGGTGGCGTACAGGGTTTCCAGCATTGCGCGGTCGCGCATGCCGAGCGGCGTATCGAGATCGGGCGCGTTGAGCAACGCTTCTACTTGCTCTTCGGAAATGTTTTTCGGCAGACGCTGGGTTTGTTTCGGTGCGCGAATGCGCAGCGTCGGATCGGCGCTGAGTTGACCGCGTTCGTGCAGCAGTTTGTAGAGGCGGCGCAGCGAGGAAAGGCGGCGGGCGATGGAAGACGTTTTGGCGTCCGTAGAAAATTGTTCGGCAAGCCAGCGTTCGATATCGGCGCGTTCGGCGGTTAGCAAGGTGTGGGATGTTCGTTGCGCAAGCCAGACGGAGAAGAGCGACAAGTCGGTGCGGTAAGCGTTGAGCGAAGCGGCGGCGAGACCGTCCTGCAACCAGACCTGATCGCAAAAAAGATCAATGAGCGCAGTGTCTTTCGCGCTGGGTTTGAGTGGAACGTTGTCGGACATGGTCATTCTGAAAATCGTTTTACCGCAAAGAACGCAGAGAGCACAGAGAGCACAAAGAAAATCTTTGAATCTATTTCAAAAGCCGTCATTGCGAGCGAAGCGAAGCCAGAAAATGTGTGCAACGAAACGGCGCTGGATTGCTTCGTCACTTCCCGCCACGCTTCTCTCGCGGTTAAAGATTTCTCGCAATGACGCATTTCTGATTTCTGTTTCCCGGATGGCGCTTCGCTTATCCGGGCTACGCAACTGATGCCTGATTTCTGACTTCTGATCTCTGACAAACCCCAACCCTTCCCTTGAAAGGGAGGGCTTCAAAGCCCCATCGGCTTCGTTTCTTCGTGCGCTTTGCGGTTCATTCCACTGTTGCGTTTTCATGTTTCAGCAACCAGCGTTTGATGAACAACGGCTCGCCGTCTCCGGCGTGCATGAATCCGCCCAGCGAATGTTGCGCGACGACGCGGTGGCAGGGAATGATGAGCACGACCGGATTGGCGCCGCAGGCGCCACCGACGGCGCGCGGCGCTGACTTCAACATTTTCGCCAGTTCACCGTAGGTTTGTGTTGCGCCGGCGGGAATGGCTTGCAATGCTTTCCAGACCCGTTGTTGAAACGGCGTGCCGTGCGGAAGGATCGGGACGGTGAAAGAAAAACAGGGATCGTCAAGGTAACGATTCAACTCCTGCACAGTTCGTTCGCTGAGGGCGTCTGCCGGCGCGGCTTCTTTTTCCTTGAGCGGCAGGAAAGCGATGTCGGTAATGTGGCTGCCGTTGCTGCGAATGCCGAGCACGGCGAACGGCGCGCGCAGTTTGGCCGACCAGGGTTCTGGGGGCGTTCTGCGCGCAAGCCGCTTCATGGTTGTTACGCCAATAAGCCTGAAAACCTCAGTTGGACGTGCTCGCCCAATGGGTGAGCGCTGAGAACGACTCCAAAGCAAGCGGCTACGCGGTTTTCCATAGGTTTACAAGCGGTCAACTGAGGTTTTTAGGATAAGATGGACAACGCTTTTTCGAGCCGCGCCATGCCTTCGCGGATGTCCTCTTCGGCGATGGTGAGCGGCGGCACGAGACGCACGACATCGGGTCCGGCGGCGAGCACCAGCAAACCGGCTTTCCCGGCGGCGTTGATGACGTCAAGAGAACGGCCTTGCAGCCGCTCATCAAGTACGCAGCCGAGCAGCAGCCCTTCGCCACGAATCAGCTTGCAAAAAGGTACGCGCTGCTGGATGGCTTTCAGCCCCGCCATGAACAAGCGGTGGCGGATTCTAACGCCTTCGAGCAGTTGGGGCGTGTTGATGACATCGAACACAGCTTCGCCGACGGCGCAAGCGAGTGGGTTGCCGCCAAACGTGGTGCCGTGTACTCCGGGAGCAAATACGCGGGCGATTTCATGGGTGGTGAGCATTGCGCCGATCGGGAAGCCGCCGCCCAGCCCTTTGGCCGACGTCAGAATGTCCGGTGTGACACCGCTGTTCATGTAGGAAAACAAAACGCCGGTGCGCCCCATGCCGGTTTGCACTTCGTCGAGGATCAGCAGCGCCTTGTGCCACATACACAAATGACGCGCCATGTGCAGAAATTCCTCGGTGGCCGGAACCACGCCACTTTCACCTTGAATGGGTTCGAGAATCATCGCGCAAACATTGTCGCCGTGTTGATCAAACGCGGCCTGCAAAGCGGCCACGTCATTGTAAGGCACATGCGTGATGCCTTCCGGCACCGGCCCGAAGCCCGACGAATACTTCGGCTGTCCGCTTGCTGTAACGGTGAACAGTGTACGACCATGAAAAGCATTGACGGTCGAGATGATTTGCATCTTGTGCGACCCGGCGGTATCGTTCGCGTAACGACGCGCCAGTTTCAGCGCGGCTTCATTGGCTTCGGCGCCGGAATTGCAGAAGAACACGCGTTCGGCAAAGGTGTTTTCAACCAAACGGCGCGCCAGACGCAACGCCGGCTCGTTGGTCAGCCAGGGAGAAACGTGCCAGAGTTTTTTGGACTGCGCTTGCAGCGCCGCCGTCATCGCCGGATGGCAATGTCCGAGCGCGTTGGTGGCAACACCGGCGGCGAAGTCGATGTACATCCGGTCTTCCTGATCCCACACACGCGCGCCGCTGCCGCGCACCGGAATGAACGGCGCGGGAGACGCGCAGGGCATCATGATTTCATCGAAAAGCGCACGGGAGACAGGAAGAATTTTGCTCATGATCTTTACAGTCTTGAAAATGGGTAAACCGAATTATTGTAGTGGACTTGCGGGCGCTTGGGGCTTTTCAGCGGCAATAACCGAGTAACGCCAAGTGTTTTTCATCCAAATGACAACAGTCGCCGGGGGCGATGGCGGGCAAAGAGCCGTCTTCCAGCGATAACGCGCCAAAACCGGCGCGATGCAGCGCCTCGACACGGTTGCCGGCGGCGGCGACCATCCGCTTGACCTGATGGTATTTGCCCTGATCGATGCTGAGCGCCAGCGTGTGCGCGTCGATCTGTCGCGCCGCCAGCGCCGCCAGCGGGGCAGGTTCGCCGGTCAGCAAAACACCGGTGAGCAATCGTTTCGGCAGTGCGTCGTCGAACGCATGCTTCAAGGTGGCGCGGTAATGTTTGGCGACGCGCCGTTTCGGCGACGCCATCGCGTGAATGAAGCGACCATCGTCGGAGAACAGCAGAAGCCCAGTCGTGTCGGCGTCGAGGCGGCCGACGCTTTGCACGCCGCGTCGGATCAGCGGCGGCGGCAGTAACGTGTAAACGCTGCGATGGTGTTGCGGCTGGTGCGTGCATTCAAATCCGGCGGGTTTATTCAGCGCCAGATAGACATGCTCGGCATACGTCCAGGTTTCGCCGTCGATCTCGAACGTCAGACCGGCGGTGTCGAACTCGGCCAGCGGATCGCGGCACAGCGCACCGTTGACGCGCACATCACCGGCTTCGATACGCAGGCGGCAGGTCTTGCGGCTGCCGAAACCCTGGGATTGCAGTAAGCGTTCGAGGCGCATGAATCAGAAGTCAGATGTCAGAGGTCAGGTATCAGAAGTCAGGCGTCAGGAAATCGTCATTCCCGCGAAAGCGGGAATCCAGTTCTCCAAACCTCAAATCAGAAAATCGTGTAGGTTATGTGGTGATGCTTCGCGTCTCCGCGTGACATTTATTCCCGGATGGCGCTTCGCTTATCCGGGCTACACGCTACACGCCGTCGCTTACCAAAGTTTCCACCAGGGCTTTTTGTTCGGATTGCCGGTCAGCCATCCGCTGTCGGGGTAAGAGGCTTCGAGAACGCGGCGGGTATCGTTCGCCAGATCGGTCATTCCCAGCTTTTCATAGCTTCTGATCATCAGCGACAACGCTTCTTCGTTAGACGAGGTTCGGGGGAAGTTGACCAACGCTGCTTGCGCGCGGTTGATCGCGGAGAGATAAGCGCCGCGATTGAAGTAGTAGCGCGCGGTATGAACTTCGTACATCCCCATGGCGTTGGACAGATAAACCATTCGCGTTGTGCTGTCCTCCGCGTAGCGGCTGTCCGGAAACTTTTCCACCAACGCTTTGAAGGCGTCGAACGATTCGCGCGTCGAGCGCGGGTCGCGTTCGGAAAGATCCAACTCGTAAAGATAGCCCAACAAGCCCTGATCTTCGCGGAAATACACCAGCCCTTTCAGGTAATACGCGTAGTCGGCGCTGGGATGGTTCGGGTACATCCGGATAAAACGGTCGCATTGCGCGATCGCCGCCTGCGTCTCGCTCGAGCGGTAATTGGCGTAAGCCGATTCGAGAATGGCCTGCTGGGCGTAGCGTCCGTAGGGATAGCGCGCTTCCAGATTCTCATACAACTGGATTGCCCGCGCATAATTGCCGTCGTTCATCGCGTCGCGCGCCGTCTGATAAATGCGCTCGGCTGACCAGCCCGCCGTTTCACTCTGAACCGTAACGGATTTGCAGCCCGTCAGCGCCAGCGTAAAAACCAGCGCCAGCGCCAGCGCCTTGAAGGTGGTAGTCAGCGTGGCAACCGCCGGCCGATAAACATTCGATAAAAGCGACATCTGGAGTAACATCGGTACTTTCATTTTGTGGACGAACCCGCTTGAATTCCGAGCATTATACCTTTCCGCCTTCCACCCTGAACGTTCCCGTCGAGCTTGCCGGGCAACGGCTCGATCAGGCGCTGGCGGCGTTATTGCCACAGCATTCCCGCAGCCGCCTGAAACAGTGGATCGAGGCGGGATACGTGCAGGTCAATGACCGCGTACTGCCGCCGAAAACGCGGCTGGTCGGCGGCGAGCGGCTGACCATCAGCGCGCCGCCGCCC
>WQTW01000131.1 GCA_009786085.1 Pseudomonadota bacterium | reverse complement strand
GCGCAACATGAGTAACCGTCGGTGGAGCGTGAGCGTAGCGAACGCGGAACCGGCGGAGACAGACAGCACCATCGTCCAGCCCTGCAAGGGCTGAACAGACAATATTCAGCCCTTGCAGGGCTGGGGGAGTGCTGGATGTTCGCTTTCCGCCGGTTTCGCTCGCGATGCTCGCTCCACCGACGGTTACTCATATCACGCCCCTTCGGGGCTGCTCCCATACTTGCGTAGATACCTATGCCTTCAAAGGGGAGGCTGGGGTGTGGATGGGGTTGCCAAGAATCAGAGGTCAGAGGTCAGGTATCAGAGCGTAGGGGCGCGATTTATCGCGCCCTGTTTGTTGTGCTCACCTCGATCTATACGCTTTCGTGTTTTTCGTGGTTAAATGTTTCTCTCCGTATGAGCGCTTACAAAAAAGGAAAAAAATGGAACTGATCCTCTGGCGACATGCCGATGCCGAACCCGGATTTCCGGACATGGCGCGCGTGTTGAGCGCGCGCGGTCGAGAAGAAGCCCGCGACGCAGCGCAATGGTTGGCCGAGCGTTTACCGGCATCCTGCCGAATCCTGGTGTCGCCCGCACAACGAACACAGCAAACCGCCGCCATGCTGGTGCGCCCCTATGAAACCGTTGCCGCGCTGGCGCCCGAAACCAGCATGAACCATCTGCTTGCCGCAACCTGCTGGCCAAAACAAGAAGGCGTCACGTTGATCGTCGGGCACCAGCCGACCCTGGGCGAAGTCGCCACCTATCTGCTCGGCGAATCGCGCTGGACACCGAGAACAGCATCACTGTGCTGGCTGAAATCCATAGAACCTTCGGAGAAAACATCCATGCGCCATCAGGCGCAAGCGACGCTGGTGGCGATTTTCACGCCGTAGTTTGCAAAAACGTTTTCACTGCTTGAGATACATGCCGGGACCCAACAGCGGCGAATAAATCATGAACTTTTCACCATCGCCGTCCCAGCGTTCGCCCTTCGCGGATTCTGCCGTTTTTCCGTCCGCATAAGGCGCTTGCGCATGGTGGTTCAAACGAGCCGCACGCAAGGCCGCGAGATTGGCTTCGCGCTTCGATCCGGGGCTGTCCATCAAATTGTCGGTGATCTTGAGCCGTCCGCCGCTTCCCAGTGGATTACATTTACTATCCGAATACACCACCCGCTCACCCGGCAGCGAACACTTGTAAATCTGCGCGTTTGCGCCCAATGAAATGCCGCACAGCATCAGTGCCAGCAACCACCAGGACAAAGACACCCGCTTCATTCCCACCTCCCAACGCTCACCCTCTGCAACGACGCCGCGCCGGACGCGCAGGCTGCGCTGGCGAAGAAGATGACGACGACGCCGAGGAAGAAGGTGCGCTGCTATTGCCGAGCACGGCCACACCGCCACCGCCTTGCGCCGACGCGGAACTGCTCATCGCGGCAGCGCTTCGCAAGTTGGAATTGTCCATCGAATTGTCGGTGATCTTGACGACTTGACGTTGCTCGTTCGGCGCGCATTTTTTGTCCGAATAAACGACACGCCCATCGCTGCCGGTGCAACGATACAGTTGTTGTGCGGTTGCTCCGGTCGCCGTCAACAACAACGCCGTCCCGATGGATGCCGCAATCAGCGCGAATTTTGTTTTCATGGCAAGTCGCCCCCAAAAGACTTGAAACAAGCAAGCGCCGTCGGTGTTACCTTCGGCGTCATATTCATGTTGCCACGGAACCCTGAAAAGAGCAAGACCGTATCAGGAATCAGAGGTCAGGGATCAGAAAGGCGTCATTCTGCTTGGCGCATAGGTCGCTGGTGAGCGGCCTTTAGAGCGTTTTCTGTTTAGTTGCGCACACTTTCGCGTTGCGCTGTTTTGTTCCCTCCCCTTCCATCCCTCTCCCCCTGCCCCTCTCCCGCGGAAAGCGGGAGAGGGGAGACATTTCCCCCCTCTCTCCCGCTTGCGGGAGAGAGGTCGGGAGAGAGGGTCGGGAGGATTAGGGTGGGGATGGGGTTGTTTGCTGTGCACAATTAAACCAAAACCGCTCTAGCCGCGAGCGAAGCGTGGCGGGAACCGCGACGTTCGGCTCACGCGGAGGCGCGGAGTGCGCGAAGCCGCGAAGGAACTGATCGCTCCAGGATCGAGGACAACAACACCGTAAAGTGTATGCAACTGGATCAAACGCGCGCTAAAAGCGCCCTTCTCCGCGCCTTCGCGTGCCTTGCGCCTACACCTTGGTGCCGAAAATCCTATCACCGGCGTCCCCCAGACCGGGCAGGATATAGCCGACTTGATTGAGCCGTTCGTCGATCGACGCCGTATAAACCTCGACATCGGGATGCGCTTCCTTGAGCCGCTTCAAGCCTTCCGGCGCCGCCACCAGAAACAAGCCGCGAATCTGCGTACAGCCGGCTTCCTTCAGCATATCGATCGTCGCCACCAGCGTCCCGCCGGTCGCCAGCATCGGATCAACAATCATCGCAATCCGCTCATTCATGCTGTGTGTCAACTTTTCGTAATACGTGATCGGCGCCAGCGTTTCCTCGTTGCGCTGAATGCCGACAACACTCACCTTCGCGGCGGGAATCAGCTCCAGCACGCCCGGCAACAGCCCCAACCCCGCCCGCAAAATCGGCACAATCGTGATTTTTTTACCCTTGATCTTGCGCACGCGAACAGGCCCCGCCCAGCCGGACACCTCAACCTCCTCGGTCGGAAGATCGCGGGTCGCCTCATACGTCAAAAGCATCGCCACCTCGCACGCCAACTCACGAAAAGTCTTGGTGCTGATATCGACCCTGCGCATCAACCCCAGCTTGTGCTGAATCAAAGGATGAGTGACTTCAATGATCTTCATGGGCAGGCTCCGAACAAGAATCGCGTGTGGTTGACATGATAGCGCACCGTTTGCGCGTTATCGCATTATAAAACGGAGCGCGGGCGTCCCGCCTGCAATTTTCCCTCACGCGAAGGCGCGAAGCCGCAAAGGAACAAAGCGCCCCTCTCCCCTTGCGGGAGAGGGGCGGGGGAGAGGGGTGGATTCTGCGACTTCGCTTCGCTACGCGCAGAATAACGACTTTTTTATTCACGCGGAGAAAAAATGCCTTTCTCCCGCAAGCGGGGGAAGGGGCTTCAAACCAAACCCCCGCCCGCCTTCGGCGGGCACCCCCTTTCAAAAGGGGGCTTTCTTTTTTCGCGCACTCCGCACCTTCGCGTGAAAAAAAGGTTTTTCTGATCCCTGACCTCTGACCTCTGATCCCTGACAACCCCATCCCCACCCCAACCCTCCCCTTGAAAGGGAGGGAGTTTGCGGCTTCGCTTCGCGGCTTCGCGCCTTCGCGTGAGCACGTTGGGGTTCGCTACGCTCACCGCCAACCTACGCGGCTTGTCCAGGCTACGTCCTGATCCCCGGATGGCGCTTCGCTTATCCAAGCTACGATTCTTGATTAACCCAAAAAACGGGGCGCTTTCGCGCCCCGTTTCATTGACTACCTACAGCGATTATCGATCATTCCTGCCGATCAAGCCCTCCGCCGCCGACTCTGCCAGAACACAAACCCTGTCAGCAGTCCGATCAGCAACAGCAGCGCTTTCAGATCGAGCGTCGGGATCGGCAGATTGGCGTCGATCTTCTGGATACCGTAGTTGATCGTTACGATACCATTCGCACTCGTCGGGAGTGGCACCGTGAACGGCAGCGCCGGGTTGGTTGTCGGGCCGTTGTAGCGGAACCCGCTGTTCAACGGCGGCAACGCGCCAGCACTGGCCGCTGTGCAACGTGTTCCTGTCGGAACTGTCACCGTCTTCGTATCGCCTTCCGCCAGCGACAAGCTGTACACGCGACCCGCGCCACAGTTCACCGTCGTGTTCAGCAGCCCCGAAACGTATCCCGATCCTGCGATATCCGTCACGGTCGCCTGCGCGAAGGTGAACGTCACCGTCCCAGTCGACACCAAGATGACTTCGTTAATCACTGTGGCGCTACGCCCACCTGCCAGTATCAACAGCGACTGGGTTGTCGTCGGCGCATACTTGTACTGCCAGTTCAAGGCATCCGGAACGGTCGGTTCTTCGATAACACAGGTGTCACCGATCTCCGCATCCACCCAGGCGCTTTGACCGCCCAGGAGGTTAAGCGTCTTGAGAGCCGACGACGTCCCCGGACACGAAACCGTAATCCCGAACACAGCCGCCGGACGGTGCCCCGCCAATAGACCCGTGATCTGTTTGGTGACCGTGAGCCCGGCCATCATCAGCGAAGGATCAAGCAGCAACTCCGTCTCGACGATCACCGTCTGACCACCCGCAGGAACCGTGAACAGATACGGCGCGATGATTCTCCGTGGCGTTCCGCTGGACAGAACAACGTTGGAGGTATCCTCGGTCACCGTACACTGCGCGCCTCTCGACACCATCACGTTTTCCGTCTTCGGTAACGGCGGCACAAACAAGAAGGTCATGTTGGTGCCATCCGTACACGTCAGCGTTACATTGAAGGTTCCACTCTGATAGAGCGTAGCGTCGCCCGTCAATGTCTTGAAGATTTGAACAAGCTCCTCGCTCTCGCGCTGGAGGCTGTGCGTCACGACGCCCTCCACCTGGTTAATGACGCGGAATGACCTTGACGGAGCGTAGTCGGTAAGGTCGTCGCGCCAGACGAAGGAAGCATCTGCCAACGGCCTGCTGACCACGTTCTCCGTGCAGTTTGTGTCGTCCGGCACACTGTAACCCGCTTTGTCGCCCGCGCGCATCGGCCCGGTCGTCCAGGTGAAGTTCGTGCCGCAGTTCAGCTCCAGCACGAAGCCTCCCAGCAGGTCGTACGCCGTTGGGATCGGGCCGGTGACCGCGTTGGTCAAGGAGACGCCGTGCGTCGTAATGCCCGCCGGTATCACCTTGTTGTCAACGGTCACGTCGATTTCATCACCCGCAACGCGCAGCGTCGTTTCCATCGGCGAGATACCCCAGACGTACTGGTAGTTGGGATCCAGGGTCGCCGGGATGACCGCTTCGTTGATCACGCACCTCTCTTCGACTTTGCCTTCAACGGTCGCGCTTTGGCCTTCCTTCAGCCAGACATCCGCCTGCGGTGTGCTTGTACACGCAACCGTGATGCCGAACAGGTTGGCCGGATTGTGTCCCGCTGTTACGTGAGCAGGCTCACCACTGATGGTCTTGGTGACGATCAGCGTTCCTTTCGGGAAGGTTCCGCCGGTGATCCGGTTGCTCACCTGAACCGTCTGGTTTCCATCCACGATGAAGTCCGACGGATAGATCACGGCGGTGTTGGTGTTGCCGTTTCCGATCACACCTGCACCCGGATTGTCTTCGGTCACCGAGCAGGTGGAGCCGAGCGGCGCCTGGAGGGTATCGCTACCGTTATGCGCCAGATTCATGGTCTTGGCGTAAGCGCCGCCACAATCCACCCGAACCGTAAATATGCCCGTACCGCCGACAGTGCCCGTCACGGTCTTGTTCACCGTGATTGTCCTGGTATCAACACTCCGGATGTAATGCGTCGCGATGTTTGTAACAGGCGCAGCCACCGTGAACGGATTGGTCTGGCTGTACGTCGTGTTGCCATACCATGTCCAAACCAGCGGATTGAGGATACTCGGTCTGCTTGTCGTGCTGACGTTGCAGCTCGCACTCGCCGGCACATGGAACACCGAAGTGTCGCCCATGTGCATCTCCGGCGTCCAGGTGTAACCCGTG
>WQTW01000130.1 GCA_009786085.1 Pseudomonadota bacterium | reverse complement strand
TTTTCTCTCACATTCCAGGCAGCGCCGCAGGCGCGCAACGTGAGTAACCGTCGGTGGAGCGTGAGCGTAGCGAACGCGGAACCGGCGGAGACAGACAGCACTATCGTCCAGCCCTGCAAGGGCTGAACAGAGATTATTCAGCCCTTGCAGGGTTGGGAGAGTGTTGGATGTTCGCTTTCCGCCGGTTTCGCTCGCGATGCTCGCTCCACCGACGGTTACTCATATCACGCCCCTTCGGGGCTGCTCCCATACTTGTGTAGATACCTATGCCTTGAAGGGGAGGGCTTCAAAGCGCCTTCTTCGCGCTTCCTCGGTCATTCTGCGCGAAATTGCAGAATTCGCACGCGATCTGATTCCTGACCTCTGATTTCCGACCTCTGCCCCCCGAAACCCCCAGCGCCGGTGCGGTTGATTTTCATGTTAGGCTGCGCTAGTGTACAAAACTCAGCGGGGCTGTTCACACAGTTTTTCGCGGGTATTCAAGTGTGTCAAACACATTCAACAGATGAAAGGAACGACAACATGCGGTTTCTCGAAAGTATCAAGCAACGCGCCAGGGCCGATTTGAAAACGATCGTATTGCCGGAGTCCTTTGAGCCGAGGAATTTACAGGCCGCTCATACGGTGCTGGCGGAAGGGCTGGCGCGTATCATCCTGATCGGCGATCGCAAAGCCATCATGGAAAAGGCAAGCGGTCTGAATCTGGACGGCGCGGAATTCATCGATCCCGCGACTTACGGGCGGATGGGCGAGTTGGCGGAGAAGTTGGCGGAACTGCGTAAATCCAAAGGGATGACGCTCGACGAAGCGACCGGGCTGCTGCGAAACGATCCGCTGTACCTCGGTGTGATGCTGGTGAAGGAAGGCATCGCCGACGGCATGGTGTCGGGCGCGATTCATTCGACAGCGGACGTGCTGCGTCCCAGTCTGCAAATCCTGAAAACGGTGCCGGGCGTCAAGCTGGTGTCCTCGTTCTTCATCATGGTGGTTCCGAACTGCGAATACGGCGAGAACGGCATTTTCCTCTTCACCGACTGCGGGTTGGTTCAAAACCCGACTGCCGAAGAACTGGCGATGATTGCGCAAAGCGCCGCGATTTCGTTCAAGCAGTTGGTCAAGGCCGAGCCGGTGGTTGCGCTCCTGTCGCATTCGACGCTGGGCAGCGCCAAACACGCCGACGTGGACAAGGTTCTCGAAGCCACGCGGCTCGTCAAAGAAGCTGCGCCGAACTTGAAAGTGGACGGCGAGTTTCAGGTGGACGCGGCCATTGTGCCTTCCATCGGCGAACGCAAAGCGCCCGGCAACCCCGTCGCCGGAAAAGCGAATGTGCTGGTTTTCCCCGATCTGGATTCGGGAAACATTGCTTACAAACTGACCGAGCGTCTGGCGAAAGCAGAAGCCTATGGGCCGGTCACGCAGGGGATCACCAAGCCGGTCAACGATTTGTCGCGCGGCTGTTCCGCCGACGATATCGTCGGCGTAGTCGCCATCACCGCCGTACAGGCGCAGGGTTAATCACATACAACCAAGGAGACGTCAAACATGAAAATTCTGGTCATCAACTGCGGCAGTTCCTCATTGAAATATCAACTGCTGAACATGGACGACGAAACGTTGCTGGCCAAAGGTCTCTGTGAACGTATCGGCACCAACGACGGACGCTTGAAACACGAGCGTGGCGCCGATGAATTCACCATCGACGCGCCGATGCCGGATCACGCCGCGGCGATCAAGATCGTGCTGGAAGTGTTGCTCTGTAAAAATCGCGGCGTGATTTCCGACATCGGCGAAATCGTTGCCGTGGGGCATCGCGTGGTACACGGCGGCGAATTTTTCAGCGACTCCGTTCTGATCGACGACAAAGTGGAAAAAGCCATCGAAGCCTGCTTCGACATGGCGCCGTTGCACAACCCGCCGAATCTCATCGGGATTCACGCTTGCAAGAAGAACATGCCGAAAACCCCGCAAGTGGCGGTATTTGATACGGCGTTTCATCAGTCCATGCCGAAAAAAGCGTACCTGTACGCGCTTCCGCATGCGATGTACGAAAACCATAAAGTGCGCAAATACGGCTTTCACGGCACCAGCCACAAGTACGTGTCGATGAAAGCGGCGGAAGTGTTGGGGCGTCTGTACAACGAACTGAAAATCATCACCTGCCATCTGGGCAACGGCGCGAGCGTTTGCGCGATTGACCGCGGGCATTCCGTTGACACATCGATGGGCTTCACGCCGCTGGAAGGGCTGGTCATGGGCACCCGCACCGGCGACATCGACGCCGCCGTCGTGCCGTACCTGATGGAAAAAGAAAAACTGAGCGCCTCGCAAGTGATCGACATGTTCAACAAAAAATCGGGTATGTTGGGCTTGTCCGGCGTCTCCAATGATTTCAGAGACATCCTTCAAGCGAAGCAAGACGGCAACACGCACGCGGATGATGCACTGGAAATCTACTTTTATCGGGTGGCAGGCTACATCGGTCGGTACGCCGCCGCGATGAACGGCGTGGACGCGATCGTATTCACCGCAGGCCTGGGTGAAAACAGCGCGTTGCTCCGTGAAAAAGTGTGCGCGTATCTCGGCTATCTGGGCGTGAAAATCGATTCGGAGAAAAACGCCCAACGCGGAAAAGCCATGGACTTTTCCGCGCCCGGAGCGACCGTGCGAGCCATGATGATTCCCACCAACGAAGAGCTCGTGATCGCACGCGATACGAAGGCGATTGTTGGAGAGTGATCTCTACAAAACCCTCCCCTTCACATATTCCCCTCTCCCGCTTGCGGGAGAGGGGAAGGGGAGAGGGTGGTGGGGATGGGGTTCAGAAATCAAGCATCAAATATCAAATGTAGGGGCGGGTTTCAAACCCGCCCCTGCTTATTTTCGCGTTCTTCAGGCCTTTGCAATCAAGCAGCCAAACGCCACTTGCCGCCAGCCTGCTTGAAACGGATTCTGCCTTTCTGCGAGCGATCCAGATCGTTGATCGTTTCCAGCAACTCCTTTATTTTCGGGTGGCTGTTCAACTTCGCCTCCTCATAAAGCAACCTCATCAGCCTTTCCGCCGGAGCAGAAATGCGCCCCTCTTTTTCCCATTTTGCAACCGTCTGGTCTGACACGCCCAGATATTGACCGGCTATCGTCTGAGAGAGGCCAAGCTCCTTGCGAAGGAATCGGAATTCTGTCCCTGTCAGCTTTTTCTTCGACAGCAAATGCCGTCCCACCGCCTTGTGCAATGATTCTATGTCCTCAATGGCGAAGGCGATCCCATCCGGCGTATCAATCTCACGATAACCGTTCGCAAGCCAGATATTGCGAAGGCCACTCTCTGTGTAATGGTACATATGCGCCCCCTTTCCGTTATTGATTATGGCGTAATCACCGTAATCACCAGCACAAATTCCCCGTCGCTTTTTTCCTGTAACTTTGCCACAACGTCAACATCCTGACCGGCGACCGTTCTTGAGAAAGTGCCTATCCAACTCCCGGACGCCTCTTGATGCAAGGGTTCAGTAATGCGTCCTTTCCTCAGACATTCAAGAATCTGCGGCCTTGTTACACGCCTTTCCAGCATTCGCTCCTTGGCGTGGCGCGTGACAAAAACCCGGCCAGAATCGTTGGCCAAATCCCGTATCGTGCGCTCGACGTCTCGCTCCAGCCTCATCCCTCGCCCGATCGGAATAACCTTGTTCATCGGCGCCTGTCCTTTTCTGGCAACCTATAAAAATGATAGGTTACCTATATTGTATAGGCCTTTCTGTTTTTGTCAAATGGGGCGGGTTTCAAACCCGCCCTTTTCTTTTTTACCGCAAAGAGCGCAAAGAAACGCATAGGGCGCAAAGAAAAAAGCCGTCATTCTGCGCGAAGCGAAGCGGAGTCGCAGAATCCATGCGACGATGACGGGAGGCAGATTGCCTCCCCTACGAGTAGAACGCACCGATATTGGCGTAGGGGCGGCAATCTGCCGCCCGTAACACTTTCCCGGACTGCGCTTCGCTTGACCAGGCTACTCCCTGATTTCAGGCACATAAACCAAAGCGGGAGCAAAGCGTGTAAGCCCTCCCTTCTCTTTTTTAACGTAAGGCTGAAACGAAAGCATGCGGGTTTTAACATCCCATGAAAAATCGGAACAGGGCGCACAATATGCTTCATCCAGTTTTTCAATGAACGACGGGACGTCTTCCGAGGACATCTTTGCTAGTCGTAATTCCAACTGCAATCGAACCAATCTCAAATAAGTGTCAAGGTCGTGGAGTCTTCCCACATAATCGTTCCAAAGAGATAAAAGTAATCGCGTTTGCGCTTTCCCAACAGGGTTATAAATCCAGCCGATTCTTGGTTCGGTTAGTTCAGCCAAAGGTGTCAGCACTTGATCGCGTTGCTCGATATAGTCCTTCCAAGAAAGGTCAGTCAGATTGAGCCACGCCTGATAAAAAGGAACGCTGTAATTAAACGTTGCGACAGGTGGGTGAAAAAATGCTTTTGCGTTTTGCTCTAACCACCACCATAGCCACTCATAACAAAAGCCTGTATCCGAGGTTGTGTTTTGGCAGATATAATTTTTTATTGGTTCAGCCCCTTCTCGGTACGGCATCCATCTTTTCATTCCCTGAAACGCACGGTACACAAACCTGTTTTCTTGTTCAATCGCTGAACGCAGGCTATACTGTTCATGCGATAACGGCGTCAGCAATTCCCGCCATTCTGCCTCTTGCCCTTTGAGCTTGGTCGACGGTGATGATAACAAAAGGCTCAACCCTCGAGCATTCCTTGCCATACGAGCTACTGCGATCATGGTGTCAACAAGATAGCAGCTTCCTTCGAGACTTCGACGCCAGAGCATCATATCTTTTTTGAAAAACGTTAGCCCTGCTTCAGCGTTTCCTGCTTCAATATCCAGAATGGCCTGCGCCACTAAGGCCCTCCACGTATATTCCGCTTGCGAGTGCCAAAGAAAGTATGGGCTAGAATGAGGGCTGCCAACAAAATGAGGTAAATCCTGCAAAAGGCGATATCGCTGAATCAGCGTTTCATTCGCTTCCAATGTTTTTTCGAGGCGTTCTTTCTGGGAATGGAT
This sequence comes from Pseudomonadota bacterium, assembly GCA_009786085.1. Taxonomy (GTDB): domain Bacteria; phylum Pseudomonadota; class Gammaproteobacteria; order Burkholderiales; family Casimicrobiaceae; genus UBA931. The sequence continues at coordinate 718 of WQTW01000130.1, read as the reverse complement.
GCATTCCCAATAATCGGTTTCTTCATTGATTCGACAATCAAACGGTGGTGTTGCTTCTTGCCAGCGTAATTCTTCTCTTTTCCATAACTCTTTGTTGTGTTCGAAGGACAGGCTTAAGCCCATAGGGTCTTGCTCAAGCGCTTTTTCGATTTCTTCGATATGCCGCCGCCCAGCCTCAAAGATATCTTTTCCTTCCGGTGCGTTGAATCCCGCCATCGCCACGAAGATGTTTTCGTTATCGGGCACTTCTACAGGCGTTGTTTCAAGAAGTGCGCGGGCGTCGTCGCTCAAAGGTTCATCCCACCAGTTAATCAAAACCGCCAGTGCAAAAAGCGTCACGGCGACGAGAAACGTCCACTTCACGGCTTTCCAGAGAAAACGAGCTACGCGAGATAACATGGTGGTTGCTCCATAAGATGGTGGACATTATAGCGCGGACGTCCCGCAAGCAAAAAAGGGCGGGTTTGAAACCGGCCCCTTCGTTCTGATTCCTGACCTCTGATCTCTGATAACCCCATCCTCACACCAGTCCTTCCATTGAAGGCATAGGTATCTACACAAGTGCTGCGTCATGGTCTCTGACGGCATGTGCTCTGCTTTTCTCTCACATTCCAAGAAGCGCCGCAGGCGCGTCACGTGAGTAACCGTCGGTGGAGCGCGAACGCAGTGAGCGCGGAACCGGCGGAGACAGACAGCACCATCGTCCAGCCCTGCAAGG
>WQTW01000129.1 GCA_009786085.1 Pseudomonadota bacterium | reverse complement strand
TCTTGCACCACGCCATTGCTCATGATGCCGCTGTTCAAATACGCACGGATCAGCCGTATGATTCCAGCGTCCGGGATGCGTTTCTGTAGACGGTCGATGAGTACGTCGCGGTTAACCCGGTCAAAGAACTTCTCCAGATCAACGTCTACTACGAATCTTCGCCCCGATTGTATGTGCGCTTGCGCGGCCAGAACCGCGTCGTGCGCTCGGCGCCCAGGACGAAAACCGTAGCTGTACTCGCTGAATGTTGGATCAAGTATTGGTTGCAGCACTTGCAGCACCGCTTGTTGGATCAGCCGATCCACCACCGTCGGGACGCCAAGCTCGCGCTCGCCTCCGTCAGATTTGGGGATCGTCACCCGCCGCACCGGACTTGGCCGGTACGTCCCTTGCAGCAGTTGTTCGCGGATCCTCGGCCAACTCGTGCGTAGCCATTGAGTGGTCTGTTCAATGTCCAGACCATCTACGCCTGCCGCGCCTTTGTTGGCTTTGACCCGCTTCCACGCCCACTGCATGTTCTCTCTCGTCAGCGCTGCCATAAGCAGTGCTGACCCTGTGTCCTCGGTGTTATGTCGCGGGCTGTTCGCTTCGCCACGGACAAGGCTGTGCCCGGCATCACCCGGCATTTCCTCATCTCGCTCCCAAAGGGACATCTGACGCATGGCTCCCAACATCGACATATCCTTAAACACTCCTCCTCGTTCAGCCCTTCACCCCATACAGGCAGCTACTACGGCCTCTGCTGACTTCTCGCTCCGGCTCATCACCGTCGGCCTTTCAGCCACAAGGCAAGATCTCCCCAGGTAAGAACGCACTCCTTCATCGCACAACCGCCGCATTTACGTCGCCTCGCCTTGGTCACAAGAGCTTCGCGGTTAACGGCCCGCTTACCCTGCTTGGCTCCGCCTTCTATGCGGTTCTTGTCCATCGGCTCACGATTTACGTTCCACGCTTCCTTCCCACATTCGGTCGCCCTCATGCAGTTGCGTTTCACTTCGCTCGTTGTGACCAACTCGCGGCGGGACTTCCACCCGCAGGAGTACGCCCATGCTGGGCGCACCGTTACGCGCCTGCGGCGCTTGGTTTTTTTCTTTGCGCTCTTTGCGTTCTTTGCGGTGAAATGGCTTTTCTGACCCCTGACCCCTGACCCCTGATCCCTGATCCCTGATCCCTGATCCCTGGCTTTGACAAAACCCCGGAAAACCCTTTATAATTAAAAGCTTCCCCGCGGTGGGGAATCATTTTTTTAATGGAGTCATTCATGTACGCGGTCATAAAAACCGGTGGCAAACAGTACAAAGTTGCAGCCGGCCAAAAACTGAAAGTAGAACAGATACCGGCGGACGTGAACGCAGAAGTGATCCTCGATCAAGTGTTGATGGTCGGGGAAGGCGACAGCGTACGTCTGGGGCAACCCACGCTGGCAGGCGCAACGGTCAAAGCGACCGTTCTTGAGCATGCCCGCGCACCCAAGGTCAAGATTTTCAAAATGCGGCGGCGCAAGCATTACCAGAAGCATCAGGGGCACCGTCAAAACTACACGCTGTTGCGCATCGACAGCATCGTTGCCTGAAAGGAGTTGAGCCATGGCACATAAAAAAGCAGGCGGCAGTTCCCGTAACGGTCGCGATTCGCAGTCCAAACGTCTGGGTGTCAAAGCTTACGGCGGCGAGCTGATCCGCGCCGGCAGCATCATCATCCGGCAACGCGGCACGCAAGTGCATCCGGGCGTCAACGTCGGCTGCGGCAAGGATTACACGCTGTTCGCAAAGGTGGACGGAACGGTGCAATTCATCGTCAAAGGCCCGAAGAAGGACAAATTCGTCAATATCGTGGCGGCAGCGGCGTAACTTTTCCCGCGCCGCTCATGTTGCGGTAACAACAAAAACCCTGCCACGCTGGCGGGGTTTTTTGTTGGAATGCGTACCGGTTGTACTCCTCCTATTTTTGCTGTACTATTTGAAAGCGTACAAAAAAGAGGGTTTGGTGATGCCGCAGATTCCAACAGAAATCAATCGCATCTCTTTACGGATTGCTCCCGAAGAAAAGCTGTTGCTGGTTCGTGCAGCCGCGTTGCAGCACGTGAATCTGACCGAGTTTGTCACCCGCAACGTCGTATCAGTGGCGCGAAAAATTATCGACGAAAGCGAACGGCTGGAGCTGTCCGAGAGAGACAGTTTGCGAGTTCTGGAGCTTCTGGACAATCCGCCCGCGCCCAACGACAAGCTGATCGCCGCGGCATTTGCCTTGCCGAAGTCATGACCTTACCAGCTTGGCACGAAGAACCTGTCGGTAAACACCATGACCGCGCCGCCTTCGATTGCGGCAATGCGGCGTTGAATCGCTTTTTGCACCAGCATGCAAGGCAAAGCCATGAGAGAGGCGGCGGAAAAACGTATCTGGCCGTCGCCGATAGCAGCAATAAAATATTGGGTTACTACACACTGAGTCTGGCGTCTCTTGCCTATGAGCGGACGCCCGAAATAATGACGCGCGGTCTGGCGCAACATGAAGTGCCTGTGTTCCGGCTTGGTCGTCTGGCGGTGGACGTTTCAGCGCAAGGGCAAGGGCTTGGCGGACAGTTATTGCTTGCAGCGGGACGACGTTGCCTTTTGGTTGCCGCGCAAGTGGGCGGCGTTGCGCTTTTGATTGACGCCAAGAGTCCACAGGTGGCAAAGTGGTACGAGAACTTCGGCGCAGTTTCGTTGTTGGATGCACCGTTGTCTTTGTTGCTGCCGTTCAAAACCATTCATGCTGCGCTTGCCGCCGCTGGGAAATGATCTCAATAGCAAAACTTACTGGCCTGTAAACCGCTATGCCTTCTTCCACACTGATAGCCCTTGTTCCCGCTGCCGGTGGCAGCCAACGTTTCGGCGGACCGCGACCGAAGCAATACATGCCGTTGGCCGGCCGGACGGTGCTCGAATGCACGCTGTGGCGTTTGCATCAGGGCTTGAAACCCGACCGCATCGTCGTGGTGCTGGCGCCCGACGACAAAATTTTCCCGACGCTCACCGATGTGCCGCCCGGCATCGAGGCGCTGCATTGCGGTGGTGTGACACGCGCCGAGAGCGTGCGAAACGGTCTTCTGGCGCTGGCGAGACAATGCAGCGACCGGGACTGGATCGCCGTTCACGATGCGGCGCGTCCCTGTGTGCCGATAGCGTGTCTGCAATCGCTGGCAACCGCGGCGCGTGAAGCAACGGCGGGAGAAAACGGCGCGCTTTTGGCGGTGCCGCTGACCGATACGTTGAAAGAAGGCACGTCCGGCGGCATCGTGACGCGAGCGGTCACGACGCTGGATCGGGCGCGTTTCTGGGGCGCGCAAACGCCGCAGATGTTCCGCTACGGCATCTTGTGCAAAGCCTTGTCGCAGGAAGGCGCGCTGTCGTGTACCGACGAATCGCAGGCCGTCGAGCGCTACTGCAAACAAACGAGCGGCACCTTGCCGCTGCTGTTGCGCGGCAGTGCGCAAAATCTCAAATTGACGTACGCTGAAGATTTGCTTCTCGCCGAAGCGATTCTGGCGTTTCAAAAGGACAGGTCATCATGAGAATCGGTCACGGTTTCGATGTTCATGCGTTCGCCGACAACCGCCGGTTGCGTCTGGGCGGTATCGACATCCCTTTCGAGCGTGGTCTGGCCGGACACTCCGACGCCGACGTGGTGCTGCACGCGATCACCGACGCGCTGCTCGGCGCGCTGGCGCTCGGCGACATCGGCCATTTCTTCCCCGATTCGGACGCGCGCTACAAAGATGCCGACAGCCGCGCGTTGTTGCGTCACGTCGTCGATGAAATCGAAACGCGCGGCTACCGCGTCGGCAACATCGACGTGACCGTGATCGCCGAGCGCCCGAAATTGGCGCCGTACCGCGACGCGATGCGGCAAGCGATTGCCGAGGATTTGCGTTGCGATGTCGAGTGCGTTTCAGTCAAGGCGACGACGACGGAAAAGCTCGGCTTCACGGGGCGCGAAGAAGGGATTGCGGCGCAGGCGGTGGTGTTGCTGTCAGGAATCAGGGATTAGGGATCAAGAAATCTTTAAACCACGAAAAACACGAAAGTCACGAAAAGAAAATCTGCCGTTCTGCGCGTGAAGAAGTGGGTTTCAGACCTGTCCTTATATCTCACGCAGAAGCGCGGAGAACGCGGTGAAAAATCGTCATTCTGCGCGTAGCGAAGCGAAGTCGCAGAATCCATAAAAAAACATTTCACTCTGCCTTTGGCGGGTTAGCTTTATCTTCTTCAAGCAATTTTTTGCCTTCTCTGTAGAGCTTGGCTAAATAAACAAAACAGATAATAGTTATTATCGCTGCCACAAAAAAGAAAAAAGGCATCCATTTTTCCGGCATAAAAAAGGACACGTAAATCTCTCCTGCTCCCGCCAAGAGGACACCAAAAACGGCTAAGGCTTCACCTTTTCCCGCAATGTTCGAGACTATGGCTTTTGCGCCAGCGGCCACAAGAAGTATCAAGGTAGCAAGACAAACGCCACCCAAGCTGCCGCTGTATGTGGACATGGTGAATGTTGCGATGGGAAACATGACCCATAACGAGAAAAAATCAAACAGTTGATCCGGCTCAAAGAATGTGCCTCCGCTCGGTAGCGCACCGATTGCGATTGCAAGTGGGCCAAACAACCAAACGCCAAGAAGCATGAACATCGGAAGACCAAAGAAGAACCGGGCGTGTGAGGGCTTGCGAGACAGGAGAAACCAAGTGACAGCGACGACAGCGGGCGCGAAGAAGGTAAGGAACAACATCCAGAGGCGAGGCGATGGCCGAAGAAGCCACTGAATCAAGATGTCAGGCACCCAGTAGGCAATGGCGCCGACGACCAGATACAGCGCATAATGTTTGGCTCGCTCCACAACCACATTCCTCTAGCTATATAGGCATTATCTCACGCGGAGGCACGGAGAAATATTCTTTGTGCTCTTTGCGTTCTTTGCGGTTAAATCATGTTTTTTGTTCCCGGATGGCGCTTCGCTTATCCGGGCTACGAAGCTACAGCTCCAAACACTTCAACAACTCCCCGAAATCTTTCGGCAACGGCGACGCCCATTGCATCGGTTCCCGGCTGATCGGGTGCAGGAGTCCGAGGCGCGTGGCGTGCAACGCTTGTCGCGGAAACGCCCGCAATGCAGCGGCGACGGTTTCGGGTATGTCTTTGACGAGAAAGGAGCGCCCCGCAGCGGCGCGGTAAACGGGATCGCCGACCAGCGGATGGCCGAGCGCGGTCAAATGAACGCGAATCTGGTGGGTGCGACCGGTGTCGAGGGTGCAGCGCAGCAGTGTGGCGAAACCGAAGCGTTTTTCGACCGAGACCTGGGTGCGCGCCGGTTTGCCACGGCTGACGACGGCCATTTGGGTGCGGCGCGTCGGGTGGCGTCCGATCGGGGCTTCGACGACGGCGTCGCGCTCGAAGTTGCCGAGCGCCAGCGCCAGGTATTCGCGTTTGACGGTGCGCGCCTGCAACTGGCGGACGAGGTCGGTGTGCGCGGTTTCGGTACGGGCGACGACCATCAGGCCGCTGGTGTCTTTGTCGAGCCGGTGGACGATGCCGGCACGAGGCAACTGCGCCAGCGCCGCGTCGTGGTGGAGCAGCGCGTTGAGCAGTGTTCCGTCGCGGTTGCCGGCGCCGGGATGGACGGTCAGTCCGGCGGGTTTGTCGAGCACCAGCAGCGCGTCGTCCTCATGGACGATGGCCAGCGCGATGGCCTGGGGCGCGTCCTCCAGATCGTCGGGCGGCGGCGCGCTGATGGTCAGCCGCTCGCCGCCGACCAGCCGCGTTTTCGGCGGCAGTACGCGG
>WQTW01000128.1 GCA_009786085.1 Pseudomonadota bacterium | reverse complement strand
CATTCACCCATGCGAGGCACTCCTCGGCATCCCTTCGCGTCTTCGCGTCTTCGCGTGAGATATTCAACCACATAACCCACTCATATTTCAAAAGAACCTTATTTTTGCTGGGATTCGCTTCGCTCATCGCCAGCCTACGTGCTGACTTCTGACATCTGATATCTGTCCTCTGATCCCCCTCGCGCAAGGCCTGCTCACTTTTTTATCTCGGCAGCAACCCCCTTGATTTCCGCCGTCGAAACGCGAGTCCCGCATGCCAGAAAAACGTGCTTGATTTCAGGCACGGTAAAGCCGTCCCGAAGGAAGCGTTTGATTTGCGCCCGTTGCTTTGACGGCGTTATTTTCTTGGCCTTGTCAGGGCGCAGTTCGGCTGCGGCTATCTCCAATCGACACGCCTGCGCTTTCAACCGAAACCGGCGGCGAACGTTATATACATATTCAGAAGTCACGCCAAATTTTTTGGCGACTTCCGTAGCCGGTTTTCCTTCAAGAACGACGGCGCGGGCAATGTCAACCGTCCTCCTTGACCATTTCCGACCGCTGATGCTACCACCCTGCATAGCCATTTTTGCAACCTTGTTAAAATCGGTTGCGCTCATATCCATAATATCCATGTTCAAACTCCTGTCGTTTCGCCATCCGCTTCGTTATGGGTCTCCTGAAACCCAACTCGACCGGGTGGAGACCGTGAATAGGCCGATTATAACAAATAGCAAAAGCGGTCACGCGCGAAGTTGTATCTCCCTGCCCCACCCCACCGCCAACGTCTTCAACGCCTCCGCATCGAGATCGACCAGCGCGCGATTTTTGACCCGCGCTTTCCCTTCCACCCAAACGTGGCTCACCTCATCGCCGCTCACGGCGTACACCAGATGAGAGACGGGATCGTAACAGGGCGACAGGCGCAACGCGCCGAAGTCCACTGCGCACACGTCCGCCGCTTTGCCCGCTTCGAGCGAGCCGATTTCATCACTCAACCCAAGCGCCCGCGCGCCGCCGATCGTCGCCATCGCCAACGCGCGGTGCGCATCGACAGCCGAGGCTTTTTCCGTGCTGCCCTTAGCCAGCAACGCCGCCAGCCGCATGTCTTCAAACAAATCGAAGCGGCTGTTGCTGGCTGCGCCGTCGGTTCCCAAACCGACGTTGACGCCGGCTTCAAGCAATGCCGCCAACGGCGCAATGCCGCTGCCGTGCTTGAGGTTGGAGGTCGGACAGTGCGCGACCGATGCGCCACACGCCGCCAACTGCGCGATTTCCTGCGTTTCAAGATGTACCGCATGCACTGCAATCAGTTTCGAGCCAACCAATCCGAGACGGCGCAAACGCTCCAGCGGGCGAACGCCGTGTTCTTTCAGGCTTTGGGCAATTTCGTCGCGTGTCTCGTGTACATGGATGTGCTGCGGCAGATGAAACTCCTCGGCCAGCGCCGCGACACGCTCGAAACTGCGGTCGGAAACGGAATACGGCGCGTGCGGCGCCATGCAGAAGGAAAGCCGCGGCCTGCCGCGCAAGGCTTCGTGAACGGCCAGACCTTTGGCAAAATAGTCGCCGGCGTTTTTTGCATACGCACTAGGGAATTCAAGCACGGTCAAACCGAGCGCCGCCCGAATCCCCGACGTGTTCACCGCTTCCGCCGCCACTTCCGGAAAAAAATACATGTCGTTGAAACACGTCACGCCACCGCGCAGCATTTCGGCGCAGGCGATCAGTGTTCCGTCGTAAACGAAACGGGGAGAAACATGCTTCGCTTCCGCCGGCCAGATGTGCTCGGAAAGCCAGGACATCAGCGGAAAATCGTCGGCGATGCCGCGCAAAAGATTCATGGCCGCGTGGCAATGCAGATTGACCAACCCCGGCATCAGTGCATGTGTTTCCAGCATCTCCGTTTCACGCGCGACAAATCGCTCTCGCGCTTCATGCGCCGGCAGCACCGCCACGATCCGCCCCCGGTCCACCGCCAGCGCGTGATTTTCAAGTACGACACCCGCAGGGATCACCGGCACCAGCCAGCGCGGGTAAATCAAAAGGTCAACAGGTTGTTGCATGGGACACCATTTCACACTGAGATCATCATCGGCTGTTTTTTTTTCACATTACTCTTTATTTATTCACCTTTTAGCAGCTTCTTAAAATCTTCCTTGCTTGGAAGCACAGTTTTATATTTGGCAGCAAAAATACGTTTGTTTTTCTCAGGGAGCATCATTTCAACCATCGCATCTTTCTTATCACGACACAACACAATTCCAATCGTCGGATTTTCATCGGAGAGTCTGATCTTTCGGTCGTAATAGTTCACATACATTTGCATCTGGCCGATGTCTTGGTGTTTCAATCTCCCGATTTTCAAGTCTATCAAAACGAAGCTTTTCAGCAAGCGGTTATAGAAAACCAGATCAACGTAAAAAGATTCATCCTCATAAGTGAAACGAACCTGTCGCCCGATGAAAGCGAAGCCTTTACCCAACTCCAGCAAAAACTGCTGCAAATGGTCGATGAGTTTTTGCTCCAGTTCAGTCTCCGTGTATTCGGCTTTTTCAGGCAAGCCGGTAAATTCCAGAACGTATGGGTCTTTGAACAAGTCCTGCGGTGAACGGATAATCTGCCCTTTAGCCGCCAGTTCAAGCACTTTCTTTTTGTTGCGGGAGAGCGCCAGCCGCTCATAAAGCGAGCTGTCGTATTGCCGCTGAAATTCGCGGAAAGACCATCCGTTGCTGGCAATTTCGACTTCGTAAAATTGCCTTTCGTCCGGATTGGCGATGCGCATCAGTAAAATGTAGTGCTTCCAACTGATTGGCTTGCTGAATTGGGGAACCACTGGTTCTCCAATTACACGATCAGCATAAACAACATAAAATCGGCGCATCAATTTCAGATTGTCAACCGACCAACCTCTGCCTTGCGTAGCGGTCAGATGATCAGAAAGTCCCTGCAAAATCTTCTTCCCGTATTGAGCGCGCTTTGCTCCCTGCTGTTCCCTCTCAACAATCCTCCGCCCGATTTCAAAATAGGTCACAACCATTGTGGTATTTACCTGCTTTTCAAGGCTGCGTCTGGCGTGTTGAATCAGTTCGGCAATGGATTGGAAAAATGCCGCTTCGTCCAACCCGCCCACATTCATCGTTTGCAGAACTTTCTCTGTTTTACTGGTCATATTGCGGTACCCTCGTCATTTCGCCCGATTCGGTTGCAAGCGTTGGCATTCTTACTGTCCCTGGACACAACGCATAATACTTTATAATGACCACCTATTCTTCCACAATACACCGATCATGTCTGCCGTTCCTTCAACTTGTCCTATCTGCTCTGTCGTCATCCCCGCCCATTGCGAGGCGGCCGGGTTGCGGCATGCGGTGGATACGGTTGCCGGCATTCTGACGCGCCAGGGCGTTTCGTTTGAGCTGGTGCTGATCGACGACGGTTCCGCCGACGGCACTTGGGAAGTCATCTCGCAAGCCTGCAACGATCTTCCCTTCATCCGCGCCGCGCGGTTGACCCGCCGTTTCGGCAAGGAAGCCGCGATGCGCGCCGGTTTGCAAATGTCGCGGGGACGCACGGTCATCGTGATGGACGCCGATCTGCAACACCCGCCCGCGCTGATCCCGGAAATGCTGCGTCTCTGGGAAACAGGCGGCTTCGATGTCGTGGCGGGCGTCAAGCAGCCGCAAGTGGGTGGCGCCAAAAGCGCAGGTATCATGCGCCGCCTCTTTTTTACGCTCAATTCAAAGCTGACCGGCGTCGATTTGCGCGAAGCCTCCGATTTCAAATTACTGGATCGTCGCGTCGTCAATGCCTATCTGGCGCTGCCGGAACGCAACCTTTTCTTTCGCGGCATGATCGCCTGGTCGGGTTACAAAACGGCGACGCTGCCTTTCACGCCGGACGAGCGCCAACATGGGGAAACGCAGTGGTCTTTCCGCCATTTGACCAAACTCGCGCTCACGTCGATCACTTCGTTCAGTTCGATCCCGCTGCATCTGATCACATCGTTGGGCGTCGCCTTCATCATCGCCGCCGTGCTGTTGGGCGGCCAAACCCTTTACAACAAACTGAGCGGCAATGCCGTCAGCGGATTTACCACGGTGATTTTGTTGCTGTTGATGATCGGCAGCGTCATCATGCTGGCGCTGGGCGTGATCGGCGAATACCTCGCTCGTATTTACGAAGAAGTCAAAAGGCGTCCGCTGTTTTTCATACAGGAGACGCTGCCGAAAAGTGAAAACGTCGAAACCGGTGACGTTCACGATTTATAGTTATTTCAAAAATCCGTATGTTTCAGGACCTTTCCAAATTCGGACGCTATCTCGGGCAAGCCGCCAAGCTAATGGTCGGCATGCCCGACTACGACACCTATGTTCAGCACATGCGAACGACCCACCCCGAACAGCCGATCATGACCTACGAAGAATTTTTCCGCGACCGTCAGGACGCACGTTACAACGGAAAGAACGGCACATTTCGTTGTTGCTAGATGACCGACCATCCCCCCGCTTTTGCTATGACCCCCGCCACGATTCTCACCGGCTTTTTGGGCGCCGGAAAAACCACTTTGCTCAACACTCTCCTGCGCGAGAACCATGGCGAAAAAATCGCCATCATCGAAAACGAGTTCGGCGAGATCAATCTCGACAGCCGTTTGCTGGCGCAAGGCGCCGACGTTGAAATCGTCGAACTGACCAACGGCTGCGTTTGCTGCACGGTGCGCGGCGAATTAACCGCCGCGTTACAGGATTTACTGGAGCGCCGCGACGCCGGAACCCTGGCTTTCGACCGATTGATTCTCGAAACCACCGGCCTCGCCGACCCGGCGCCGATCATCCAGACTTTTTTCGTTGACGAAACTTTGCGCGAGCGTTTTCAGCTCGATGCCGTGATCACGCTGGTTGACAGCGAACATGCGCAGAAGCAACTCAACGAACATCGCGTCGCCGTTTCGCAAATCGGTTTCGCCGACCGCCTGTTGTTGACCAAAACCGATCGTGTCAGTGATGACGATAAAGCGTTGCTGATCGACCGCCTGAGAAAAATCAATGCGCGCGCGCCCATCCTCGAAGTCGTGCATGGGCAGTTGTCGCACAAAGACTGGCTCGGCCTTCACGCGTTCAACCTCGAATCCACACTTGCGATCGATGAGGCTTACGTCGCGCCAAACACTTCTTCACTCGCTTTCGTTCCGATCCGGCAACCGCGAACCTTGCTGAACCGTTCCTGGAACGACAACATTGCTTCTCACTTATTCGAAGCCGGCGAAATGGATCTGGCGCACGTCGGCGCCTGGATGGAATCGCTCATCGAATCCCAGGGCAACGATATGCTGCGCTACAAAGGCATTCTCGCCATCGCCGGTGAACCGCGACGCCTGATCGTGCAAGGCGTGCACAAAGTCGTCGGCTTCGATTACGGTGTTCCCTGGCGTCCCGAAGAGCCGCGACGTTCGGTGCTGGTCGTGATCGGGCGCGACTTGCCGATCGAAGCAATGAAAAGCGGTTTTATCGCGGCGCAATCGGCACAAACAGCGCAGTTGGATTAAAGCGCTTTCGGTTCAAGAGCACACTTCTCACCCTCTCTGAGGGCGAGTCCATTCAATTACGACCTCCCCTCTCCCCGTCATTCCCGCGAAAGCGGGAATCCAGACCCAAGCGACGGGGTTGTGGAAGAGGGCGCATTGGATGTTGGCGCGACCCGTTGTAGATTTCCGCTTTCACCGTTGCATTGTACAAGGTTGTTTCAATTTCTGGATTGCTTCGCTTCGCTCGCAATGACGCCAGAGGCGCTTCGCGTCGGAAGGTTTTGTTCCCGGACGGCGCTTCGCTTGTCCAGGCTACGCTTGCT
>WQTW01000127.1 GCA_009786085.1 Pseudomonadota bacterium | reverse complement strand
GCTGAGACGCGGAGAACGCGGAGAAAAAACAATCTAACCGCAAAGAACGCATAGAGCGCAAAGAAAAAACCGTCATTCTGCGCGGTGCGAAGCGGCGTCGCAGAATCCAGAAAACACAGGGCGCGATAAATCGCGCCCCTACGCTCGCAATGACGCCCCCTTTTTTTGCGTTCTTTGCGGTTAATCGTGTTTTTGATTCCCGGATGGCGCTTCGCTTATCCGGGCTACGCTTGCTCCCGCAAGGGGAGAGGGGCTCGTTCTCCGCGCCTCCACGTGAGTACGTTGGGGTTCCCGCCACGCTTCGCTCGCGGCTAAAGGCCGCTCATCGCCAGCCTACGCCTCTGATCCCTGACATCTGACATCTGACATCTGCCCTCTGCCCTTTGACATCTGACATCTGGCAAGTATTGACAAAACCATGTTATCCGGCTCTAATGTCAGACTTTTTCCGATTAAATTCAAGGTGTTGTCATGAAACGGACTTACCAGCCCTCCAAGATCCGCCGTCAGCGGACGCACGGGTTCCGCGCCCGCAATGGCTCTGTCGGCGGTCGCAAGGTGCTTTCGGCTCGTCGCCGTAAAGGCCGCGCCCGTCTTTGTGTATAAGGCGGCGTCTCAAGCATCGTGATCGATGCGCTGTGATCGCTGTTCCGGCTCCCGGCTCGCGTCACCTCAAGGGTGAGGCGCGTTTTCGGCTGTCGGGACCGCAGGCGTTCGCGCGCGTCTTTAAAGAGGGGCGTCGCCGTGAGGGGCGCTATGTGCAAATCGTCGCCGCGACGGCTTCCGCATCGAGCGATGGCCGCGTCGGCATGGTGGTGAGCCGCAAGGCGTTGTCGCGGGCGGTGGATCGCAACCGCTTCAAACGAAAAATGCGGGAGGCGCTACGGGTGTTGCGCGTTGACGATCATCCGCTGATTCGCGGCGATCTCGTTATCCGCGTCAAACCGGCGCTGCCACGAGAAGCGATTGATGCCGCCGCCGCAGAAGCTTTCGGTTTGTTGCGGCAACGGGCTGGGACAGGCGTCGCGGAAAGATCATGAAGTTTCTGCTCCTGTCTCTGATCACGTTGTATCAATGGTGTCTGCGGCCTTTATTGGGCGTGGGGCATTGCCGCTTTTATCCCAGTTGTTCCGAGTACGCGAAGGAAGCTGTGCAGCAGCACGGCGCCTGGCGCGGCGTCTGGTTGGCGGTGCGTCGGGTGGGGTGTTGCCATCCGTACCATCCCGGCGGCTACGATCCGGTGCCGGACGACGGGCGCTCTCCGCACCGTTGCAAGCACCGGCACGTCGGCGAGGAAGCATCGTTATGAGCGCGATGCGAGTTTTCTTTTTTGCAAGCGCCCTCATTTCCCACTTCTCCCCCGTAAGCGGGAGAGAGGTGTAATCAATAAACGGTTTTTCTTATGGATATTCAACGAATTTTGTTGTTTGCGGTGTTTGCGTTTTCCGGACTGTATTTGTGGGAGTCCTGGCAGGCCGATCAGCGGGCGAAGCTCCCGCCGCCAACAGCGCAAGGCGCGGCAAGCCAGCAGACCGGCTCTGTTCCCGGCATTCCCGATGTGCCGATGACGCCGGACGGCGCGGCGCTTCCGGCTGCTGTTGCCGCCGCCGCCGGTTCTCCTGTTGCCGATGTTCCGGCGACCGTCAGCACCGTCACCACGCCGGAATTGCCGACCATCAAGATCACCACTGATTTGTACATCGCCGAGATCGATCCGGTTGGCGGCGTGATCACGCAAATGGCGCTGTTGAAGCAGCCGGATGCGCGCGACAAGACCAAGCCGTATTATGTGCTGCAGAAAAACAATGAGCGGACGTTTGTGGCGCAGGCGGGGCTGACCGGCGAAGGCATGCCCAACCATCGAACGACGTATGAAGTGCTGTCAACGCAGCGCGAACTCAAAGACGGCGAACAACGTTTCGATCTGCGACTGGGCGCAACGGCGGCCAACGGCGAGCGCGTTGAGCAAATCCTGACGTTTCATCGTGACAGCTACGTGATCGATGTGACGTTCAAAATCCCCGGCGCCGCAGCCAGCGCCGTTGCGCCGTATGCTTATTTCCAGTTCGCGCGCGATACCAAAGAGGCCAGCAAACGCAGCGCGATGGCGCCGGCGGCGTACACCGGCCCGGTGGTTTTCAACGAAACCGACAAGTTCAAGAAAATCGATTTCGACGAGCTTGGCAAGCTCGCCGCCGATCCGTCGCGTCGACCATCGTTCACGCCGACCAACGATAACGGTTGGGTGGCGATGATCGAACATTATTTCGTCACCGCCTGGGCGCTGCCCGACAGCAACACCACGCAGCGCGAATTCTACGCGCGCAAGATCGGCGACGGCTTGTATTCGGCGGGGATGTTGTTGCCGATGAAAACGCTCGCGTCGGACGCCGGCCTCGAAGTGACCGTGCCGATGTACGCCGGCCCGCAAGATCAGGACGTGTTGAAAGCGCTGGCGAAAGATTTGAATCGCGTCGTCGATTACGGCATGTTTACCGTGATCGCCGCGCCGATGTTCTGGTTGCTGAATTTCTTCCACAACCTGATCGGTAACTGGGGTTGGTCGATCATCGCGATGACCTTCCTGATCCGGCTGGTGTTCTATCCGCTGAACGCTGCCGCCGCCCGCTCGATGGGGAAAATGCGCGTCGTCGCGCCGAGACTGAAGGCGTTGCAAGAGCAATACAAAGACGACAAGCAGCAAATGCAAATGAAGATGATGGAGATGTACCGACAGGAGAAGATCAACCCGCTCGGCGGTTGTTTGCCGATCCTGATCCAGTTGCCGTTCTTCATCGCGCTTTACTGGGTGCTGTTGTCCGCCGCCGAACTGCGCTACGCGCCCTGGTTCGGCTGGATCACTGACTTGTCGTCGCCCGATCCCTGGTACCTGCTTCCGGTGCTTTATGCGATTTCCGCCTTCGTGCAAATGCGGCTGTCGCCAATGCCGATCAGCGACCCGATGCAAAAGCGGATGATGCAGATGATGCCGATTGTTTTCTCGGTTCTGTTCATCTTCTTCCCGTCCGGTCTGGTGCTGTACTGGCTGGTCAGCAACATCCTGCAAATCGCGCAGCAGTGGCACATGAACCGGATGCTGGAACGGGAAGCGGCGGCGAAAAAGTGAGTCAGAGATCAGAAAAGGCTTTTTAACCACGAAAAACACGAAGATCACGAAAGATTCTTTAAAGACGAATTCGGTGATGTAGTGTTTTCGTGTCTTTCGTGGTTAAGTCTGATAAACATGAGCCACGAAGGTCACGAGAAAATTCTTTTCAAAGACGAGTGCTATCGTATTCAAGGCGCGGTTTTTGAGGTGTATCGCGAGATAGGACACGGGTTCCTTGAAGCGGTCTATCAGGAGCGTATGGAAAGGGAGCTTGCGGCACGGGAAATCCCTTTTGTTTCCCAGCCCGAAATGGTGCTTCACTACAAAGGCGAGCCGCTGCGACAAATCTACAAGCCGGACTTTGTTTGTTTCGATAAGATCATTCTCGAACTGAAGGCAGTCAAAGAAATTGTGCCGGAACACAAAACCCAAGTGATGAATTACTTAAAGGCAAGCCGTATGAGGCTGGGTCTGCTCATCAATTTTAACGCCCACCCCAAAGTTACCATCACCCGATTAGCGCTATAACATTTTCGTGCTTTTCGTGTCTTTCGTGGTTAAAAAGCTTTTTAAACCGCCCATGCCCGAACTCCTCACCACCGACATCATCGCTGCCATTGCCACACCGCCGGGACGCGGCGGCGTCGGCATCGTGCGCGTGTCGGGGAAAGGTTTGTCGTCGCTGATCCTCGGCGTCACAGGCCGAAAAACCCTGCCGCCGCGACAAGCCGTCCACACCGCGTTTTACGACGCGCAACAGCGCGTGCTCGATCAGGGCTTGGCGTTGTTCTTCGCTGCGCCGCAGTCGTACACCGGCGAAGATGTGCTGGAATTGCACGGGCACGGCGGCGTTGCGGTGATGCGCGCGTTGCTGGAACGCTGCCTCGAATTGGGCGCACGGTTGGCGCAACCGGGCGAATTCACCCGCCGCGCTTTTCTGAACGACAAACTGGATCTGGCGCAGGCCGAAGCCGTCGCCGACCTGATCGACGCTGCCACCGGCATGGCCGCACGCGCCGCGGCGCGCAGTCTGTCCGGCGCGTTTTCTGCCGAGGTGCAACAACTCGTCGATGCGTTGGTTGAAACGCGAATGCACGTCGAAGCCAGCCTCGATTTTCCTGAAGAAGACCTCGACAGTGTGCTCGATCCCAAAGTCGCCGCCCGCGTCGCCGTGTTGACGGAAAACATCGACGCCTTGCTCGCCCGCGCCCGCGCCGGTGCGTTGCTGCGCGAAGGTTTGACCGTCGTTTTGATCGGCGCGCCGAACGTCGGCAAATCCAGTCTGCTCAACCGGCTGGCGCGTGAGGAAGCCGCGATCGTCACGCCGATTGCCGGCACCACCCGCGACACCATCGAGCGGCAGATCGCGCTGGGCGGCATTCCGCTGACCGTCGTCGATACGGCGGGATTGCGCGACACCGACGACGCCATCGAGAAAATCGGCATCGCCCGCACCTGGGCGGCGATCGAGCGCGCCGATCTGGCGCTGTTCCTGACCGACGCGCAACACATGCAGGACACCGCACTGCCCGCGACCGACGCCGCGATTCTGGCGCGACTGCCGGAAACCATGCCGCGCATTCTGGTCTGCAACAAGAGCGATTTGCTGTCCGCGCTCGTCGCCATCGCGCCATCGTTCGTTGATGCCGTCCACGCCTTGCGGATGGTCAGCATTTCGGCGAAAACCGGCGATGGCCTCGACGCGCTGGAAAACGCGGTGCTGGACGCCGTGGGCGTCGCGCATCTGACCGAAGACACCTTTCTGGCGCGCGCCCGCCATCTGGAAGCGCTGCAACGGGCGCGTCATGCGCTGCACGACGCCGCGCAGGAGCTGGCAGGAGCTTGCCCCGCGCTGGAACTGGCGGCAGAACAACTGCGGCTGGCGCAGGAAGCGCTGGACTCCATCACCGGCGCGTTTTCCGCCGACGACCTGCTCGGCGTCATTTTCAGCCGGTTTTGTATTGGGAAATGAGCGGGAAATGAGCGGGAAATGAGCGGAGCCAGATCATGACGCAAACCTTTCACATCTATTGCGATGAGTCCTGCCATCTGGAAACCGTGGCCCATGCGCGACTGGTGTTTTGCGGCTGTCCAGTCAAAGTGCGATTTCGCCCGGAAACCAAGCACAAGGGATACGGGTTCTGGCATCTGATTTCGGAAGCGCCGGATCAAAAGAATCGCAACGAGGATGATCGCATCCCGGATTTACAACGCTGCGAACGGGTGCGCTGGGTGGCTTGGTGCATTCGCAACGCCGACTGCGCGGGCTTCTCGTGTTGGGAGAACCAGCGTAGAGGCGAAACCCATGTGGTGATCTGGGCGGAGGCGCACGATTTTGCGGTCATTCTGGCCAAGCGATTCGCCCCAGACGGGCAGCGCTTCTATCTGCTCAAAACGGCCTACTGCCTGCGGGCACACACTATCCGAAAATTCACGAAAGAACGGGATGCATGGCAAGCAGCCAGGAAAGACTGAAGCCCCGGCACATTGCTGTGCAAGGGCTTCGGATACTCCTTCTACACGTGGCAGATGAGCTACCGTTAAGGATAGCCCGAGGAAGTTCGCGCGTCAATAAAAACTTTGTGGGGGCGCTTGATGTGCCCGGCACGACTGTTGTTGAAATCTCAAAACGGCCATGACCATTGTGTTGGCATCACAAGCTACCGTGATCGCGAGCAATTGAGCGCGTAGCGCACTCACCCAATGGGTGAATACCCAAAAAGGCTCCAAAGCAAGCTACCGTGCGATTTTCCATAAATTCACAAGCGGTCAACTGAGGTTTTTAGGTTT
>WQTW01000126.1 GCA_009786085.1 Pseudomonadota bacterium | reverse complement strand
TTTCTATCGTCGCTGCGACGGTCACCGTACCCGCCGCCGTGGTGTTCAACGTGTTGCCCACGATGGTCGCGCCTGTCGTTCCCGCGTTTTGCACGCTCCATGCGATGGTCTGGTTCGTCGCGTTATTGGGAACCACCGTGCCGGAGAGTGCGAGCGGTGTTCCTGCCGTGGCCGTCGTCGGCACGCCGGTAATGTTCGTCACCGCCACGAACGCCGGGTTCACCGTCAACGCATTCGTCGTTGCCGTGAAACCGCTGGCGGTATGCTCTACCGTTACGACCGTATTGTGATGCGCCGCCACTGTCAACGCCACACCGTGCGCCGGAGTTGTCGTGATGTTTGCGCCAAAGCTGGCAAACGGCACATTTTGCGCGGAGCCGTCGCTGTAATTCAGTGTGACCACCAGCCCCGACAGATCGAGGTTCTGGCCTTCCGTGTAGCTCAACTGCGCCGGTTGTGACATGACGGCAATGCCGGCCAGGGTTACCGCCGCCGGGGCGAAATGGATTTCTGCGCTTCCCGAGCTGAGTTCGTCGCCTGTTGCCGTCTTGTCGTCGTAGTTGAACAATTCAAACACGATGGTGTTACCCGCTCCGAAGGTCGTCAGCACGGAGAAGGTTTTTCCTGTCGGGTCGAGTCCGGTCATCAGGCTGATCGGGCTTGCTGTATCAAACGGCGCGGGTAGCGTCGCTGTGACAACGCTGGTCGATGGCGGAGTCGCCGTGAACAGCACATCGTAGCCGATGTCCCCCGAAGCGTTTTGCAGGCTGCCCTTCGGCAGCGCGACGAACACGTTGCCTGCTGCGCCCAGAACATTACCGAATCCCGCGCCGATGTCTTGTGCGTTTGCGCTTCCTTTTGTTGCGGTGACCAGCGTGTCTTCGCCGTAGATCAGGATGTTGCCGGCTGCGCCGCCTGCTGCGCTCGAGCCGCCGCCGCCGCCGATGCCTGCGCCGCCGATGCCTGTGCCGCCCCTGGCATGAACCACCCCTCCGTTGATCGTGACTGCGCCGCCCGCGCCGCCTGCGCCCATGGCGAAGCCGCCGCCGCCGCCGATGCCCGCGCCCCTGGAGCCGCCGTTGGCGGTGACCTCGCCGCCGTTGATCATGATCGCGCCGCCCGCGCCGCCCGCGCCGCCCGTGCCGCCCGTGCTGCCGCCGCCGCCGCCGATGCCTGCGCCGCCTACTGCGCCTGCTCCGCTGGCATGAACCACCCCTCCGTTGATCGTGACTGCGCCGCCTGCGCCGCCTGCGCCGCCCGCGCTGCCGCCTGCACCGCCGATGCCCGCGCCGCCGCCGCCGCTGCCGCCGTTGGCGTTCAGAACGCCGTCGCCTGCGGCGTCGCCCTCGATGGTCAAGGTTGCGCCGGTGGTCTGGATGCCTGCAGCGCTTTCGCCTCCCGTCAGCGTGTTGGCCGTGCCATCCAGCAGGATGAGCGTGACGTCCGCGCCTGCGTTCAGCAGCAGAGCGCTTTGGTTGTTGCCCAAGCCGGTGATGGAAGCGTCGTCCAGCGTGATGATCGCTTCCGCGCCCGCTTCGACAGCGAGGCGGCGCTGGCTACCTGCGTTATTGCCCGTCACGATCACGTCCGCGCCATCGAGGATGGTGTAAACGTTGTTCGCGTAGGTCCAGCCGATGCCCACTGGTGGGATATCCGTCTCGCTCAGGTCGATCTCATTCGTTCCGACATGAGCATCGGTGGTTTCCGGCAGCGCAGAGCTTGCCGGCGACGGCAGAGTATCCGCCGTTTCTGCGATCCGCTGATAGAACGAGTAAGGCGTGCTTGGCATCAAGCCGCCGAACACATTGCTCACTTGCCATGTCACGCTGTCCCTTGAGAACTCGTAACCCGCAATGGCCGTCAGCGTCACGCTGTTGTGCGTCTTGGAGACAAGCGTCGGCGCGGCAGGCGCGGCAGGCGCAGCTTTCTTCAACACCGCTGCCGTCGCCGCACTTATCAGCGTTCCCGTTTCCACGCTCGACATGATCTCAAGCGTGATCGTTTTGTTGAGATCGCCCACCAGCACCGCGTACGTCGCTCCTGTTCCCAGGGTATTGTTGGCTCCGTCCTTCCAGGTGTACGCCAGTGTGCCGGTGTTGTTCCCGCCCACAAGCGAGCCGGTCAGCGTGTCCCCGATGCGCGGGTTCGTGTTGCTGATCGTTGCTGCGCCGGTCAGCACTTGCGGAATCACGGTGACGGTCGCTACGTTGCTGGGCGTCGGAATCTCGTTCTCCACCGTCACGACGCAGTAGTAGTGATGCGTGCCTATTGCCAGCGTTGTCGGAATCGCAAAGCTCGCGCCGGTTTCGCCGTTTATCAGCGTGCCGTTGACGTTGCTGTTCGTCGTGTTGCTGTACCACTGATACTCCGGCGTGCCGCTTGGGGACACCGATGCCAAAATGGTCAGGCTTTGCGTGATCTGGCCTACGGTGACTGTTGTTGTGGGTGCTGGTTGGGTCGTGATGCTGATCGTCTTGCTGAAATCGACCTGTGCGTTCGCAGCCAGGAGATGATCGCCCGCGACCGGATCGGGGGCGACGTTGTAGCCGTTCAGCGCGAAGCCGAGGTTTTGCGTCGTGAATGTTGTGGTGACCGACAGGTTTTTGCTGTTCGCTCCTGTTCCGAGGCCGGTCAGCAATTCATACGCGCCACCAGCGAACGGCGCTGCGTTGAACGGCGCGGGCAGGGTGGCCTTTACGATGCCTGCTGCCGTTGCCGGGATTGCGGTGAGCGAAACGGGGTTGCCGATTTCCAGATCGTTTCTTCCCAACAGATGGCCCTGCGATAGCGCGACGAAGACATTGCCTTGTGCGGCCAGGGTGCTGTCGGGACTGACGCCCGCACCGATGTCCTGCGCGGCAGCGTGTCCCGCTTTCGCGGTCACTTTGGTGTTTTCACCGTAGATCAGGATATTGCCGCCAGCGCCTTCCGTTGCGGCACTGGCGTTGTAACGACCGCCGCCGCCGATGCCCGCGCCGCTGCCCCAGCTAGCATGGTTGGCGCCGCCGCCGATGGCGGTGACGATACCGCCGCTGATGGTGATGTCGCCGCCAGGGCCTCCCCAGCCACCGCCAATGCCCGCGCCGCAACTGGTGTTCGTGGCGGTAATCGTGCCGCCGGTGATCGTGATCGTGCCGCCGCTGCTGCCGGTTTGGCCCGCGCCGCTATTAGCGCCGCCGCCGATGCCTGCGCCAAAGAAGCCGGTGGCGTTGACGATGCCGTCGTTGATGGTGATCGTGCCGCCCGCGCCGAGCTGACCGCCGCCGATGCCTGCGCCGTAACTCCCGGTGGCTTTCGCGTTGATCGTCCCGCCGTTGATGGTGATCGTTCCTCCGTCGCCGCTGGTGGTGCCGCCGATACCGGCGCCGTTGCCGCTGCCGTTCGCGTTCAGAACGCCCGTGCCTGCGGCATCACCTTCAATCGTCAGCGTTGCGCCGGTGGTCTGAATGCCTGCGTTGTTCCAGGCTGTCAGGGTGTTGGTTGAGCCATCCGCCAGAATCAGCTTGACGTTTGCGCCCGTGTTCAGCAGCAACGCGCTTTGTGTGCTGCCGAGGTCAGTGATCGAAGCGCCACGCAGCGTGATCGTGACGTCGGTTGCGTTGGCCGCGACGACAAGGCGGCGCAGGCTGGCCGCGGGTTGTTGGTTGTTGTTGATGACGGTCACGTTCGCGTTGCTTGCGATGGTGTAAACGCTATTCTGGTACGTCCAGCCGTTGCCGCTGTTGGGCGGACTGGTGTCGCTCAGGTTGATGATGTCTCCCGTGCTTCCGGTCGCGCAAAGATCGGGCGCGGTGGCGCTGCCTGCGCTGTCGGGATCAAAGACGGTGACGGTATAGCAGTAAGACGAAGGAACGCCTGTGCCGGCGACGCCCGACACGACGATCTTGTAGGAAGTATCGGCCATGCCTGTGCTGAAAGCTGGCAGGCCGATTGGTTCGAAGCGCAGCGTGTTGTCGCCGGATCCGCTGGAGGTTGTAAAAGACTGAGCTGTAACGGGGGTACCGTCACTTGCGGTCATCGTTACCGTAGCGTTGCTAAAGTTAGCGCCCGGATAGGAAATCGACCAGCGCCCCGACGAGGGGATCAACTGACGGGGAACAAAGTTGGGACTTGGCCAAGCGACCCAGGAAGAGGGCAAGGCCGTAGCGCTGCGAAAGAGGGTTGTATTTTCGCCAGAAGCCGCAAAGACGCGCAGAGCGTTGGACGAATAGCTGGTGGGAACGGGGTTGGGGACGTCGCCGGTCGCAAGACCAACCTGCTGCGAGAAAAGTATCCAACGCCGATGCCCAAGGCTCTCGTTGTCGGCGCCGTCGTCGTTCATATACATTTCTATGGCGCGCGGTCCGATGATATACGTGCTTGGGTGCCCTCCAGCCAGATTGGACGTACTGGCGCCGGCAAGCGCATCTGCGCTATAGCAGGTACCGCTGGTGACGGGACTATGGGTCAGGGTGTTGTTTGCGGCCATATACAGCGCTGCCGCCCGCGCACGGTTGACGACAGCAGTGTTTTGAACGACAACGGGATCCGTGGATGCGCCATCGGCAATATCGCTGATCAGACGTACCGGAGGAAGCCCCGTCAGCGCACGATAAAAATTCGCTGCGTTGATGGTCGCCTTCTGATGCGCCAAAGAGGTGGTTCCGGCGTTGCAGGCTCCTATGTTGCCGCTCCAGCCGGAAGGAACATTGAAGGCGGGAACGTAGATGGTGTCGTAAGCGTAGCGCACCTCAGTACGATTGGTGGTATCAATCGTGAAGGCCAACAGGTTTGTCGAGAGCAAAACCAGCAAACCGGCACAGAGAAATCCTAAACGGCGAATCATTGCGTTCTCCTGCGAAGAATGATTGAAAAGTTACGGGTACCCTGCCTGCGATCACTCCCTGATAGTCAGGCCGCGTTGTTTCAACTCGTGACTATAACACTTTGTGGAAGGGTTGGAAGCCCCCATTATCCTTGCCGTAAGTGCGGGTTTTTTGCAATGGCATTGCTCTCTTTTCGATTTTGTCGCTTGGCGACGACAAAATTTGTTTATCGGTTCGTGGGGTTTGATAAACAAGGGTAGGGGGCGTAGCCCGGATAAGCGAAGCGCCATCCGGGAAGAAAAAAACAATTTAACCGCAAAGAACGCATAGAGCGTAAAGAAAAAACGTCTGCGCATGTAGGGGCGGGTTTCAAACCCGCCCTTGTTATCTCACGCAAAGGCGCGAAGAAAAAAGCCTTTTGACCACGAAAAACACGAAAGCCACGAAAAATATCCTTACGCGGAGGAACGATTCCCTCTCCCGCTTGCGAGAGAGGGGTAGGGGAGAGGGCAATGGGGATGGGGATGTCAGCGTGTAGCCTGGACAAGCGAAGCGCCGTCCGGGAAGAAAAAAACAATTTAACCGCAAAGAACGCATAGAGCCTAAAGAAAAAACGTCTGAGCATGTAGGGGCGGGTTTCAAACCCGCCCTATTCATTTCACGCGAAGCCGCGAAGAAAAAAGCCTTTTAACCACGAAAAACACGAAAGCCACGAAAAATATCCTCACGCGGAGGAACGATTCCCTCTCCCGCTTGCGGGAGAGTGGTAGGGGAGAGGGCTTTCTTCCTCTGGATATTCAATTTTCAAACCTCCCAACCTTTGCATCGGCAAAACACACGTTTTCTTTTTTCGTGAGGCTATTTTCTGGATTCCCGCCCCCCGCTTTCGCGGGGGCAGGCCCCGCGGGAATGACGGCAAACGTGTGTGGCGTGTTCGGCTTCTTCGCGGCTTCGTGCCTTCGCGTGAATAAAAAAAGCCGTCATTGCGAGCGAAGCGAAGCAATCCAGAAAAGGTGTGCAAAAAACGCTGGATTGCTTCGCTTCGCTCGCAATGACGCCAGTTTTTTCTTTGCGCTCTATGCGTTCTTTGCGGTGAATGTTTTTCAACAAACCCCCGCCCGCCTTCGGCGGCCACCCCCTTTGAAAAGGGGGCTTTTCTGATTCTTGATTGCGTCTCCGCGTGAGAACAAACAGGGCGCG
>WQTW01000125.1 GCA_009786085.1 Pseudomonadota bacterium | reverse complement strand
GTCACGGTAATCGCCGCGTTGGCGATAGGCGTTGCCGCCGTCGCCGGGAACTGATACGACAGCGTGACCGTGTTGCCGGTGTTGTTTGTCACTGTCGCGTTATTTCCGTTGATCGTCGTCGCGCCCGTCAATCCTCCCGTAAACGTGTAGCCGGTGTTCGCCGTCAACGTCACTGAAGCGGTGTATTGCCGGCCGCCCTCGAACGGATTATGTGGAGGATTCCAGTTCACCGTGCCGCAGCTAAAGTTAGCGCCGCACGTCACCACAGCCGTGTTCATCGTAGCGCCCCTCACTGGCGCGGTGACGCCAATCGCCGCGCTGAGGATGACCTCCGTTTCCACGTTCAGCGTGAACGCCTGCGAGTCGCTGCCCGAACCGTTCGTAGCCGTGATATCGAATGTATACATTCCAATACCGACCGTTTCCGCAATCGTGATGACGCCGCTTGCGCCGTCGATGGTTACGCCTGATGGGATACTCGCCCCGGACAAGTTGTACGCCATCGTCGGAACGCCCGTCGCGGTCACCTGGAACGTGCTGGGCGTGGCGTAACGAACCGTCGTGCTGTTCGCCGAGGTGATCACCGGGGCATCCCCCACCACGGTTCCCCAGTCGATACTGCGGATCAGTGTCGTGACGCCAGAGGTTCGCGAAGTCTCGATAAGCGCCGGGTTTCCCTGCGTCAAAGGGTTTTCCCAGGAAAAACTGGGGGTGCCTGAAAATGTCCACGGTGTCAGCTCGTTTGTCGTACCGGCAAACAACAGAGGCACATTCAATCTGCCCACTTCGACGATCATGCCAAAATAATCCCCGCTATGGTAGGAGCCTTCGCGTGCCGTTCCCGTTAAAAACGCGGCCACGCCGTTGGTGGAAAACGCCATGCATTCGGCCAAACCCGCAGGTGTCTCCCCGGCAATGCAGCTCACCGTGCCGCCGGTCACCCGGATGACGATGTCGCTGTGGGCGTCGAAAGGAGCGGCTGTGGGTACCGGCGAGCCAATCGCCTTGCTGTCAAACCCCTCCGCGATGATCGCTCCGCCAGTGACCGTGACAAGAATGCCCTCGGAGAAAATCGCGTCTCCACGAACGCTAGCGCCCACAACGCCTCGTTCCCCCGCCCGAACCTCGCCGCCCGTTATTTCGATGCGGCTGTTCGCGCCGCCGCGAATCCCCGTGCCGTCTGCGCCCGTCGCGCGGATCTCACCGCCGCTGATAAGCGCTTTACCCGCGCCGACGCCAATCGCCGTGCCGCCCCTTCCCACGCTGACCGAGCCGCCGGTGACGGTGACGTCGTCGGAGTCAATCGCCACACCGGAAGCCGAGATGACGGCGCCGGCGCCGCTGATTGTGACGGTGCCGGGGCTTGGGCCCATGTTGGGGGCTACGATGGTGCCGTTAAAAGAAGTGATCGACGTGCTCTCAACCGTGCCGCCGCTGACCGTGACCCTGCCGCCCGGGGCGTAAATCGCCATGTCGCTGTCGGTTTTGACCGTGCCCCCGCTGACGATGACATCGCCGCCGCTGCCGCCGCTGCCGTCGATGGCATAGCTTTTGGCAGAGGACACCGTGCCGCCGGTGACGGTGACCGAATTGGAGTTAATCGCAACACCCTCGTTGGCGGTCACCGCGCCGTCGTTGATAACGACGGTACCGGCGTAAATCGCATCGGCGGCATCGGTGCAGTTAATTTCGCCTCCGTTCACCGTGACGTTGAAGGGCGTGGCCGAAATTGCCACACCCGGGATGGGGGCTCCGCCGCTGCCATTTTGCGTAATACGGCCACCGGTGTCGAGCACAAAGTTGGCGAAGCCTGCGCCGTTGAGACCCAACTCCATAAGCCCCACCCCGTTACCGGTGGCGCCTGTCAGCTCGGCTTGCCAAGTCACCGTCACGCCGGGGTCGGCGATGAGTTCAAAGGATGCGCTGTTTGGTAAAGTAGCGCTGCCGATGACGTTGACGTTGCCGGTGACGTTATAGAGTGACGAGCCATGGATGTAACTCCAGTTTGTAAACGTGACATCCCCCGTGCGCGTCACGGATATGTCGATCGTGTTGTTGCTGTCCTGCGCCCAAGCCGCAACGGGGGCAAAACACAAACCCAAGACCACGAGCACGATAGACAACATTTTGCTTTTCATTGTTTTTCCTCCTGAATGGCTGATTCCTGATAACCCCATCCCCACCACGCTCCCCTGCCGGGGCGGTCACCTCTCCCGCAAGCGGGGCGGATCAGGAGAGGAAAGCAAAGGGAGGCTTGCTCGCCTCCGCACAAAAACCAGAGACCATTCTAACCGCAAAAAAGGCAACGTAAAGTAAAACAAGGCGCGGCGCAGCGGTTTCTTGCGGGGCGTCACTTTTTAGTCACAGGGGTATCAGGTGTCAGATATCAGATATCAGATGTCAGATGTCAGATGTCAGGTATCAGATGTCAGATGTCAGATGTCAGGTATCAGCGCATAGGTCGTGGTGAGCGGCCTTCAGCCGCGAGCGAAGCGTGGCGGGAACCGCGACGTTTTTAGCCTCACGCGAAGCCGCGAAGCCGCGAAGGAACGAAACTCCCCTCTCCCCTTGCGGGAGAGGGGCGGGGGAGAGGGGGTATCAGGTGTCAGATATCAGATGTCAGGTATCAGATATCAGGTATCAGGTATCAGGTGTCAGATATCAGATGTCAGAAAGCCCCCGCCTTGCCCCCTTTTCAAAGGGGGTGGCCGCCGAAGGCGGACGGGGGTTTGTTTCTCACGCGGCACGGAGAAAAATGGAGCGCGGGCGGGACGCCCGCGCTCCGTTACACATCTCCAAGTGCAAGCGGCGCTTCGCGCCGTAGGCAGGCTCCCGGATGGCGCTTCGCTTATCCGGGCTACACGCTTTCGCGTGAGACCGACCCGTTGGGGTTCGCAGGCTCACCCCAACCTATATATGCTTGCTGCGCCTTCGCGTGAGGCAACCCCCGGATGGCGCTTCGCTTATCCGGGCTACACGCTTTCGCGTGAGACCGACCCGTTGGGGTTCGCAGGCTCACCCCAACCTATGCCCTACGCGCTTGCGTGTTGGGGTTCGCAGGCTCACCCCAACCTATGCCCTACGCGCTTGCGTGTTGGGGTTCGCAGGCTCACCCCAACCTATGTCCTACGCGCTTGCGTGTTGGGGTTCGCAGGCTCACCCCAACCTATGCCCTACGCGCTTGCGTGTTGGGGTTCGCAGGCTCACCGCCAACCTATGCCCTCTGACCTCTGACTTCTGACTTCTGACATCTGACATCTGATATCTGTATAATGAGCGGGAAGTCAAACGCGCCGATTTGTTCCAGCTTGCGGGCGCGCAATAAATACGGCTAAAACGGCGCAGCGAAGCATCTTCCCTTTGTCAAACTGCCCGCCTGATTGGCCAAAACGCTGGTCGGGTTTTTGTCGTGTGTTTGTGGCAAGGAGTGGATGATGGTCTCTTCGTTGACAACCAGAATGGATGGCGTGGCGCATTCGGTGGGCGCGGTTGTGCCGCAGCAGGCGCAGTTCACGACGCCGCTGCCGCTGGTGTGCGGCACGACGCTGGATTCGTTCGAGCTGGCCTACGAAACTTACGGCACGTTGAACAAGGATCGCTCGAACGCGGTGCTGATTTGTCACGCGCTGAATGCGTCGCACCATGTCGCCGGTTATTATGAGGACGCGCCGGACAAGGTCGGCTGGTGGGACAACATGATCGGCCCCGGCAAACCGCTCGACACGACGCGCTTCTTCGTCGTCAGCGTCAACAATCTCGGCAGTTGTTTCGGTTCGAGCGGGCCGGTGTCGATCAATCCTGCGACGGGGCAGCCCTGGGGCGCGGATTTTCCGCTGGTGACGGTCGAGGATTGGGTCGATGCGCAGGCGCGGCTGGCCGATTTTCTCGGGATCACGCGCTGGGCGGCGGTGATGGGCGGTTCGCTCGGCGGCATGCAGGCGTTGTGTTGGGCGATTCGTTATCCGGCGCGCGTGTCGCATGGGCTGGTGATCGCGTCGGCGCCGAAGCTGTCGGCGGAAAACATCGCGTTCAATGAGGTGGCGCGGCAGGCGATTCTCTCCGACCCCGATTTTTTCGACGGCCATTATGCGCGGCATGGCACGCGACCGCAGCGCGGTTTGCGGGTGGCGCGGATGTTGGGACACATCACGTATTTGTCGGGCGAGCAGATGGAAGCGAAGTTCGGGCGGCAGTTGCGCGAGGGTTTGAAGTTTTCCTTCGCGCCGGAATTTCAGATCGAATCGTATCTGCGCCATCAGGGCGAAAAATTCGCCGGTTATTTCGACGCGAATACGTATTTGCGAATCACCAAAGCGCTCGATTATTTCGATCCGGCGGCGACGCACAACGGCGATTTGTCGAAGGCGCTGGCGGAAGCGCGTTGCGCGTTTCTGATCATTTCGTTCACGACGGACTGGCGTTTTCCTGCCGAGCGCTCGCGTGAAATCATGCGGGCGCTGATCGACAACCGGCGCGATGTTTCATACGCCGAGATCGACGCGCCGCACGGGCACGATGCGTTTTTGCACGACGACGCGCAGTACCACGCGACGGTGCGGGCCTACTATGAGCGAATCGCCGCCGAACTCAAAGAACAGGAGGCCGCGTGATGAACAACGAACGCAACGTTCAGGAAAAAACCGTGCGCAGCGATTTTTCGTTGATCGCCAGTTGGGTCGCGCCCGGTGCGCGGGTGCTCGATCTGGGCTGCGGCGACGGCAGTTTGATGGCGTATCTGCGGCGGACGCGACAGGTGAGCGGTTACGGCGTCGAGATTTCGATCGAGGGCGTCAAAGCCAGCATCGTCAACCGCGTCAACGTGTTGCAGCGCGATCTCGAAAGCGGGCTGGCCGATTTTGCCGATGGCAGTTTCGATTGCGTGATTTTGTCGCAAACTTTGCAGGCGATGCACCGGCTGGAAGCGCTGGTCGAAAGCATGTTGCGCGTGGGACGCGAAGCGATCGTCACGTTTCCGAATTTCGGGCATTGGTCGCATCGCTGGCAATTGTTGCGCGGTCGGATGCCGGTGTCTGAATCGCTGCCGTATCAGTGGTACGACACGCCGAACATTCATTTGTGTACGGTCAAAGACTTCGACCATTTTCTGGCCGAACGTCATTACCGTGTGCTGGCACGACAGGTGTTGGCCGACGATGCGCCGGTGACGTTCCTGCCGAACGTGTTCGGACAACTGGCGCTGTACCGCTTTCAGCGGTCAGGAACCAGCGCCGACAAAGCGTAACGCCGTAAGCTAACGCCGCGATGGCTGCGCTTCACTCCCCTCTCCCGCGAGGGGAGAGAGGGTGAGAAGTGAATGCGCAGGCGTGTTACTTCAATCCGAGGCGTTTCTGCAACGCCGTTTTTTTGACGAGGAGATCAGCAAGCGTGTGGCGCTCCAGCGATTTGTACATCGCCGTATGCGCATCGCTCAGGAAACCCTTGAGCGCGCAAATGCCGTCCAGCTTGCAACAGCTTTTGCCCGCACGACGATCGCTCTTGAAGCAGACGACGATAGGAATATCGGACTCACAATTGCGGATCAGTTTGCCGATGTTGATTTTTTCCGGCGCGTGCGCCAGACGCATACCACCGCCTTTGCCGCGCGCGGTTTCGATATAGCCGTTGCGCGACAGGAAATGGACGACTTTCATCAAGTGATTGTCGGAAATATCATGAGCGGCAGCAATTTCGCGGCGCGTGACCAGATTCGTGTCCTTAACGAGCGCCAGATAAATAAGCGTGCGTATTGCATAGTCGGTAAAAGTGTTGAGTCGCATAATCGTTTTCCCTATGAAGTTGTTTTACAAGTAAACTGATTGATAATTGTTAATGAGATGATGGTTTGTGTCAATAAAACGAAGGATAAAATACCACTTTTTTATCAGGGGTATCCAAAATGTCTCGAAAAGAGTGGTTTTTTAGAGACATTTTAAGACATGGGCTTAATATCGGGGTGGTTTTGGGGCACACCCCTTGCCCCCGACCCCTCCCACAAGGGGCATAGGTATCTACATAAGTGCTGCGTCATGGTCTCTGATGACATGCGCTCTTCTTTTCTCTCACATTCCAGGCAGCGCCGCAGGCGCGCAACATGAGTAACCGTCGGTGGAGCGTGAGCGTAGCGAACGCGGAACCGGCGGAGACAGACAGCA
>WQTW01000124.1 GCA_009786085.1 Pseudomonadota bacterium | reverse complement strand
CTCTCCCCCTACCCCTCTCCCGCAAGGGGAGAGGGGAGCCGTTCCGGTATTCCGGCAGACGCTGAAAGCGGAAGTCTGGCGCAGCGTAACAAAACCCGACGAACAGCGCGCGATGGATTTTTTTGTGAAGGAAGAGGGTGTGCACGCGGTCGCCGGTATCGGTCACCCCGAACGTTTTTTTGCGATGTTGCGGCGGCTCGGCATTCGCGCGGTGACGCATCCGTTTGCCGACCACCACCGTTTTACGGCGGCGGATCTGGCGCTGCCTGAAGCGCGCTGGATTTTGATGACCGAAAAAGACGCGGTCAAGTGCGCGACGATGGCCGATGAACGTTGCTGGTATCTGCCGATTGCCGGAACCATCGCGCCCGCGTTGTTGCAGTTTATTGAGGAAACCTTGCGCGGCAGTTTGCCGCAACGAGGAATTTCAGGAGAAACCCATGAATGAAAACACCGCTTCGCCCAAGCTCGATCTCAAGTTGCTGGAAATTCTGGTTTGTCCGGTTACGCGCGGGGCGCTGGTCTACCACGCCGAGCGTCAGGAATTGATCTCGAAAAGCGCCAAACTCGCGTACCCGATCCGCGACGGCATTCCGGTGATGCTTGAGGATGAAGCGCGGAAACTGGAGCCGGATGAGATTGAGGCGTTGCGCTGAGTCAGATGTCAGAAGTCAGAAGTCAGAGGTCAGAGGTCAGAGGTCAGAGGTCAGAGGTCAGAGGTCAGAAGTCAGAGGTCAGAAGTCAGAGGTCAGAAGTCAGAGGTCAGAGGTCAGAGGTCAGAAGTCAGAAGTCAGAGGTCAGAAGTCAGAGGTCAGAAGTCAGAGGTCAGAAAACCATTTCACGCGAAGGAGTTTGTTGCGGGCGGCAGGTTGCCGCCCCTACGCCTCAATCGGTGCGTTTTGCTCGTGGGGGAAGCAATCTGCTTCCCGTCACCGTGCAAAAAGCCCCCTCTCCCCCGACCCCTCTCCCGCGAGGGGAGAGGGGAGAACCTTCTCCGCGCCTTCGCGTGAGCTGGTTTTTGTGGGTTCTCCGCTTTCGCGGCTTCGCGTGAGAATATTTTTCGTGGCCTTCGTGTTTTTCGTGGTTGAAAGGTTTTCTTTGCGTTCTTTGCGGTAGAATTTCTTATGTCATTCACGATCATCATCCCCGCCCGTTTCGCCTCGACCCGTTTGCCGGGCAAGCCGCTGGCCGATCTCGGCGGTGCGCCGATGGTGGTGCGCGTTGCCCAGCAGGCGGCGCGCATCCGCAGCGCACGGGTGATCGTGGCGACCGACGATGCGCGTATTGAGAAGGCGGTGAACGACGCCGGTGTCGAAACGCTGATGACCCGCGCCGACCATCCAACCGGCACCGACCGGCTTGCCGAAGCGGTGGACGCGCTGGGGTTGTCCGATCACAGTATCGTCGTCAACGTTCAGGGCGACGAGCCTTTTCTGCCGCCGACGCTGATCGAGCGCGTTGCCGAAAAGCTGGTGCTGCACGAGGACGCGGCGATGGCGACGGCCTGCCATCCGCTGCGGTCGCTTGCCGAAGCGCGCAATCCGAACGTCGTCAAGGCGGTGCTCGACCATTTCGGCTACGCGCTGTACTTCAGTCGGGCGCTGATCCCGTTTGCGCGCGATGCGATGGCGTCGCTGCCGGAAGACGCCATTTTGTCGGCGTATCCGGCCGAACATCCGCTGTACCGCCATTACGGGCTTTACGCTTATCGCGCGTCGTTCCTGCGCTTGTTTCCGGCCCTGCCGGTGGCGCCGATGGAAACCATCGAGAAGCTGGAGCAACTGCGGGCGCTCTGGCACGGTTACCGGATCGTCGTCGAGGTCGTCGATGAAGCGCCGATGCCGGGGATCGATACCGAGGAAGATTTGGCGGTCGCCCGCCGACTGTGGGCGCAAACATACGGCGCGTCAAGCGCCGCTCATGAAAACCGCGGCAATGGTTGACCTGCCGCGGCGCAACATAGAAAATCGGAGAGTCAGCATCGCGTGCCCGAAAACGGCGACGAAAACGACGATGCGAAGCAATTTTTGCGGAATTTTTCAGGAAGGATCACATGCGGCTCATTTTGTTAGGACCGCCCGGCGCGGGCAAAGGAACCCAGGCGGGGTTCATCAAGGAAGCGTTCGGCATTCCGCAGATTTCCACCGGCGACATGTTGCGCGCGGCGGTCAAGGCGCAGACGCCGCTGGGTTTGGCGGCGAAAGAGGTGATGGACAGCGGCGGGCTGGTGTCCGACGAAATCATCATCGGGCTGGTGCGCGAACGGCTGAAAGCGCCGGATTGCGCCAACGGCTATCTTTTTGACGGCTTTCCGCGCACGATCGTTCAGGCCGAGGCGATGAAGGAAGCGGGCGTCGCCATTGATTATGTTCTGGAAATCGCGGTGCCCGATTCGGAAATCGTCGAGCGGATGAGCGGGCGGCGCGTTCATGTGGCGTCGGGGCGCACTTATCACGTCAAATTCAATCCGCCGAAAAACGCCGGCAAGGACGACGAAACCGGCGAACCGCTGATTCAGCGCGACGACGACCGCGAGGAGACCGTCAAAAAGCGTCTGGAGGTTTACCACGCGCAGACCGCGCCGCTGGTGACTTACTACGGCGATTGGGCGAAACGCGGCGATGCGCGCGCGCCGCGTTATCGGAAAGTGGCGGGTGTCGGCAGCGTTGACGCCATCCGTGCCGCCTGTCTGGCCGCGCTGGAATCGTGAGGAGATGAGATGAGCCTGCCCCGCGTTTCCGTGATCGTTCGCAGCATGGCGCGGGAGAGCCTTGCCACCGCGCTGGCCTCGCTGGCTGCACAAACGTATCCGAATCTGGAAATTCTGGTCGTGGCCGCTTGCGGCCCTTCCCATCCGCCGCTGGAAGACCGCGCCGGACCGCATCCGTTGCGGCTGGTGACTTCCGAAACGCGGCTGCCGCGACCGCTGGCGGCCAACGCCGGCCTGGAAGCGGCGACCGGCGAGTGGATCACGTTTCTCGACGACGACGATGAGTTCCTGCCGGAACACATCGCCCATCTGGTCGATGCCACTACCCGCGCCGACGGCGCCGGTATCGTTCACACGCTGGCGCAAGCCGTGTTCAACGACGGACGCCGCGAACCGTTCGGCCAGCCGTTCGCGTTGATCGAACTTTATACGCGCAACTTCATCCATTTGTCGGCGACGCTGATTTCCCGACCGTTGATCGAATCCGGCTGTCGCTTCGACCCGTCGCTCGACATTCACGAAGATTGGGATTTCTTTTTGCAATGCGCGCAACGCACGACCTTTTATTTCGAGCCGCTGCAAAGTTATCTGTGGTACGTCGATGCCGGTTCATCGGGAACCGCGGGCGGTCGCAACCATGATCCCGAACGTTTTGTGCGTTTCCGTGATCGGGTTTACGAGAAATGGCAGGCGAAGCACGAAGCCTTGATTGCGCAAGTCGAACCGTTGTTGCAGGACGCGGCGGCTGCGGCGCAGAAAGAGGAATGGAGCGAGGCGCACGCCAAAATTGAGGACGTGTTGGCGTTGAGCTTCAACGATCCCTGGGCGCTGAATTTGCGGGCGATGGTTGCGCGGATGCAGGGGCACACGGCGGAAGCGCTGGAAACGCAGGCGTTGGCGACACAAGTGCGCCCCTACGATCCGGCGTTTCTGTGCAACCTGGGGCAACTGTATCTGGAGCAGGGCGACCGGCAGGAAGCGCGGGCTTGCGCCGAGCGCGCATTGACGCTGCAATCGGATTACGCGCCGGGGCGGCGCTTGCTGGGACAGGTCAATCGCGCCTCGTTGCAGGACGTGGCGGTGGGGTGAGCAGGGATCAGAGGTCAGGAATCAGAAAGCAGCGCATAGGTCGTGGTGAGCGTAGCGAACCGCGACGTTTTGGCCTCACGCGAAGGCGCGGAGTGCGCGGAGAAAAACGGAGCGCGGGCGTCTCGCCCGCATTTTGGCCTCACGCGAAGGCGCGAAGCCGCGAAGGAACGAAAGCTCCCTCCCCTCTCCCCTTGCGGGAGAGGGGTCGGGGGAGAGGGGTAAAAGCAAGCGTAGCCATCTCAGAGGACAGGTATCAGAAAGGCGTTATTGTGAGGAACGAAGTGACGAAGCAACCCAATGTTTTTTCGTTGCGCACATTTTCTGGATTGCTTTGCTTTGCTCGCAATGACGGCTTTTTTTATTCACGCGAAGACGCGATGTCCAGCCCCCTTTTCAAAGGGGGTGCCCGTCGAAGACGGGCGGGGGTTTGTTCTTTGCGTTCCTTGCGGTAAAAATATTTTTTATTTGGATAATCACCATGAAAAAAACCACCCAACGCAATGCGTTTTACGCACAATCCGGCGGCGTGACCGCCGTCATCAACGCCAGCGCCGCCGGTGTTATCGAAACGGCGCGTGCACACAAAGACAAAATCGGCGCGGTCTATGCCGGTCGTAACGGTATTCTCGGCGCGTTGACCGAAGACCTGATCGACACTTCGCGCGAGAGCGCCAAAAATATCGCGGCGCTGAAACACACACCGGCGGGCGCGTTCGGTTCGTGCCGCTACAAACTGAAAGGCATCGACGAATCGCGCGCGCAATACGAACGCTTGATCGACGTATTCCGCGCGCACGACATCGGCTACTTTTTCTACAACGGCGGCAACGATTCGGCGGACACCTGCCTCAAAGTTTCGCAAATCGCCGACAAACTGGGTTATCCGTTGCAGGCGGTTCATGTGCCGAAAACAGTGGACAACGACCTCGCGCTGACCGACAACTGCCCGGGCTTCGGATCGGTCGCCAAGTATGTCGCAACCTCGATGCGCGAAGCAGCGTTCGATGTCGCGTCGATGTCCAAAACCTCGACGCAAATCTTCGTGATGGAAGTGATGGGGCGTCACGCCGGCTGGATCACGGCGGCCGTTGGTCTTGCCGACGACAAAGAAACACCGATCCCGCTGTTGCTGCTCTTTCCGGAAATCGCGTTCGATGAAGAAAAATTCCTCGCTGCCGTGCGTAAAAAAGTTGATGCGTTCGGCTATTGCTGCATCGGCGTGTCGGAAGGATTGCGCGACGCTTCCGGCAAACTGATGTCCGAAGTCGGTACGCGCGACGCGTTCGGCCATGCGCAACTGGGCGGCATCGGCCCGCAGATCGCACAACTCACCAAAGCGAAACTGGGCTACAAATACCACTGGGCGGTTGCCGATTACCTGCAACGGGCAGCGCGGCATCTGGCCTCGAAAACCGATCTCGAACAATCCTACGCCGTCGGTCGCGCCGCCGTGCAGTTGGCGCTTGCCGGGCACAACGCCGTGATGCCCGCGATCGTGCGCACCTCGGAGAAACCGTACCGCTGGAAAATCGAACCGATGCCGCTGTCGAAAATCGCCAACCACGAAAAGATGCTTCCGAAAAACTTCATCACAAAAGATGGTTACGGGATCACCGACAAAGCGCGCGCTTATTTGACGCCGCTGATTCGCGGCGAAGCGCCGCCACCGTTCAAAGACGGCGTACCGCAATACGTGCGCTTGAAGAACCTGGCCGTCCCGAAAAAACTGAAAACCGATTTTGTGCCGTAGCAACATGGCGCCCTCCCTTTCACTATTTTCCCCTCGCCCGCTTGCGGGAGAGGGGTGGGGGAGAGGGCGAAAACTCTTCCCCCGCTTACGGGGGAAGAGCCTGTCCTCGCGGAGGCGGGGATTGGGATGGGGGGTGAAATGAACGGCTTTGATTCGTTCCGAAAAATCGCGCATCACGCAGGGTGGCTGCTGTTCCTGCTATTCCTCTTTGCGCCCGCGCTGACTTATGGAAAAAATCATGCGATGAGCGAGGAGGAAAAAATCACCGCGCTCATCGAATCGGTCAGAGACACGCCGGAAGGCACACAATTCATCCGAAACGGAAAAGCGCACAGCGTCGCCGATGCGGTGTCTCACCTCCATCACAAATATTCAAAAGCCAAACCAAGCATAAAAACCGCCGAAGACTTCATCAAGCACATCGCCTCTCGTTCTTCCATCTCGGGAGAAGCGTATCTGATACGTTACCCCGATGGAACGGCCATAACCGCAGAAGCGTTTTTCACGGAACGGTTGCGGAAATTAACCACAAAGAACGTAGGCTGGCGATGAGCGAAGCGAATCCCAGCAAAAACAAATCAACCGCAAAGAACGAGGAAACCTTTAACCACGAAAAACACGAAGGTCACGAAAAAAATATCCTCACGCGAAGGCGCGAAGGAACGAAAGCTCCTTCCCCTTGAAGGCATAGGTATCTACACAAGTGCTGCGTCATGGTCTCTGATGACATGCTTTTCTCTCACATTCCAGGCAGCGCCGCAGGCGCGCAACATGAGTAACCGT
>WQTW01000123.1 GCA_009786085.1 Pseudomonadota bacterium | reverse complement strand
ACAGGGCGCGATAAATCGCGCCCCTACGTTCTGATTCCTGACCTCTGACCTCTGATCCCTGACACCCGGATGGCGCTTCGCTTATCCGGGCTACGCTTGCTGATAACCCCATCCCCACCCTAACCCTCCCCTTGAAGGGGAGGGAACAAAACAGCGCAACGCGAAAGTGTGCACAACCAAACAGAAAACGCTCTAAAGGCCGCTCACCGTCAACCTACGCCCGTTCTTTGCGGTTAATCCGTTTTCCCGATTTTTTTCTGCCATTCAATCGGGCCGGTTTTGTGCAGCGATTGGCCGCTGCTGTCCACGGCGACGGTGACGGGCATGTCTTTGAGTTCGAATTCGTAGATCGCTTCCATTCCCAGGTCTTCAAAGGCGACGACTTTTGCGTGTTTGATCGCTTTGGCGACGAGGTAGGCGGCGCCGCCAACGGCGATCAGGTAGGCGGCGCGGTGTTTTTGGATCGCGTCGATGGCGACGGGGCCGCGCTCGCCTTTGCCGACCATCGCAATCAGTCCGGTTTGCGCCAGCATGGTTTCGGTGAATTTGTCCATGCGCGTGGCGGTGGTGGGGCCTGCCGGGCCGACGGCTTCGTCGCCGACGGGATCGACCGGGCCGACGTAGTAGATCACGCGATTTTTGAACGACACGGGCAGGGTTTCGCCGCGCGCCAGCATGTCGGCGATCCGTTTGTGGGCGGCATCACGGCCGGTCAGCATTTTGCCGTTCAGCAGCAGCCGTTCGCCCGGTTTCCAGGAGGCGACTTCTTCCTGGGTCAGGGTGTCGAGGTTGACGCGGCGCGCTTCCGGCGACGGCGCCCAGGTAACTTTAGGCCAGTGTGACAGGTCCGGCGGCGTCAGTTCGGCGGGGCCGCTGCCGTCGAGGGTGAAGTGGATGTGGCGGCAGGCGGCACAGTTCGGGATCATCGCGACGGGCAGGTTGGCGGCGTGCGTCGGGTAATCGAGTATTTTGATGTCGAGCACGGTGGAGAGTCCGCCCAAGCCCTGTGCGCCGATGCCGAGGGCGTTCACTTTTTCGTAGATCTCGAGGCGCAGTTCTTCGAGGCGGTTTTTCGCGCCGCGTTGGATCAAGTCGGCGATATCGACCGGTTCCATCAGGGCTTCTTTGGCCAGCAGCATGGCTTTTTCGGCGGTGCCGCCGATGCCGATGCCGAGGATGCCGGGCGGGCACCAGCCGGCACCCATCGTCGGCAGCATTTTGATCACCCAGTCCACGATGGAGTCGGACGGGTTGAGCATGGCGAATTTCGATTTGGCTTCGGAACCACCGCCTTTGGCAGCGATTTTGACGTCGATGGTGTTGCCGGGAACGAGGTCGAGATGAACGATGGCCGGGGTGTTGTCGCGGGTGTTTTTGCGCGCGCCCGCCGGATCGGCCAGCACGGAATAACGCAGCGGGTTGGTTTTGTCGGCGTAGGCGCGGGCGACGCCTTCGTTGACCATGTCGAGGATCGACCGCGCGGGGTTCTCGAAACGAACGTCCATCCCGACTTTGACGAAGGCGGCGACGATTCCGGTATCCTGACAAATCGGTCGGCGACCCTCGGCGCACATCCGCGAGTTGGTCAGGATTTGCGCGATGGCGTCTTTGGCGGCGGGCGATGCCTCGGCTTCATAGGCTTTGCCCAGCGCGTCGATGTAATCCATCGGGTGGTAATAGGAAATGTATTGCAGCGCGTCAGCAATGCTTTGAACAAAATCTTCGGTGCGGATCAGGGTACTCATGGGAAGGCTCCGGTTATCAGTGGTGTTGCGGGTGAGAATTGTAGTGCGGCAGGATACGGTCACAGGCGGCAATGGCCATCGCCGACACCAGGAAGGTGAGGTGAATCGCCGTTTGCGCAATCAAGGTCTTGGCGTCGTAGGCGTGCGCGTTGATGAACGTTTTCAGCAGGTGGATCGATGAAATGCTGATGATCGCGGTGCCGAGCTTGACTTTCAGCACGCTGGCGTTGACGTGTGACAGCCATTCGGGCTGGTCGGGATGGCGGTCGAGGTCGAGGCGGGAGACGAAGGTTTCGTAACCGCCGACGATCACCATGATCAGAAGATTGGAGATCATCACCACGTCGATCAGCCCCAGGATCACCAGCATGATGACTGTTTCCGACGGTTGAGCCATCTCGACAATTGCCTGGCCGGGCGGCGTGACGTTGGCGACGATCATGCGGATCGCTTCCTGGTTGCCGAAGGTTGCTTCGATCAGGTGGATCAGTTCGACCCAGAAAAGCCAGACATAAACGCCCTGGGCGATGATCAACCCCAGATACAGCGGCAGTTGCAGCCAGCGGCTCATGAAGATGAGGCGGGGCAATGGCCGCAAAGGGCGGAATTCGAGATTGGCGATGGTTTTGGGGGTGTCGGGAGTCGCGGTGGTCGCGGAAGCTGCGGAAGTCATTCGAAGCGTGCTCTGGAAGTTGAAAAACCGCAAGTCTATCACTGCCGGGAAAATCCGGAACTGCCTGGGTTGCGAAAACCGGCTTCATCGTAAAAGTTGCGGCGGGCGGGCGAATCGGGGACAATCTGGCGGGGGAGGGCAGATCATGGTTATCGGCGCAACGCAGCGCCACAATGAAAAGCCATCGGTGAAAAACCGTCGGGCGTGAAGCTTATTCTATATAATGAAAAAATCCTTTGAAAAATCCCACCCGCGCCGAGTTGGCATAAATCGTTATAAACAACATTAGAGATATTTTGTAAGGCATTGTATTCATGAGAAATTATCCTCATCCGTTGATAGCCCGCGAAGGGTGGCCGTTTCTGGCGGGAGCGGTACTTATTGCACTGATATTGTCCTGGTTGGCGCCCTGGTGGCTGGCGGCGCTGGCCTGGTTGGTGGTGGTTTTCATTTTGCAGTTTTTCCGCGATCCGGCGCGCGAAATTCCGGCGCAGCCCAACGCGGTTCTATGTCCGGCGGACGGTCGGGTGATCAAGGTCGAGGAGGCGCACGATCCGTACCTTGATAGAAATTCCTTGAAAATCAGTGTGTTCATGAATGTTTTTAATGTGCATTCTCAAAGAAGCCCGCTGGATGGCAAGGTCGAAAAAGTCTGGTATGACCCCGGGCGTTTCCTGAATGCGGCGGTCGATAAGGCGTCCACCGAGAATGAGCGCAATGCGCTGCATCTGACGACGGCGAACGGGCAGGCGGTGACCTGTGTGCAAGTGGCCGGTTTGGTGGCGCGGCGAATTCTCTGTTACGTCAAGGCCGGTGATACGTTGACGCGCGGCCAGCGTTACGGGTTTATCCGCTTCGGGTCGCGGGTCGATGTCTATTTGCCGGTGTCGGCGCGAGCCTGCGTGACTATCGGGCAGAAGGTGCGGGCGACCGAAACGGTGTTGGCAGAACTGCATTAAAGAAAGGCATTATGTCCCTCTACGATCAGGATCGCAAAGAGCGCGTACTCCGCAAGAACGCCGGTCGGCGGCGGGGGATTTATCTGCTCCCCAATTTGTTCACGACGGCGGCGCTGTTTGCCGGTTTTTACTCGATCGTTCAGGGGATGAACGGCCATTTCGGGCGGGCGGCCGGGGCCATTTTCATCGCGGCGATTCTCGACAGTCTCGACGGTCGGGTGGCGCGGCTGACCAAAACGCAGAGCGCCTTCGGCGCCGAATACGACAGTTTGTCGGACATGGTGTCGTTCGGGGTGGCGCCAGCGCTTCTGATTTATGTGTGGGCGCTGCACGGCCTCGGCAAGCTGGGCTGGATC
This sequence comes from Pseudomonadota bacterium, assembly GCA_009786085.1. Lineage (GTDB taxonomy): Bacteria > Pseudomonadota > Gammaproteobacteria > Burkholderiales > Casimicrobiaceae > UBA931. The sequence continues at coordinate 2,634 of WQTW01000123.1, read as the reverse complement.
GCGGCGTTCATTTATGTCGCCGGTGCTGCCGCGCGACTGGCGCGCTTCAATACCATGCTCGACGCGGCGGACAAGCGCTGGTTCACCGGCATTCCAAGCCCTGCCGCGGCGGCGCTGGTGGCGAGCTTCGTCTGGGTGTTTCACGAAAACGCGGTGAATGGCCGGGAAGTGCTGTGGCTGGCCGGGGTGGTGACGCTTTTTGCCGGAATCGTCATGCCGAGCAATTTGCGCTATTACAGCTTCAAGACGGTCAATCTGAAAAAGAGCGTGCCGTTTGTGACGGTGCTGATTCTGGTGCTGGCGTTCGCGCTGCTCGCTTCCGAGCCGCCGCTGGTGCTGTTTACCTGCTCCGTGCTCTACGCCTCGTCGGGATTTGTGACGACCGGCTGGACGCTCTGGCGTGAGCGTCGGCGCGGTCAGATGTCAGAGGGCAGGGATCAGGGATCAGATGTCAGAAATCAGGAATCAGAAAAGCGTTTCCCGGATTCCTGCGCCCCGCCTTCGCAGGGACAAATTCCGAGGGAATGACGGCTTTTACGTTCTTTGCGGCTAACTTTCTGATCGCTGACATCTGACATCTGATATCTGATACCCGGCCTCTGATCCCTGATAAAATACACCGCTTTTGGAGCGAGAGCCGGCCAAAACGGAAGGCTCTCGTTTGCTTTGCGAGGATTTGACGGGCAGGGCGCTTCGCAGAGCATTTTTCATTACCTCCGGGAATTTTTTGTGCAGTTTATACGCAATTTTTCAATCATCGCTCATATCGATCACGGCAAATCGACGCTGGCGGATCGCCTGATCCAGCGTTGCGGCGGTTTGTCGGATCGGGAGATGAGCGCGCAGGTGCTCGATTCGATGGATCTCGAGCGCGAGCGCGGCATCACGATCAAGGCGCAGACGGCGGCCTTGCATTACAAGGCGCGTGACGGCGAAACGTATTTGCTCAACATGATCGATACGCCGGGGCACGTGGATTTCGCTTACGAAGTTTCGCGTTCGCTGGCGGCGTGCGAGGGCGCGCTGCTGGTGGTGGACGCATCGCAGGGCGTCGAGGCGCAGACCGTGGCGAACTGCTATACGGCGATCGAGCAGGGCGTCGAGGTGTTTCCGGTGTTGAACAAAATCGATCTGCCGTCGGCGGAACCCGAGCGGGTGATCGAGGAGATCGAGGAGATCGTCGGTATCGAAGCCGACGACGCGGTACGGATCAGCGCCAAGACCGGCGAGGGGATCGACGACGTGCTGGAGATGATCGTCGCGAAGGTGCCGCCGCCGAAGGGCGATCCCGAAGCGCCGTTGCAGGCGTTGATCATCGATTCCTGGTTCGACAATTACGTCGGCGTCGTGATGCTGGTGCGGGTGGTCGAAGGGACGCTGAAGCAGCGCGACAAGATTCAGCTGATGTCAACCGGCGCGGCTTACCAGTGCGAGCAGTTGGGCGTTTTCACGCCGAAGTCGGTATCGCAACCATCGCTGTCGGCGGGCGAGGTCGGTTTTGTCGTCGCCGGTATCAAGGAACTGAAAGCGGCGAAGGTCGGCGATACGGTGACGCTGGCGCAGAAACCGGCGAGCGCGCCGCTGCCGGGTTTCAAGGATGTCAAGCCGCAGGTGTTCGCTGGACTGTATCCGGTCGAATCCAACCAGTACGAAGCGTTGCGCGACGCGCTCGACAAGCTGAAGCTCAACGATGCTTCGCTGCATTACGAGCCGGAAGTTTCGCAGGCGCTGGGCTTCGGTTTTCGCTGTGGTTTTCTCGGCCTGTTGCACATGGACATTGTGCAGGAGCGGCTGGAGCGCGAATACGACATGGATTTGATCACGACGGCGCCGACGGTGGTTTATCAGTTGTTGCTGAACGACGGCAGCACGGTCGAGATCGAAAACCCGTCCAAGCTGCCGGATTTGTCGCGCGTCGCCGAGATCCGCGAGCCGATCATCACGGTGACGATTCTGGTGCCGCAGGATTATGTCGGCTCGGTGTTGACGTTGTGTACCGAAAAACGCGGCATCCAGAAAAACATGCAGTACGTCGGCAGGCAGATCATGCTGACCTACGATTTGCCGATGGCCGAAGTGGTGATGGACTTTTTCGACCGGCTGAAATCGGTGTCGCGCGGTTATGCGTCGCTCGATTACGATTTCAAGGAATTTCAGAGCGCCGATGTGGTCAAACTCGATATTTTGATCAACGGCGAGCGGGTCGATGCGCTGTCGTCGATGGTGCACCGCTCGGTGGCGCAGTACCGTGGCCGCGATGTGGCGGCGCGGATGCGCAAACTGATCCCGCGGCAGATGTTCGACGTGGCGGTGCAGGCGGCGGTCGGCAGCCAGATCATCGCCCGCGAAACGATCAAGGCGATGCGCAAGAACGTGCTGGCGAAGTGTTACGGCGGCGACATCACGCGCAAACGCAAGCTGCTGGAAAAACAGAAAGCCGGTAAAAAGCGGATGAAAGCGGTCGGCAGTGTTGAAATTCCGCAGGAAGCGTTTTTGGCGATTCTGCAAGTTGACGACAAATGATGGAACTTGTTAAGGTTCTTTTGAAATATGAGTGGGTTATGTGGTTGAATATCTCACGCGAAGACGCGAAGACGCGAAGGGATGCCGAGGAGTGCCTCGCATGGNTGAATG
>WQTW01000122.1 GCA_009786085.1 Pseudomonadota bacterium | reverse complement strand
AGAGGTCAGAGGTCAGAGGTCAGAGGTCAGAGGTCAGAGGTCAGAGGTCAGAGGTCAGAGGTCAGAGGTCAGAGGTCAGAGGTCAGAGGTCAGGAATCAGATCCCCTCTCCCGCTTGCGGGAGAGGGGTGGGGGAGAGGGGGGAAGGGGAGGGGAAAATGATGAACCCCATCCCTACCCCAGCCCTCCCCTTGAAGGGGAGGGTGACAAACCCCCGCCCGCCTTCGGCGGGCACCCCCTTTGAAAAGGGGGCTTTCCCTTCGCGGCTTCGCGGCTTCGCGCCTTCGCGTGAACAGGAATCAGGGATCAGAAAAACATGATGCAAAGAGTTTAGAAAATTTCGTGTTTTTTCGTGGTTAAAAGTTTTTGTGGTTTAAATCAATTAACAAAAGGAAGTCGTGATGGCAAAAATTTTGGTCATACCCGGTGACGGCATCGGTCAGGAAATTGTGGCGGAAGCGGTGAAGGTGCTTTCCGCGCTGCAGAAAGAGGGCGCGATTGCGCTGGAGATGGACACCGGCTTGCTGGGCGGTTGTGCGGTGGACGCCACCGGCGATCCGTACCCCGAGGAGACGCAACGCAAGGCGCGCGCTGCCGACGCGGTGTTGCTCGGCGCGGTCGGCGGGCCGAAGTGGGACAATCTGCCGCGTCCGCAACGACCGGAGCGCGGGCTGCTCGGCATTCGCAAGGATTTGAACCTGTTTGCGAATCTGCGGCCTGCTGTGGTGTATCCGCAACTGGCGAACGCTTCGACGCTGAAAGCCGACGTAGTGGCCGGTCTCGACATTCTGATTGTGCGCGAGTTGACCGGCGATATTTATTTCGGCGAGCCGCGCGGAATCGAAACGCGCGCGGTCAACGGCAAGCAGGAACGTGTCGGTTTCAACACGATGATCTATTCGGAGAGCGAGATTCGTCGGATTGCGAAAGTTGCGTTTGACGCGGCGCGCAAACGCAACAAGCGCGTGTGTTCGGTGGACAAGATGAATGTGCTTGAGACGACGCAGTTGTGGCGCGATGTCGTGATCGAAACCGCGAAGGAGTATCCTGATGTGGAATTGTCGCACATGCTGGTGGACAATGCGGCGATGCAACTGGTGCGCAATCCGAAGCAGTTTGATGTGATCGTCACCGGCAACATGTTCGGCGATATTTTGTCGGACGAAGCGTCGATGCTGACCGGCTCCATCGGTATGTTGCCGTCGGCGTCGCTCGACGAGCACGGCAAAGGGATGTACGAACCGATCCACGGTTCGGCGCCCGACATCGCGGGCAAGAACCTCGCCAATCCGCTGGCGACGATTCTGTCAACGGCGATGTTGCTGCGCTACAGTCTGAACAACGAAGCGGCGGCGCAGCGGGTCGAAGCGGCGGTGTCGCGTGTGCTGGATGCGGGTGTGCGCACGGCGGATATCTGGGAAGCAGGAATGAAGAAAGTCGGCACGCGCGAGATGGGCGATGCGGTGGTAGCAGCTTTGTAGGGGAAGGCTCTTTTTTAACCACGAAAAGCACGAAAGGCACGAAAAATTTGACGCTGTTTAACCGAAGTGCTCAAACAACACTTTTCGTGTCTTTCGTGGTTAAAATAAAATCAACAAAGGAAGAACATCATGAAACGAATTGGATTTGTCGGTTGGCGCGGAATGGTCGGGTCGGTGTTGATGACCCGGATGCGCGAAGAAAATGATTTTGCCGGGTTGGAGCCGGTGTTTTTCACCACGTCGAATGTCGGCGGTGCGGCGCCTGATGTCGGCGTAGCCTCGCCGCCATTGAAGGACGCTTCCGATATCGCGGCGTTGTCGGCGATGGAAGCGATTGTGACCTGCCAGGGTGGCGATTACACGAACGAAGTCTATCCGAAGCTGCGGGCAGCCGGTTGGCAGGGCTACTGGATCGACGCGGCGTCGGCGTTGCGAATGAAGGACAACGCGGTGATCGTGCTCGATCCGGTCAACCGCGGAGTCATCGATGCGGCGCTGGATAAAGGTGTGAAGGATTACATCGGCGGCAACTGCACGGTGAGCCTGATGCTGATGGCGCTGGGCGGGTTGTTTCGTCAGGGGTTGGTCGAGTGGGTCAGTTCGATGACCTACCAATCTGCGTCGGGCGCGGGCGCACAACACATGCGCGAATTGCTGGCGCAAATGGGCGTTTTGAATCAGACCGTGGCCGCGGAACTGGCCGATCCGGCGTCGGCGATTCTCGAGATCGACCGCAAAGTGGCCGAGGTATTGCGCGGCAAGACATTGCCGACCGCGAATTTCGGCGCGCCGCTGGCCGGAAGTTTGATCCCCTGGATCGACAAGGAGATGGACAACGGCCAGAGCCGCGAAGAGTGGAAGGGACAGGCGGAGACCAACAAAATTCTCGGTCTCGAAAAAGCGCCGATTCCGGTGGACGGTATTTGCGTGCGGGTCGGCGCGATGCGCTGCCATTCGCAGGGCTTGACCATCAAGCTGAAACGCGATGTGCCCCTCGATGAGATTGAGGGCATGCTGGCGGCGGGTAACGAATGGGTCAAGGTCGTGCCCAACCACAAAGAGGACACCGTGCGCGGACTGACGCCGGCGGCGATCAGCGGTACGCTGACAGTGCCGATCGGTCGGCTGCGCAAGCTCAACATGGGCAACGAATACGTGTCGGCGTTCACCTGCGGTGACCAGTTGTTGTGGGGCGCGGCGGAGCCGGTGCGGCGGATGCTGATGATTTTGCGGCAGCGGTAACGGGAATCAGCGGTCAGGGATCCGATAGCGGGGCGGATAAGTGAGGCGTAATCCGCCCAAAAACCGATCCCTGACCCCCGCAAGTCGCAAAAAGGGGAAAAGCTGCTTGCATGAATGCAACAGTCTGTGAAAAAAAGTGCTTTAAGTGAGAGAATACTAGCTAATGGGCTTTTCGATAAGGGCTTCCTCAACTTATAGTAGCTATGCGAGAAAGCGGCTTGGATATGACATAGTGTGTCCGGAGGTATTCAGGCGTCCGGTAAAGCTCAACTAAAGGTTGAGCTTGCGAAGCTAAGTCCATGATGTTATGTTAGCTTCAGGAAATCAATTTCCCTAAGGGGCTGCAATGCAGAAAAAAGCTATCTTCAGGTTTGGTGTGCTGGTGGTTGCACTGGCACTTTCTCAAAGTGTTTTGGCCTTGGGTCTTGGCCGACTGACCGTTCAATCGGCGCTGGGGCAGGCGTTGAGCGCGCAGATTGATTTGATGGGCACCAGAGAGGAATTCTCTGAGTTGACCGCCAAAATCGCTTCGCCATCGCTTTATCAGGAAAAGGACTTGGTGTACCAGGCGGTGCTGACGCGCACCAGGGTGACGCTTGAGTATCGCGCTGACGGCAGCGCTTTCCTGAAAATCACATCGTCGCAGCCGGTGGCCGAGCCGTACATCGACCTTCTGGTCGAGGTCAACTGGCCGGCGGGTCACGCGTTGCGTGAATATACGGTGTTGCTGGATCCGCCGCGTGCCGGACAGCCCGAACCGATCGTGCCTGCGCAGCAGGCGACGGTCGCCGGTCGGGCGCAAGCGCGTGCGACCGCGGCGCCAACAGCGCCAGCGGCGACCCCGCCGACAGCCACAACGACGACCACGGCAGCGGCGCCGGCGCCACGGGTGCGACCGCGACCGACGCCCATAGGCGGTGGCAGGGCGGCTGGCACGGCCAGAGCGTCGGACGACGGTTACGCCGTGCAGCGCGGCGATACCCTGTCGGGAATCGCGCAGGCGCACAAAACCGATGATATTACGTTGAACCAGGCGCTGACGGCGTTGTACGAAGCCAATCAGGGTGCGTTCATCGGCAAGAACATGAATCGCTTGCGCAGCGGCGCAGTTCTGCAAATTCCGAGCCATGAAGAAATGGCGGCAACGGATGCGCGCGAGGCCAATCGCGTGGTGCGTGTGCAAGTCGCCGAATGGCGCAACTACCTCGGAGAACTGGCCGGTCAACCGGTACAGGTTCGTCCGGGTTCGGGAACCACGACGTCAGAAGGCGCGATCACGACACAGACGGAAGTCGTTGGTGGGCCTGGCAGGGGAGAAGGTCAACTGATTGTTTCAGCCGGTAGCGGCACGCGGGGTGAGCGCGGGCAGGCCGCAGGCAGTAGAGCTTCCGCCGCCGAGCTTGAGGCCGTTAAAAACGCCCACGCTGAGGAGAAGTTGGCGTTGGAAAAGGCGCTGGCGGAGGAGAAATCGCGCGTCAGAGATCTCGACGAAATGGTGAAAAAGTTGCAGCGGGCGCTGGATCTCCAGAACGAGCAACTCGCCCGGATGCAGAAGCAGGCGGAAACCTCGCTCCAGCAGCAAGAACGTGATGAAGCCGCGCGCCAGCAGCGAGAGCGCGATGCTGCACGTCAACAGCAAGAGCGTGAAGAAGCTGCACGTCAGCAGCAAGAACGCGATGAGGCCGCGCGCCAGCAGCGGGAGCGTGATGAAGCTGCGCGTCAGCAGCAAGAGCGTGATGAGGCCGCGCGCCGACAGCAGCAGGAGCAAGTGGTAACTCAGGAACCGCCGCCGCCGCCGCCGCCACCGCCGCAACAGCCGGTAAGAACGACGCGGCCACCACCGCCGCCGCCACCGCCGCCGCCCCCGACGCTTCTGGAAACCGTCTTTGAAACGGTGTCGGAAAATTATCTGGTGGTTCTTGGCGCTTTGGGATTGCTCGTGCTGGGCGGAGGATTCTTTGCGTACCGCCGTCGCCGTGCCGAAGAGGTCGCTGTGGACAGCTTGTTCGGCGCGACCACGACCAGCACGACGACAACCAGCGGAACCATGTCGCCGCATTCGTCGATCAGTTCGGTTGCCGGTGGGGCTGCCCGCGGTCCTTCGAACGCGACAGCCAGCAGCAACTCGATTCTGAGCGAATTCAGCCGCGAAGGCTTGGGCAGCATCGACACCGGCGAAGTCGATCCGTTGGCTGAGGCCGATGTTTATCTGGCGTATGGCCGCGCCCAGCAGGCGGAAGAAATTCTGCAAGACGCGCTGAAACGCGGGCCTGACCGTCAAGACGTTTTCCTGAAGTTGCTGGAAGTTTACGCCGACCAGAAGAAGACGACGGAGTTCGAGGCAGCCGCTCAACAACTGCATGGTTTGACGCAAGGTAAAGGCGAATACTGGCAAAGAGCAGTGACGATCGGACAACGGTTGTTGCCGGGCAGTACACTTTTTGCTACCACCACCACCGGGCTGATGGACGGCGAGATCACCAGCACCAACATCGCCACCGAGCCTTTGCAAGTAGGTGGGCAGGTGGTTGACCCGCGCGGTTTCGCGCCGATGGAAAGCAAATCGATTGCCGAACGGGCAGCCGATATTGCCAACCGTGCCGTTGAAGCGCGGGGGATTCCGACGCAACCGCCGCCGAAAGATTTCACTTTCGGAATGGACACTGCTCCGGCGCAAGAGGACTTCGGCGTCGATCTCGACCTGGAAGAATTGAGCCGCTTCAAGAATTACGGAAAAGCGGAAGAGCGGGTGGACATCACGACGACCAAACGGCAGCCGGATATTGAGTTCAATCTGGACGAACTCGATTCGCCACCGCAAATCGATGAGGAGAAAGAACCGATGCTTCGTGCGCCCAGCCTGGCTGATCTTGATTTCTCGGAAAACGACAGCATCGCAGAAGACTTGTCGCCGTCGATCATTGAAGGGCAGTGGCACGATGCGGCGACCAAGCTCGACCTCGCCCGCGCCTATCAGGCGACCGGCGATGCCGAAGCCTGCCGCGAAATCTTGCAGGAAGTGTTGCAGGAAGGCGATGAGCAGCAGAAAGCCGAAGCGAATGCGATACTGCAAAGTCTGTCGTGATTGAGATGTTTTGAGAGCATCGCGCCGCGTTGAAAAACGCGGCGCTTTTTTTTGGGGGAGGGGGGCGTAGGGGCGCGATTTATCGCGCCCTTTTTGTTCTCACGCGGAGGTGCGGAGAACGCGGAGAAAAACATTCGTCATTCCGCGCAAAGCGAAGCGTGTCATCCTGCGCGAAGTCGCAGGACGCAGAATCCATGAACCTCCTCACGCGAAGGCGCGAGGAGGGGCGCTTTGAAGGGGAGGGAGTTTGTGTCCTCCGCGCGTTCCGCGTCTCCGCGTGAGGCCAAAACGTCGCGGTTCGCTGTGCTCACCAGCGACCTATGGCATCTCTCTCAGAATGACAGGGTTCTGATTCCTGATCTCTGATCTCTGACCTCTGACCTCTGACCTCTGACCTCTGATACGGTACACTTCCATTTTTTTATTTCCTGAAATCTTGCGCGTGTTTTCATCTGCTTGTGAGGAAGGTTGCCGATGACTGCCGGGCGATCACTTGGTCGCTTGGCGCTGTGCGTCGAATACGACGGCGCGGGGTTTTGCGGCTGGCAGCGGCAGGGTGAGGGGGCCTGGAAAGAAAGCCCTCCCCTTCCATCCCTCTCCCCCTGCCCCTCTCCCGCGGAAAGCGGGAGAGGGGAGGCATTTCCCTCCTCTCTCCCTTGTGGGAGAGAGGTCGGGAGAGAGG
>WQTW01000121.1 GCA_009786085.1 Pseudomonadota bacterium | reverse complement strand
AGCCCTGCTTGCAGGAAAGGAGGATAGCCGCAATGAGTCATCAAAAAAGAATGTGCTGCCCGAAATGTGGCTATAACTACGGCTATAAATGGATTTTTCTTAAAGGAAACGTTCCTTTTAGCCATCCTTTTGAGATGGGTACGCGCTGTCTTGGTTGTAACGCAGGGCTTTATCTTAGTGGCAAGAGCGCGACTTTTGCAAAGTATACGCGTCGAGTATTTAGTTTTTTTCTTGCGGTTATTATACTAATTATTGGGGCAGTTACTCATTTTGCGTTCAAATACGAGACTTTCCTCTTCGCTTTATCGCTAACTACTTTTTTGGTGATTATTGGTTTAGCTTTTGTGTTTTTGGTGCCGTTTCTTTTTAATTTATTGATTGTCGCTCCTTTTTTAAGAGGGGTTGGTTACATTAGCGTTGTTGACGACACAAAGCTTGTTGTAGAGAAAAAGCAAGCGTAGCCTGGACAAGCGAAGCGCCGTCCGGGAACCAAACCCTCCGGCGCAAAGCGTCTCCGGCGTCATTGAGAGCGAAGCGAAGCAATCCAGGGAAGCAGGATGTCAATTTTATTGGAAATATTTTTAGGTGGGATATTACAATTTATCATATCAACAATCTTGGTTTTTTATTTCTTGAATAGCGAAGGGAGTGATGATAGATGGTGGAAAGTGAATCCAGAGGTTGATCCAGTTTCCACGTGGGGCATGTATTTCTTTTTTATTGGCCTTACCTTCGTTATTGGCGCCATGATATTTGATTTGCCTATCGTATGGCGTGGTTTAAAAAGCAGTTTAGCCGCTTCCCTGATTGTGACATTGTTGGGTTTAAATGTTTTTATTATTGGGAAATACAATGCTCGTAAGAAAGCAAGGGCGGATAAGGCCGAAGGCCGCAATCCGCCGCAATAACTCCCTCCTCTTTCAAGGGGAGGGTTGGGGTGGGGATGGGGTTATCAGGCATCAGAGGTCAGGAGTCAGGGGGGGGGCAGATGGCGATGTCATTACAACCTGGGTGTTTGGAAGGAAGATGCAGCATGAAATGCAGGAAAGGAATACCCACATGAGAAACGTACGAATTAAAGCCATATTGCAGGCGGTGCAAGTTTCTTTGCTGTCAATGTGTTGGGCTTCGCAAGCTCGCTCCAACCAACATGAGCCGCAAATGTTGTGCGTGGTTGCTGGGATTGCGCTGCGCTTCATCCCAGCCTACGGTTCGTCGTCGCTGGCGGGTGAGACAAAATGAAACGCGCGATTTCAGAAATGTTTCGCGGGTGTTTCGCGTTGGCGTTTGTTTTTGCGACGCTGTTGACGCTTGGCGGTTGCGCCACGACCGGCACCGCCGAAGGCGACGATCCGCTGGAACCGCTCAATCGAACCATGTACGCCATTCATCAGCCACTGGAAAACTATGTGGCGCGGCCAGTGGTTGAGGTTTACGAAGTGATCGTGCCGGGAATCGGGCGCGCCATCATCAATAATTTTTTCAGAAACATCGACGATCTTTTTTCCGGCATTTCCGGGTTGTTGCAAGGCAAATTCGACAAAGCCGGTCACGACTTCGGGCGGGTGATCATCAATACGGGTTTCGGGCTGGGCGGTCTCATTGATTTTGCGTCGGATGCCGAGATTCCGCGCGGCGGTGAAGATTTGGGCTTGCTGCTGGCGCACTGGGGTGTCGGGCCGCGCCCGTATCTGTTTGTTCCGCTGCTCGGGCCGATGACGGCGCGCGACGGCGTTGGCATGGCGGCGCGTTTTTACGCATCGCCGGTCGATCTGGCGCTTGGCAATAACAATGTGGCGTTGCGCAATACGCTGTGGGGCCTGGGAACGGTTGACCTGATGGCGACCGGCGTTTACGCCTCCGATTTACTGGGCGACATCGGGCTGGACAGTTATACTTTCATTCGCGGCGCTTATTTGCAGCGTCGCGCCTATCTGTCCGGCGAAACGAAGTTTGGCCGCCTCGAACTCGACGAAGATTACGATGACGGTTATTCCGTGCCGCCGCCCTCCGAAACCTCTCAAGATAAACAAGAAAGACGCGAACCATGAACAAACGATTTTTTCTCGCCATCACCGTGCCGCTGATAGCGGTATGGACGGCTTTTCCGTTGGCGGCGCAAACTGTTGAAGCGCCGGACGCACAGATCAAGCGGGTGGCCGACGAAGTGCTGGCCATCGTTCGCTCCGACGCCAAAGTTCAGGCGGGCGATCCGGCGCGGGTGCGTGAAGTGCTGGATGAAAAACTGTTGCCGCATTTCGATTTTCGCCGGATGGTGATGCTGGCGATGGGAAGGAACTGGCGGCAGGCGACACCGGAACAGCAAAACGCCCTGGTCGAACAATTTCGCACGCTGCTGGTGCGAACGTATTCCGGCGCGCTCGCGCAATTTCGAGACGACACCATCAACGTCAGACCGTTGCGGGCGGCGGCGGACGCTAAGGACGTGACGGTGTACTCCGAAGTGATTAAGCCGGGAACAACGCCGATATCGGTCAATTACAGTCTGGTTTTGTCCTCGGACGGCAAATGGCGTTGCTACGATGTGATCGTCGGCGGCGTGTCGCTGGTGACGAATTACCGCGACGAGTTCAATCAGCAAATCAAAATCGGCGGCGTTGAAGGTCTGTTGAAAACGCTGGCCGCCAAGAACAAAGGCGCAACGCCATGACGGCAAGCGCAGCAACGGCTGCACAGACAACCGGCTTTTACGTTGACGGCGCGCGTTGGCGTTGCCGGGGCGCGTTGACGCTGGACAACAGCGCGGACGTGCTGAAAGAGAGCGAAACGTTGCTGTTGCCGACATCAGGCGTGATCGATCTCTCCGAATTGAACGAAGCTGATTCGGCGGCGCTGGCGGTTTTCCTGTCGCTGGTGCGACGCGCTGAAAGCGAGGGGAAAACGTTGCAGTTTGAAGCCGCGCCGGAAGCGTTGCGCACACTGGCGCATGTTTACGGCGTCGATTCGTTGTTGGTGTTAACACACCAGCCTCTTTCTAAAAACACATAGAGTGCAGAGAAGAGCAGCCCTCTTGCTCCGTTTTGGCCTCATGCGAAGGAGCGGAGAAGAAAAAGCCCTCTCTTCAAGACATAACTATCCATACAAGTATGGCGACACTTTTCCTGCTTTTCTCGCGATCCCAAACGTTGCGCCATTTTCTTCGCTTTTCTCGCGTGTTCCAGACAGCGCCGCAGGCGCGTAACATGAGTAACCGTCGGTGGAGTGCGAGCGTAGCGAGCGCGGAACCGGCGGGAAGTGAGCGGACAAGCTCCCTTCAGCCCTGCAAGGGCTGAACTCATAATCGCCATGCCGACCAGCTTCCGCCAAATTTATTACTATATCGTTTTTCGTACGGAAAACGGCGAACCCACGCTTCCGCTTGACCACAGCGATGCGCTTTATAAATATATTTGGGGCATTGTCAAAAATCACAACACCCATCTCTATCGCATCAACGGCATGGAGGAGCATATCCATCTGCTCACTGACTTGCATCCGTCCGTTGCGCTGGCGACCTTTATACAGAAGATAAAAACTGCCACCTCGCTTTGGCTGAAGCAAAACGCGAATTTTCCGCATTTCTGCGGCTGGTCGGAAGGTTACGCTGCATTGACCTGTTCATGGTCAGACAAGGATAAGGTCATTGACTATATAATGAACCAGCGGGAGCATCATAAAAGAGAGGCCTTTATGGATGAATACCGCGCGTTGCTTGAAGAATCTGGTTTGAGGATTGATGAACGTTATTTTCCCTGACAAATATGGTTCAGCCCTTGCAGGGCTGAATGAAGGTGGGGTGTTGGCTTCCCGCCGGTTTCGCTCGCGGTGCTCGCTCCACCGACGGTTACTCATGTTGCGCGCCTGCGGCGCTGTTTGGCGTGAGAGAGAGGGAAAAAGCCCTCTCCCGGCTTTCGCCCACCCTTCCCGCAAGCGGGAGAGGGAAGGGGGCACTCATGACCAGCGCCGTTGAGTTTCAAGCGGTCTCGCGCCGTTTCGGTGAGTTGCAGGCGCTGGATGACATTTCGTTCACGATCGCGCCCGGCGAATTCTTCGGGCTTCTCGGCCCCAACGGCGCCGGCAAAACCACGCTGATTTCAGTCCTGGGCGGTTTGGTGCGACCGAACAGCGGTCGCGCGTTTGTGATGGGGCACGATGTCACGACCGACTATCTGAACAGCCGCCGCCAACTCGGCGTGGTGCCGCAGGAAGTCGTGTTCGATCCGTTTCTCACCGTGCGCGAAACCTTGCGTTTTCAAGCGGGGTATTTCGGCTTGTATCGCGTGGATGATTGGATCGACGAGATACTGCATCATCTGGGATTGAGCGACAAGGCCGACAAAAACATGCGCACTTTGTCGGGCGGCATGAAGCGTCGTGTGCTGATCGGTCAGGCGCTGGTGCATAAGCCGCCGGTGATCGTGCTCGATGAACCGACCGCCGGCGTCGATGTCGAATTGCGCCATGCGCTGTGGACTTTCATTTCCAGATTGAACAAGGAAGGTCACACCATTTTGCTGACGACGCATTACCTGCGCGAAGCGGAAACGCTGTGCGATCGGATTGCGATGCTGAAATCGGGGCGGGTGGTGGCGCTCGATCACAAACATCGGCTGTTGTCGCCGTTTGAAATGATCGTGGCGCGTTTGACGGCGGCGCGGGTACCCGATGCCTGGCAGACGCGGGTGCGGCGGATGGAAGGGCAAAGTTTTCTCATCGAGCTGAACCATTTCGAGGAGCTGGAAACCTTGTTGGCAGCATTGCGCGCCGACAACATTCCCATCGAAGATTTGCAAGTGGAACAAACCGATCTGGAACAGGTTTTTCTGCGATTGACCGGCAGCGATCAGGAGTCACCTGCGGCGAATTCGGGAGGAAGTTCATCATGAACGAGCGAATGGATTTTGCAGCGGTGAAAACGGGAGAGAAAAAATCCTGGCAAAAACCCTGGCACATGCTGTTTTACAAAGAAGTGCTGCGTTTCTGGCGCGTCGGTTTTCAAACCGTGGCCGCGCCGGTCGTGACGGCGCTTTTGTACCTGCTGATTTTTTCGCATGTGCTGGAATCGCGGGTGTCGGTGTTCGATGGACGTGTGTCGTACACGGCGTTTCTGGTGCCCGGATTGGTCATGATGTCGGTGCTGCAAAATGCTTTTGCGAACACCTCGTCGTCGCTGATTCAGTCGAAAGTGGTCGGCAACATGATTTTCCTTTTGTTGGCGCCGATCACGCCCTGGGGCTTCTTTCTGGCGTATGTGCTGGCCGGTGTGCTGCGCGGGATGGTCGTCGGCCTCGGCGTCTGGTTGGCGGCTTTGTACTTCGCGCCGGAATTGTGGCGACCGGCGGCGCTCGGATGGGTCATCGTGTTCGGTTTTCTGGGCGGGGCGATTCTGGCGATGCTCGGCGTGATCGCTGGATTGTGGTCGGAAAAATTCGACCAACTGGCGACATTCCAGAATTTCATCATCCTGCCGCTGACTTTTTTGTCCGGCGTGTTTTATTCAGTGCACTCGTTGCCGGGTTTTTGGTTTAAGGTATCGCATCTGAACCCGTTTTTTTACATCATTGACGGGTTTCGCTACGGCTTTTTCGGCTTGTCGGACGTTTCGCCCTGGCTGAATCTGGCGATTGTCGGAGCCGTGTGTGCGGGTTTGACTTGGGGTACTTGGGCGCTGGTGGCGCGTGGATGGAAATTGAGGAATTGAAATGGGCTGTTCAAGAAACAAGGGAAACGCAGAAGAGAGGAACAAAGAAATGGTGACACCGGAATCCGTTCGTCAGTCGATCCTGGAAGGGATGGAATGCGACGATGTGCAAGTGCGCGGCGATGGCAGACATTTCGAAGCGTTGATCGTGGCGGCAGCGTTTGAGGGCTTGTCGCGCATCAAGCGGCATCAGTTGGTGTACAAAACGCTGGGCAGCCGAATGGACGAAGAAGTCCATGCGTTGTCGATGACGACGCTGACGCCTGCCGAATGGGACGCGGCGCAGCAGGAGATTCGCGCCAGAAAAACGAATTAACCGCAGGGATCAGAGGTCAGAGGTCGGGGATCAGAAAAAAACATTTCACGCGGAGCAAACGTAGCCTGGACAAGCGAAGCGCAGTCCGGGAACCATCCTCACGCGAAGGCGCGAAGCCGCGAAGAAATCGAATGCGCTACACAATGTGCCGTCATTCCCGCGAAAGCGGGAATCCAGAAAAGTAGCGCGTAGGTTGGACAAGCTGCGAAGCGGCGCAGTCCAACAAGCAACCATCCAATCAGCGGCGCTTCGCACCGTAGGCGGGTTCCCGGACTGCGCTTCGCTTGTCCAGGCTACGCAACGGGATTCCGCTTTCGCGGGGATGACGGTTTGTGGAGCGCGGGCGTCTCGCCCGCATTTCAAGGGCGGGTTTGAAACCCGCCCTTTGTCTTTCACGCGAAGGCGCGAAGCCGCGAAGAAATCGAATGCGCTACACAATGTGCCGTCATTCCCGCGAAAGCGGGAATCCAGAAAAAAGTCGCGCGTAGGTTGGACAAGCTGCGAAGCGGCGCAGTCCAACAAGCAACCATCCAATCAGCGGCGCTTTGCGCCGTAGGCGGG
>WQTW01000120.1 GCA_009786085.1 Pseudomonadota bacterium | reverse complement strand
GCGGAGATGGGTTTTCAGCATCCCCCTCTCCCCCAACCCCTCTCCCACAAGGGGAGAGGGGCGGCGCAACCACGCGTGTACTGCTACTCGATCAACCAAAGCAAAATTTCCGCTTTGAAAACATCGACGCTTGTCCGGTGCCATCGCTGCTGCGCGGCGCTTCAGCGCCGGCGCGTCTGCGTTTTGACTACGATGAAGCCGCGCTGAGTCACCTTGCCCGTCACGACAGCGATCCCGTCAACCGCTGGGACGCCGCACAACGCGCGTTGACATCCGCACTCGTCAAAATGGCGCGCGCACAAACACCGGAAGAAAAAACACAGCCTCCCTCTTCGTTGCTTGAACTCTATTCGGCGCTGCTCACCGACGAAACCAGCGATCCCATGCTGCGAGCGCTGGCGCTCACCCTTCCCGACCTCAACGCGCTCATCAGCCAACATGCGCCCTTTCCGGTGGAAGCGTTCGTCGCCGCGTTGAACAACATGCGACGTGCGCTTGCCGAAGCGCTCGCCGAACCGCTCATCGCCACCCTCGAACGCCACGCCGTTCCGCCACCGTACCAACCCAGCGCCGAACACGCTGCCCATCGCAAATTACGCGCTCATGCCCTTTCTATGTTGTGCGCTGCCGGTCAGAAAGAACTGCGCGAAAATGCCTGCCAACGCGCCGCCGCGCTCTACCGCAGCGCCGACAACATGACCGACACCATCGCGGCGCTTGCTGCGTTGCGCGATGTCGATCATCCATTGCGTTCCGAGTTGTACGGAGACTTTGAAAAGCGTTGGCGCAATAATCCGCTGGTGCTCGACAAATGGTTTGCGCTCGAAGCCGCCGCGTTTCGCCATCAGTTTCCTCACCACAATGCCGACGCGCTCGCCCGCGTAAACGAACTGACGCAACATCCGGCGTTTTCCCTGAAAAACCCCAACCGTGTGCGCGCCGTGCTCGGAACTTTCGCGCAACGAAACACCGCCGCCTTCCACGCCGCCGACGGTAGTGGCTACCGCTTCATCGCCGGCCACATCGACACACTCGACAGCCTCAACCCGCAAGTCGCCGCAATGCTGCTCAACGCCTTCACCCCCTGGGCGGATCTCGCCGAGCCGCAGCGCAGCCAGGCGCAAGAGGTGTTGAAAGGCCTGAAAGAAAAAGCACGTTCGCCAGAACTGGCTGAGTTGCTGGAGAAGTTGTTGGCGTAGATCAAACTGGAACGGCTACCGCGAATCGGCTGGGTGTATATCTGACAGATATAAAATTCTATTTTAGTTTTGTCAAACACTAAGATGATGCGCCGCCTTCCACGCCGCGCTGTTTTGTTCCCTCCCCTTCAAGGGGAGGGTTAGGGTGGGGATGGGGTTGTTTCCCGTGCACATTTAAACCAAAACCGCTCTAAGATGATGCGCCGCCTTCCACGCCGCCAACGGCAGCGGCTACCGCTTCATCGCCGAATTTACCCTGCCGATCATCTTTCTGACCTCGTCGCTGGTATTGACGGGCTTTAGCGAAATATCGGGATGGTTGTTTTTGAACACCCGGAAAACCTCGTCGGCAAATGCCTGTCCGATCATGTCGATGCCGCTAAAATCGAGCTCAATATGTTTGAACCGATCAAGCCGATTGAGGAGCCTTTTCGCTTGAGAACGTGAAATCAAATTCTCCGAACCGACCCTGGCAAGTTTGACAGGGACGATCGTTTTGTCAAAATTCAGTTCTTCGTCGTCCAGGGTAAACCTGTCAAACACTTCTCTCGAAGTCCGTTGACTGTTTTCAGCAACGATCATGCACACCGACGTGCCTCTTCCGCCAAAATCGTCTTGACCCAAAACAATGTCGTCCTCGCTCAAAATATCCAGAGGCGCTTGGTCGTCGTGCTTAAACGTCAACCCATTGGCGCGAATCACAAAGCGATCAAACATGCGCGATGTAAAAAAAATCCCTTCGCCGGAATGGTTGCTTTGGTCGGTCGTAAATTTCCCCTTGCCAAGCTCAAGAAGAGCGAAACGTTTATCCGGCAGTTGCAGCGCGTGAGTGATTTTTTCAAAGATGCCTACACCGTTATCCTCTATCGCTAAAAAAATAATTTTTTCATCTTTATAAGCAGTCGCAACAACCTCATTTCCCTCAGAATGGTCGTTGGCGTTATTGAGCATTTCCGTGAAGCCATAGTGGCAAATATCTTCAAGGTTTTGAGGTAGCGGCTGCAAATAAGGAAAAAAATCCTTCAACCAGATTTGGCTTTCATCGATGTTGGGCATCGGATACCGATGGCGGAGAAATCTGCGCGGCCCCGGAAAATAGGTCGGGCGAGTGTCAGATCCCTCTCTGATGAAAAACCCCGCTTCAACGCGTTCCCTGATAAACGTGGTTGCCGCCATCCTGGAAACGCCGAAAGCTACGGCGAAATCTTTGGCAAGCCCGCGGGGCTGGTCAGCGACCCGCTTGGTCAGCCATGTCATACCATCAAGAGGATTGATTTTGGGACGCGCCATGACAACCTCAAACTTTACAATACAGCGCCTATTGTAAAGCAAGACCGCTCATATTGTAAAGATTGGCTGGGCAGCAATCGCGCCGACCACAAGCCAATGTCGCGTGAGAACACTTCCCGGACGGCTCTTCGCTTATCCGAGCTCTTCGCTTATCCGGGCTACGCGCTTTTCGTACCTTTCCGTAGTTAACGGTTTTTCCCTTCGCGGTTTCGTGAGAGATCATGTTTTTCTGATACCTGACCTCTGATTCCTGACAACCCCATCCCCACCCCAGCCCTCCCCTTCAAGGCTGAGGTTTACCCACAAGTACGAGGTCATTCCGTGCCACCTTTGCGTATTTCAAAAAGCGCCGCAGGCGCGTCACGTGAGTAACCGTCGGTGGAGCGCGAACGCAGTGAGCGCGAAACCAGCGGAGAGTGTCCGTAACGAACCCTCAGCCCTGCAAGGGCTGAACAACANCCTTTATTCAGCCCTTGCAGGGCTGGATGCGTGGAGTACGCTTTCCGCCGGTTCCGTTCGCTACGCTCACTCCACCGACGGTTACTCATATCACGCCCCTGCGGGGCTACTCTCCATAAGCGCGAAGAGAAGGGCTTTTTGTCAGCAACAAGGCACAGCAGGCAATGACGACATACTTGTTGGTAAACCTCAGCCTTGAAGGGGAGGGAACAGCAACATAACGCAAAAATGTACAGCGCTAAACAGAAAACACTCCAGGTACACAAGCGCAAGCCCCGCTCTCGTTATAATGCGGTTTTCCTGTCCTGCGTATTTTGCCGATTCGTTTATGTCCCCGCTCTCTCTCTACGACAATTACACGCGCCAGTTGCGTCCGTTTGAACCGCTGCATCCTGATGGCGAGGTCGGGCTGTACACATGCGGCCCGACGGTGTACGACTATCAGCACATCGGAAATTACCGGACGTTTTTGTTCGAGGATACGTTGAAGCGCGTACTGCGCTGGAACGGTTATCGTGTGCGGCATGTGATGAATATCACCGATGTCGGCCATTTGACGTCGGACGCCGACAGCGGCGAGGACAAGATGGAGAAGGGCGCGCGCCGCACCGGCAAAACGGCCTGGGAGATTGCGCAGCTTTACACGGACGCTTTTCTCGACGATTTGAACAAGCTCGGTATCGAGATGCCGACGATTCTGTGCCGCGCCACCGATCATATTCAGGAGCAAATCGAATTCATCGCCGATCTTGAAAAGAAGGATTTTACGTACCGCACGTCCGACGGCATTTATTTCGACACCAGCAAACAAGAAAGCTACGGTTATCTGGCGCGTTTGAACCGCGAGGGTTTGGAGGCCGGCAAGCGCGTCGAGTTGGGCGAGAAGCGCAACATTACCGATTTTGCGTTGTGGAAGTTTTCGCCGCCCGGCGAACAGCGGCAGATGGAGTGGGACAGCCCCTGGGGCGTCGGTTTTCCCGGCTGGCACATTGAATGTTCGGCGATGGCGCAGCGTTATCTCGGCGATTATTTCGATATTCATTGCGGCGGTGAAGACCATCTTTCGATTCATCACACCAATGAAATCGCGCAGACCGAAGCGCGGGTCGGCACCCGCCTCGCCCATTTCTGGATGCACGGTTATTTTCTGTTGCTCAACGACGCCAAGATGGCGAAATCCGCCGGTGAGTTTTTGCGTGTTCAGTCGCTGATCGACCGCAGTTACGATCCGCTGGCTTACCGGTATCTGTGCCTCACCGCGCATTACCGCAAGCAACTCACGTTTACCTGGGACGCGCTCGACGCGGCGCAAACGGCGCTCGAACGCCTGCGTCAGGGTTTTCATGCGCTGCCTGAATCTTCTGCCGCTCCCGATACGGCGCTCATCGAACGCTACACCGCCGAATTGAACGACGACCTCAATCTGCCGCGTGCGTTGGCGATTGTCTGGGAAACCCTGCGCGGCACACTCGACCCCGCCGTCAAACGGGCGACGCTGGCGCGTTTCGACGATACGCTCGGCTTGAAACTCGCGGAATGGCGCCCTGCGGAAATCGCTGTTCCCGACGGCATCCGGGCGCTTGCTGACGATCGCCTCGCCGCACGCAAGGCAAAGAACTGGGCGGAATCCGACCGCCTGCGCGATGCGCTGAATGCCGCCGGTTGGGACATCGAGGATGCGCCCGGCGCCTATCGGCTGAAGCCGCGCTGAAGTCAGGGATCAGAAAAACATCATCTCACGCGAAGCTGCGAAGGAACAAAGCCCCCCTCTCCCCTTGCGGGGCTGGGGGAGAGGGGAGCGGGTTTCAACCTCGCCCTTTTGCTCACGCGAAGAGGGTTTTAATATGCCTTCTTCGCGCCTTTGCGTGAGCCAAAACGTCGCGGTTCCCGCCACGCTTCGCTCGCGGCTAAAGGCCGCTCACCAGCGACCTATGCGCTCACAATGACGTATTCCGATCCCTGATTCCTGACCTCTGATTCCTGATAACCTAAACCCCGGATCGTGCTATGCTTGTCGTTTTAGACCCCGCTTGAGGCATTTCACCATGAAACTTCCTCCTGTTTTGACCCGTGTTCTGTCGCTTCTGAGCGCTGCCGCCGTGCTTGCCACGCTTTCCGGCTGCGGCGCGTTTTCCAAGAGCCGTGATGAGGAACAGGCGATCAAGAATACCGTCGATTGCCAATATCAGGGAGAACGCCTGCTGGTGCGTTTCGACCGCGACGAAGTGCGCATACTGATGCCCGACGGCAGGCGCATGTATCTTTACCAGATGCCCTCATCGCGCGGCGTGCTCTACACCAATGGCGACTTTGAACTGCTTGGCAAAGGCACCGACATCACCTTTGGCCCGGTCGGCAGCACCGCCAAACTGGTTTGCAAACCCTACGATGTTGAGGACAAAGACCAGCGCAAGGAAGACCGCAAGGGCCTCAAAGAAATGCAGCTTTTTTAAGCGCCATTACCGCGATTGTTTTTATTTTTTAATCGGAGTTTTTTATGAGCACAACCGCTACTTTCCCGACCACTCTCTTGCATGCCGCGTTTCCTACTGTTTATTCCGGCGTTCGCGCACACCCGCTGCGCGCCGTCGCGCTGACCGTTCTCGGTTCGCTGGCGCTGGCGGTTTCCGCCAAAATACAGTTCCCCTTCGGGGCGGTGCCATTCACCATGCAGACCTACGTTGTTCTGGTGCTGGGCGCCCTGCTCGGCAAACGGCTGGCCTGCGCCTCCGTGCTGCTTTATCTGGCGCAAGGACTGGCGGGATTGCCCGTTTTCGCCATCGGCGGCGGCCTCGCCTATCTGGCCAGCCCGACCTTCGGCTACCTCGTCGGCTTCCTGCCGGCGGCCATGCTCGTCGGCCATTTCACCGAACGCGGTTTCGGGCGAACGCCGGCAAGCTGCCTGCTGCTGATGGCCGCCGCCCATGCAACGCTCTTCGCGTTCGGCGTGTTTTGGCTCGCCATGGTGCTTGGCCTGAAACAAGCCTACTGGGTCGGACTGCATCCGTTCTGGCTGATGTCCATCGTCAAAACCGTGCTGGCGGCAGTGACCGTCGCTCTGGCTTGGAAAGCGTTGACGCCCTCCTCCCGCCGTTCCTGATCGGGCGGCGAAACACCTCATGCCCGACATGAAAAAACTCTCCGGCGGTTCACTGCGAGCCGCCGGATACGACGAAAAAGAACGCCGCCTCACCGTCGAACTGACCTCCGGCACCTTCGTCTTTGAACACATCTCAGCAGATGTCTGGCGGCGCTTCATCGGCGCATTGTCCCCTTGGAGCTTCTTCCGCGACAACATCGAAGAAGAATACGTCGGGAAACGGGTGCGTTGATTCGCAACCCGTAGCCTGGATAAGGCCAGCGGGGCCGAAGGCCGCCATCCGGGAACTTCCCTCCGGCGCGAAGCGCCGCTGACTTTTGATTATTGGATTGAGGAACAAACGTCCCGCCCTCATTCCGCATGCCCCCGGATGACGCCTCGCTTATCCAAGTTACGCTTGCCCGGCAAGAATACCGGCCTCGCGCCGGAGCTTGCTTCTGGTTTGCTCCGGCAGAGCATTCCAATGAACACCCCGCAAAGCGCCTTCCAGCGAATAGAGGTACTTCCATTTCTAGAGTATTTAGATTTAATCTCTTACACATGTTAAGCTGACTTTATTTTATGGAGGGTTTACCATGTCTGCCTATTCACAAGATTTGCGAGACCGCGTTTTAGGTGCGCTGG
>WQTW01000119.1 GCA_009786085.1 Pseudomonadota bacterium | reverse complement strand
GGCGGTTAACAGAGGACATGGTTTCCGGGCAGGGTTTGAGGTTTACTTGCGGCCATTATAACGAGTCGGCCATAAAAACGGTCTCACGCGAAGCCGCGAAGAAGTGAACTTCCCTCTGTTTTTCTGATGCCTGATTCCTGACCTCTGATCTCTGCTTACTTGATTTTCATCCCCGGCTGTGCGCCGCTGTCCGGTTGAAGCAGGTAGATGCCGGGCGTTTCGCCGGAGGCGGCAAGCACCATGCCTTCGGAGACGCCGAATTTCATTTTACGCGGTGCAAGGTTGACGACGGTTGCCGTGAGGCGACCGATCAGTTGTTCCGGCGCGTAGGCGCTTTTGATGCCGGCGAAGACGGTGCGCGGTTTTTCTTCGCCGATGTCGAGGGTCAATTTCAGCAATTTGTCGGAACCTTCGACGGCTTCGGCTTGGACGATTTTGGCGACGCGCAGATCGACTTTCATGAAGTCGTCGATGGTGATGGTGGGCGATGCCTGTGTGGTGGGCGTCGATGGTGTCGAGGCGACCACGCTTTTCGCCGCAGGTGCGGACGCGGCATTTTTTTGTGCTTGCATTTCCAGCAGGCGGTCGATGTGTTGTTTCGGATCGATGCGGGTCATCAGGTGGGTGTAGTCGTTGATGGTGTGACCCGGCGGCAAAGTCGCCGTTGCTTCGCGCCAATTCAGCGGCGCGATGTTCAGGAAGTGTTCGACATCGCCGGAGAGCTTCGGCAGGATGGGTTTCAGGTACAAGGTCAGCAGACGGAACACTTCGAGCGTGACGGAGCAGGTGTCGTGCAGCGCGGCGCGTTCGGCATCGCTCAAGGTGTCGAAACGTTTGGCGAGTGTCCAGGGCGCTTGTTGATCCCAGTAGGCATTCGTTTTGTCGGCAAGTTCCATGATCTGCCGAACGGCAGCGGAGAACTGGCGTTTTTCATAGAGCGCGGCGATGGCGTCGGCCTGTTGCAAGGTTTCTTGCGCCATCGGCAAGGCGGCGAACTGTTGTCCGAGGCGGTTGTCGAAATATTTTTTGATGAAGGTCGCGGTGCGGCTGGCGATGTTGACGTATTTGCCGATCAGATCGCTGTTGACGCGGGCGATGAAATCGTCGGGGTTGAAGTCGAGGTCTTCGACGCGATCATTCAACTTGGCGGCGAGGTAGTAGCGCAGCCATTCGGGGTTCAATCCCAGGTCGAGGTACAACTCCGGGCTGATGCCTGTCCCGCGCGACTTCGACATTTTTTCGCCGGAGAAGGTGATGAAGCCGTGCACGAACACGTTGTCCGGCACGTGGTACGGGTCACCGGCGAATTTCAGTGTGGCCGGCCAGAACAGGGTGTGGAAATAGATGATGTCTTTGCCGATGAAATGGTATTGTTCGATGCCGGGATCGCGCAGGAAATCGTCGAGCGCGATGCCTTCCTGTCGCAGCCGCGCTTTCAGGCTGGCAAGATAACCGATCGGTGCGTCGAGCCAGACGTAGAAATATTTTCCGGGCGCGTCGGGAATTTCAATGCCGAAATACGGCGCGTCGCGCGAGATGTCCCAATCGACGAGTTTGTTCTCGCCAGCCTCATCGCCGAGCCATTCGCGGATTTTGTTGCTGACTTCGCTTTGCAAGCGGCCTTGTTGCGTCCATTCGCGCAGGAACGCAAGACATTGCGGATCGGAGAGTTTGAAGAAGTGGTGTTCCGAGGTTTTCAGCACCGGCGTTGCACCCGACAGGGTGGAGTACGGGTTGAGCAGTTCGGTCGCGTTGTAAACCGTGCTGCAATGTTCGCAGGCATCGCCGTATTGGTCTTTGGCGCCGCACTTCGGGCATTCTCCTTTGATGTAACGGTCGGGCAGGAACATGCCTTTGACCGGATCGTAAAACTGCTCGATGGTTTTCGGGTAAATCAGTCCGCGCGCTTTGAGTTTCCGGTAAATGTCTTGCGACAATTCGGTGTTTTCCGGCGAATCGGTGCTGTGCCAATGGTCAAAGCTGATGAGAAAGCCGTTCAGGCACTTGGGGCGGGTGGCGGCGATGCGCGCGACCAGTTCCTGCGGTGTGAGACCCTCGGCTTCGGCTTTCAGCATGATCGGCGCGCCGTGCGTGTCGTCGGCGCAGACGAAATACAAGCGGTCGGCGTCGGTCAGTTGCAGCCGGACATGGCGCACCCAGATGTCGGCCTGGATGTATTCCATGACGTGGCCGATGTGGAAGGGGCCGTTGGCGTACGGCAATGCCGTTGATATAAAAATCCGGCGGGGAGGCGTGGTTGCTGATGGCATGGTTGCTGATGGTATAAAGTCGAATGGGCAGAAAAGCGAAGCGCAAATGATCATTTTAACAAAGGGCGCTGCCGGTTCCCACGTTTCAGGCGTAAATCGCCTAAAATACGACACCGCGCGGCTTTCCCGCCGCGCCATGATGAACAATTTGAGCTTGGAGCTACCATGACGTCAGTTGAAACCGACGTGCAGTCGTGTCTGAAAACGTTGATCGATCCCAATACCGGCAAAGATTTTGTGACCGGCAAGAGTGTCAAGAAAATAACCGCGACGAACGGAGAAGTGCAGGTCGAGATCGAGTTGGGCTATCCGGCGGCCAGTCAGCGCGGGATGGTGCAACAGCAAATCGAAGAAGCGTTGAAGCGTCTTCCGGGCGTCAACAAAGTGTGCGTTGACGTGCGCCAGCGCATCGTTGCGCATGCGGCGCAGCAGGGAATGAAGCTGTTGCCCGGCGTGAAGAACGTGATCGCGGTGGCTTCCGGTAAAGGCGGTGTCGGCAAATCGACGACGGCGGTGAATCTGGCGCTGGCGCTGGCGGCTGAAGGCGCGAAGGTCGGCATGCTGGACGCGGACGTGTATGGGCCGTCGTTGCCGACGATGCTGGGCGTTGACGGAACGCCGCAATCGGAAGACGGCGAAACCATCGAGCCGCTCGAAGCGTATGGCCTGCAAGTGATGTCGATCGGTTTCATGATCGACGTTGACACGCCGATGGTGTGGCGCGGGCCGATGGCGACGCAGGCGCTCGATCAACTGCTGCGTCAGACGAAATGGCGCGATCTCGATTATCTGGTCGTGGACATGCCGCCGGGCACGGGCGATATCCAGTTGACGCTGGCGCAGAAAGTGCCGGTGACCGGCGCGGTGATCGTGACCACGCCGCAGGATATTGCGCTGATCGACGCGCGCAAAGGTTATAAGATGTTCGAGAAAGTCAGTATTCCGGTCGTCGGGATCGTTGAAAACATGAGCATTCACATCTGTTCCCATTGCGGCCACACCGAGCGTATTTTCGGCGAAGGCGGCGCGGCCAAAATGGGCGCGGATTACCGGTTGCCGGTGTTGGGCGCGTTGCCGCTCGACCTGCACATTCGTGAGCAGGCCGACTCGGGAAAGCCGACTGTGGTGAGCGATCCCGAAGGAAAAATTGCGACCATCTACAAAGAAATCGCCCGCAAAACGGCGGTGGCGATTGCCGGAAAAGCGGTGGATTTTTCGTCGAAATTTCCGAACATCGTCGTGCAAAACACGTAAGCGGTCAACGTCACCTGGAGACAACATGATTAAATCGGACAAATGGATTCGCCGGATGGCGGCGCAACACAACATGATCGAACCGTTTGAGCCGGAACAGATACGGTACGTCAACGGTTCGCGCATTGTGTCGTATGGAACGTCGAGCTACGGCTACGACATTCGCTGTTCGCGCGAATTCAAGATTTTTACCAACATCAATTCGACCATCGTCGATCCCAAACAGTTCGACGAAAAATCCTTCGTCAATTTTGAAGGCGACGTTTGCATCATTCCGCCGAACTCGTTTGCGTTGGCGCGCACCGTCGAGTATTTCCGGATTCCGCGCAATGTGCTGACCGTTTGCCTCGGCAAATCGACGTATGCGCGCTGCGGCATCATCGTCAACGTGACCCCGTTCGAGCCGGAGTGGGAGGGCTTCGTCACGCTGGAATTTTCCAACACCACGCCGTTGCCGGCGAAGATTTACGCCAACGAAGGCGTGGCGCAAGTGCTGTTCTTCGAATCCGATGAAGAATGCGAAACCTCTTACAAGGATCGCGGCGGCAAATACCAGGGGCAGACCGGCGTGACGCTGCCAAAAATGTGATTCAGGTATCAGAGGTCAGGTATCAGGTATCAGAAAGGCGTCATTGCGAGCGCAGCGAAGCAATCCAGAAAAGTGACACATTGGAAAAACGCTGGATTGCTTCGTCACTTCGTTCCTCGCAATGACGGCTGTCTTTGCGGTCAAATAGTTTTTGGAGGCTGAAATGAAATTCCGTTTTCCCGTGGTGATTATCGACGAAGATTTCCGCTCCGAAAACGCCAGCGGTTTGGGAATTCGCGGCTTGGCGCATGCGATTGAGGCGGCGGGCTTCGAGGTCTTGGGCGTAACGGCTTACGGCGATCTGTCGGTGTTCGCGCAACAGCAAAGCCGCGCATCGGCGTTCATTCTGTCGGTCGATGATGAAGAATTTTCCGGCGAAGCGGCGGAACAAACCGTCGCCAATCTGCGGGCGTTCGTCGAACAGATCCGCCATCGCAACGCGGACATCCCGATCTTTCTGCACGGCGAAACGCGGACATCGCAGCACATCCCGAACGATGTGCTGCGTGAATTGCATGGCTTCATTCACATGTTCGAGGATACGCCGGAGTTCATCGCCCGCCATGTGGTGCGCGAAGCGCGCGCTTACCTCGCTTCATTGCCGCCGCCGTTTTTCCGGGCGCTGACGCATTACGCGGCGGACGGTTCGTATTCCTGGCATTGCCCGGGACATTCGGGCGGCGTGGCGTTTCTGAAAAGTCCGGTCGGTCGGATGTTCCATCAGTTTTTCGGCGAGAACATGTTGCGCGCCGACGTGTGCAACGCCGTCGATGAGTTGGGGCAGTTACTCGACCATACCGGCCCGGTGGCGGCGAGTGAACGCAACGCGGCGCGGATTTTTCACAGCGATCACATGTTCTTCGTCACCAACGGCACATCGACATCCAACAAGATCGTCTGGCATTCGACCGTCGCGCCGGGCGACATCGTTGTCGTCGATCGCAACTGCCACAAATCGGTGTTGCACGCGATCATTATGACCGGCGCCGTGCCGGTGTTTCTGATGCCGACGCGCAACCACTTCGGGATCATCGGGCCGATTCCGAAATCGGAATTTGCCTGGAAAAACATTCAAAAGAAAATCGCGGCGCATCCTTTCGCCAAAGACAAGAAAGCGAAGCCGCGTGTGTTGACGATCACGCAAAGCACTTACGACGGCATTCTCTACAACGTCGAAGAAATCAAGGAAGAGCTGGACGGCAAGATCGACACGCTACATTTCGATGAAGCCTGGTTGCCGCATGCGGCGTTCCATGATTTTTACGGCGATTACCATGCGATCGGCGAAGGGCGTCCGCGCTGCAAAGATTCGATGGTGTTTTCGACGCAATCAACGCACAAACTGCTTGCCGGCTTGAGTCAGGCATCGCAGATACTTATTCAGAATTCGCAGGAGCGGTCGCTCGATTTGCCGCGCTTCAACGAAGCGTATCTGATGCACACTTCGACCAGTCCGCAATACGCGATCATCGCTTCCTGCGATGTGGCGGCGGCGATGATGGAGCCGCCGGGCGGAACGGCGTTGCTGGAGGAATCGCTTCAAGAGGCGATGGATTTTCGCCGCGCAATGCGCAAAGTCGGCGAAGAATGGGCAACGAGCAAGAAAAACGATGGCTGGTGGTTTAAAGTGTGGGGGCCGGACACCTTGCCGGAAGACGGCATGGGCGGTCGTGAACAATGGACGCTGCGCGCCAACGAACGCTGGCACGGTTTCGGCGATCTCGCGCCGGGCTTCAACATGCTCGATCCAATCAAAGCGACGCTGATTACGCCGGGGCTGGACGTTGACGGCTCGTTTGCCGACTGGGGCGTTCCGGCGGGTGTGCTGACAAAATACCTCGCCGAGCACGGCATCATCGTCGAAAAAACCGGACTGTATTCGTTCTTTATCATGTTCACCATCGGCATCACCAAAGGCCGATGGAACACGATGGTGACCGAACTGCAACAATTCAAAGACGCTTACGACGCCAACTTGCCGCTGTGGCGGGTGATGCCGGAATTCATCGCCAAATATCCGCTGTACGAACAAATGGGATTGCGCGATTTGTGTCGGCAATTGCACGACTTTTACAAAGCGTACGACGTGGCGCGGATCACGACCGAGATGTACGTGTCGCCGATTGAACCCGCGATGCGTCCGGCCGACGCCTGGGCGAAGATGGCGCACCGCGAAATCGAACGGGTGACGATCAACGAACTCGAAGGACGGGTGACGGCGATGCTGGTGACGCCGTATCCGCCGGGTATCCCGTTGCTCATTCCGGGCGAACGGTTCAACAAACAAATCGTTCACTTCCTGCAATTTGCGCGCGAACTCAATCACACCTTCCCGGGTTTTGAAACCGATATCCACGGATTGATTTCGGAGGAGATGGACGGCAAGAAGCAGTATTTTGTCGATTGCGTGGTTGAGAAATAAATCGGGGAGCAGAAGGACGCAAGGGAAAGCTGTCTGCGCGTGTAGGGGCAGGTTTCAAACCTGCCCTTTTGGATCTCACGCGAAGCCGCGAAGCCGCGAAGAAGAAAGCCCCCTTTTCAAAGGGGGTGCCCGCCAGAGGCGGGCGGGGGTTTGGTTTGAAACCCCTTCCCCCGCTTGCGGGAGAGGGGTGGGGGAGAGGGCG
>WQTW01000118.1 GCA_009786085.1 Pseudomonadota bacterium | reverse complement strand
TACAAGCCCGGCGACCTCAACCATTCCAACCGCCCGGTGCGGAACCGCATGCCGGGTGGTGTGGGAGGGGTGCAGCCTACGGGCTGCCCCCTATCCCGATAAAAATCAGAGGGGAGAATTTTTCTTCGCGCCTTCGCGTGAATAATTCGATTTTCACTTCAAGACGGCAACAATAATGCTCATCGTCATTCTGCGCGTAGCGAAGCGTAGTCGCAGAATCCAGACGCTGCATGGATTCCGCGACTGCGCGCGGAATGACGGGGAACCCCGATCATTTATCGCTTGAAGTGGAAATGGAATAAAAAACCGTCTCGCACGGAGACGCGGAGAAAAAAAGCTGTCATTCTGCGCGAAGGCGCGAAGGACCGATTCCCTCTCCCGCTTACGGGAAGGAAGTCCATAAACTGGGCAAACAGGGGCTTTCCGGTATTCATGGCAGCCTCCGGAAAAAAACCAAGAATGCTGCCAAAATGTGAGGGGGCCGCTCAAATCGGCACCAGCTATAATCGCCACGTAACCCGCTCCATGCCAAGCTTTCTCGGCTAGGGGGATCGTTTTAACCGGACATTACTGACAAACGCGGATTTTTACTACTCCCTTCGCTTACTTTCAGCGTGAGACAATTCGGAGGAGCTTAAGCCATGAGAAAACCACCCCAAAATCAAGGTAAAATCTCATCTTTCCCGCGTGCAGTACTATGGAATAGGGGGCTGCGCGTGTTTGGGCGGCGCTGCCGCAGTTACGAATCGCAGTTACGAAAGAACGACCGTTCATGCTAAATCTTGCCTACAACCTGACGTTTGCCGATCTTTACTCCCGAGCCGGATTGCTTCGGATCGACCAGTGCTTTCTTGAACGCCTTGCCGCCGCCGAGCCGTCGCTGGCCGAACGCTTGCTGGAAGCGCGGCGAACGGGGGGGATGCGGGATCGCAAGGAGGAAGCCGAGCTGCTGATTGCGGTGGGCACTTATCTCGAAGGTTTTCTGGGCGAGTTGTTCGGGATCACGAAAGAGGTGCAGGCCTTGCGGGCGCAGCCTTTTGAGTTTTCGCCGATTTATGTGGTGAAACGGCAGTTCGTTCAGCGCAAGGCGGTCAATACGTACAAGGCGGATGTGGCGGCGACGTTTGACGGCGCAGCGTTGCGGCAGGCGCTGGAGGCGCACATGGGCGAGCCGTTTTCGCAGTTGGCGTATGCGAAGGCGGTGACGCACTGGCAGTCTGACGCGGACGCCAACGCCGAGGCGCTGGAATCCGCGATGCGTTATGCGGCATGGGCGGCGCATACGGCGGAAGGGCGGGCGCTCCACAAGAACGATGCAATATTCAAGGTTCCCCGCAAGATCGACTTCATGAAGCTGGTGCCGATCTCGGCGCACGAACGCTGCGGCACGTCGATGTGGAAGCTCGATGAATCGCACGCGCTACGGCAGCGTCAGGGTTTTGCGCTGACCGATCATGGGATGGACGCCATCAGCGGGCTTGCGCAGGCGCATTACTGCATCTGGTGCCATGAGCAGGGGCGCGGCGGTTGCAGGGAAGGGATCAATGAGAAAGAAACCGGGGACGATGCGCCGATTCAGTTGTTCAAGAAATCGCAGCTTGGCGTTCTGTTGACCGGTTGTCCGATTGATGTCCGTGTTTCGGAGTTTCACAAATTACGCGCCGAAGGGGCGACGTTGGCGGCGCTGGCGATGATTTGCGTCGAGAACCCGATGGTGGCGGCGACCGGGCACCGGATTTGCAACGACTGTATGAAGGCGTGCATTTATCAAAAGCAGGACCCGGTCGATATTCCGCAATCGGAAACGCGCTTGCTCAAGGACACGCTGGCGTTGCCCTGGGGGTTTGAAATTTATTCGCTGCTGACGCGTTGGAATCCGCTCAATCTGCGTCGGCCTGTGCCGCTGCCGCCGTCGGGCAAGCGGGTGCTGGTGGTGGGGATGGGGCCGGCAGGTTATACGCTGGCGCATCATCTGCTGAACGACGGGCATACCGTGGTCGGCATCGACGGCTTGAAGATCGAGCCGCTCGACGGGGCGTTGTCGGGCGTTTCCGTCGATGGTTCGCGGGAGCCGTTCCTGCCGGTGCGCGATTACGCGGACTTGGTGGAGCCGCTGGGCGAGCGCGTTCTCGCCGGTTTCGGCGGCGTCGCCGAATACGGGATCACGGTGCGCTGGGACAAGAATTTCTTGAAGGTCGTTCGCTTGCTGTTGGAGCGTCGCGCTGAATTCGGGCTTTACGGCGGTGTGCGCTTCGGCAGCACGGTCACGCTGGAGGACGCCTGGGCGCTGGGCTTCGACCACGTGGCGCTGGCGCTCGGCGCGGGCAAGCCGACGGTGCTCGACATCCCGAACGGGCTGGCGCCCGGCGTGCGCACGGCGTCGGATTTTCTGATGGCGTTGCAACTGACCGGCGCGGCCAAACACGATTCGCTCGCCAACATGCAGTTGCGGCTGCCGGTGGTGGTGATCGGCGGCGGTTTGACCGCGATCGACGCGGCCACCGAAGCGCTGGCGTATTACCCGGTGCAGGTCGAGAAATTCCTGAGCCGCTATGAAGTGCTGGTCGCCGCGCAGGGGCGCGACAAAGTGGAAGAGCGCTGGACGCCGGAAGAGCGCGTTCTTGCGGACGAATTCATCATGCACGCGAAAGCCTTGCGCGAGGAACGCAGCGCAGCGCGACGCGAAGGTCGTCCGGCCAACACGGTGGGGTTGTTGCAGAGTTGGGGCGGTTCTACGGTCGCGTACCGCAAGCGGATGATCGACAGTCCGTCTTATACGCTGAATCACGAGGAAATCGAAAAGGCGCTGGAAGAGGGCATCTGGTTCGCCGAAGGGCTGACGCCGAAAGCGGTCGAAGTTGACGCCTACGGTTTCGCCGCCGGCCTGAAAGTAGCGAAAAAAGACGGCGCGGAATTGGTGCTGCCGGCGCACACGATTCTGATCGCGGCGGGCACGTCGCCGAACACCGTGCTTGCGCGAGAGGACGCTAAAAACTTTGCGCTCGACGGCAAGTATTTCCGCCTGCTCGACGAAGAAGGAAGAATGGCGCCGGTGGAACACGGCTTGGCGAAGCCGGAGAAACCCGCGATCCTGACCGCGATCGAGAAAGACGGACGGGCGGTCAGCTTCCTGGGTGATCTGCATCCTTCGTACTTCGGCAACGTGGTCAAAGCGATGGCGAGCGCCCTGCAAGGTTATCCGGTCATCTCGCGGATGCTGGCGCGTCTGCCGAACACGGCAAAGGAACAAGACGAAGCCGCGTTCCTCGCCAAGCTCGATAACGATTGGCGGGCGCGGATCGAGCGAATTGAACGCCTGACGCCGACCATCGTGGAGATCGTCGTGCATGCGCCGGCGGCGGCGCGGCGCTTCACGCCGGGACAGTTTTACCGCTTGCAGAATTTTGAAATGCGGGCGCCGTACGTCAACAGGACACGCATGGCGATGGAAGGGCTGGCGCTGACCGGCGCCGAAGTTGATCGTGAGCGTGGGTTGGTGTCGCTGATCGTGCTGGAAATGGGCGGTTCGTCGAGCCTGTGCGCGACCCTGAAACCCGGCGAGCCGGTGATCCTGATGGGGCCGACTGGCGCGTCCACTGAAATCGAACCCGGTGAGACCGTCACACTGGTTGGCGGCGGATTGGGCAATGCGGTGCTGTTCTCCATCGGACTGGCGTTCCGGCAAGCGGGTTCAAAAGTGCTCTACTTCGCCGCTTACCGCAAAGTCGAAGACCGCTACAAAGTGGAAGACATCGAAGCTGCGGCGGACACCATCATCTGGTGCTGCGAAGAAGCGCCGGGGTTTATGCCATCGCGTCCGCAGGACAAAACCTTCGTCGGCAACGTCGTCGAAGCGATGCGCGCCTACGCCGAAGGAAAACTCGGCGAACAAACCATTCCGTTCAAAGACACCGACCGGATGATCGTGATCGGCTCGGATCGAATGATGGCCGCCGTCGCTGCGGCGCGGCATGGCCTTCTCGCCGCGCATCTGAAACCGACGCATCAAGCCATCGGCTCGATCAACTCGCCGATGCAGTGCATGATGAAAGAAATCTGCGCGCAGTGTTTGCAAGCGCATCGTGATCCGCAGTCGGGCGAAGTGAGCTACGTCTTCACCTGCTCCAATCAGGATCAACCGCTCGACCGTATCGATTTCAGCAGCCTGGCGCAGCGTCTGCGGCAAAACACCTTGCAGGAAAAACTGACCGCGCACTGGATCGCGCATGTGAGTCAGGGATTAGACGCGGGAAGAAACTAACCGCAAAAAAATCGTTTAACCACGAAAGACACGAAAGCGTAAATCCCTTCCCCCACTTGCGGGGGAAGACTGGATGGGGGCGTAGGTTGGTGGTGAGCGAAGCGAACCCCAACATCGGGGATCAAAGGTCAGAGGTCAGGGATCAGAAAAAAAACATTTCACGCAGAGCAAACGTAGCCTGGACAAGCGAAGCGCAGTCCGGGAACCATCCTCACGCGAAGGCACGAAGCCGCGAAGATAAAAAAAACCTTTCCCCGCGTGCGGGGGAAGGCGAGGATGGGGGGATGCGGGCGGGACGCCCGCGCTCCAAAAACAACAACCGCAAAGAGCGCATAGAGCGCAAAGAAAAAACGTCGGCGCGTGTAAGAATTCCCCTCTCCCGCTTGCGGGAGAGGGGTGGGGGAGAGGGTGAGGGGCGCGATTTATCGCGCCCCGTTTGTTCTCACGCGAAGGCACGAAGCCGCGAAGATAAAAAAACCCTTCCCCCTCGTGCGGGGGAAGGCGAGGATGGGGGGATGCGGGCGGGACGCCCGCGCTCCAAAAACAACAACCGCAAAGAGCGCATAGAGTGCAAAGAAAAGCATCATCTTACGCGAAGGCACGAAAAGGCCTTCTCGTCTTCACGTGAGATGATGTTTTTCTGATACCTGATATCTGACCTCTGATCCCTAATCCCTGATTCCTGGCTCCAGCCCTTCAATTCTGTTCAGCATTTTAACCGTTGCTTTGATGGCCGCTTCGGTTTGGTCGGCATCGAGGCCGCGCGTCTTGAAGGTTTCGCCTTCAAACTCCCAAGTGATGATCGTCTGCACAAAGGCGTCAGTGCGGCCACCGGGCGGAATGGTCACGGTGTAGTTGGTCAGCATCGGGAAGTCACGCCCCAACTGGTCTTTGTAGATGCGGCGCAGGGCGCGCATAAAGGCGTCGTACTGGCCGTCGCCCGACGCCGATGATTCGTATTGCGTTCCGTTGATCTCGATCTTGAGCGCCGCCACGGGTTTGAGGCCGCGCGCCAGCGAGAGGTTGTAGTTCAGTATCTGAACTTTTGCTTCCTGCTCGGCGTAGCGCAGCACGTCGGCGATGATGTAGGGCAAATCTTCGCTGGTCACTTGTTCTTTCTTGTCGCCCAGTTCGATAATCCGCTCCGTCACTTTGCGCATCGACGCTTCGTCCAATTCGATGCCCAACGCTTCAAGATTCATTTTAATGTTTGCTTTGCCCGATGTCTTGCCGAGGGCGTATTCGCGCAAGCGACCGAAACGCTCAGGAAGCAGGTCGTTGAAATAGAGTTTGTTCTTCTGGTCGCCGTCGGCATGGATGCCCGCACACTGCGTAAAGACGTTATCGCCGACGACGGGTTTGTTCGGCGGGATGTGGATGCCGGTATGGGTCGCCACCATGCGGCTTACGCGGTTGATTTTGTTCTCGACGAGGTGCGTCTTTTCGCCCAACTGATCGTGCAGCACAGCGAGGATGCTCGACAGCGGCGCATTGCCCGCTCTTTCGCCGAGGCCGTTTACCGTCGTGTGGAGCGCTTTGATGCCCGCCTTGACCGCCGCCATCGAATTGGCCACCGCAAGGTCGTAATCGTTATGGGCGTGGAAATCGAAGCGAAGTTCGGGGTAACGCTCGGTGATCTCGCGGCAAAAATCGAAAGTGTTGTAGGGATTCAGAATACCGAGCGTGTCGGGCAACATGAAGCGATCAATGCTTTCGTTGCGCAGTTCGTCGAGCATCGCATGCACATAGTCGGGCGAGTTGAACATGCCGTTCGACCAATCTTCAAGGTAGATATTCACCCGGATGCCTTTTGCTTTGGCGAGAGCGATATTCGCCTTGATATCCGCCCAGTGCTGTTCAGGCGTTCGTCGGAGTTGCTCGCGGCAATGCTTCAGCGAACCTTTGGTCAACAGGTTGATCACTCTGCCGCCGCATTCCGCGATCCAGTCGAGCGAAATGCCGCCGTCCACAAAGCCGAGCACCTCCACGCGATCCAAAAGCCCCTTCTCGGATGCCCATTTGGCGATCAGCTTGACGCCTTCCATCTCGCCTTCGGAAACACGCGCCGACGCGACCTCGATGCGATCCACGCGCAAGTCCTCAAGCAATAACCGGGCGATGCTCAACTTCTCGCGCGGCGAAAACGAAACGCCTGATGTCTGTTCCCCGTCTCGCAGGGTGGTGTCCATTATCTCTATCATGGTTTTCTCTCTTTTCACTTTTTCACTAACCCCATTCCTACTGTTTCTTCTCTCGCTTGCGGGCGTTTATAACCCCATCCCCACCCCAACCCTCCCCTTGAAGGGGAGGGAGCGTTCTTTCTTCTTCGCGGCTTCGCGTGAGATGTTCTTTGTGTTCTTTGCGGTTAAATTTTGTTGGATCGGCATAGGGGGCAGCCCTTTGGCTGCACCCCTGCCACACCACCCGGCATGCGGTTCCGCACCGGGCGGTTCGAGAAGTTGAGGTCATGAGAGACG
>WQTW01000117.1 GCA_009786085.1 Pseudomonadota bacterium | reverse complement strand
AGATGTCAGATGTCAGATGTCAGATGTCAGATGTCAGATGTCAGATGTCAGATGTCAGATGTCAGATGTCAGATGTCAGATGTCAGATGTCAGATGTCAGAGGCCAGAACTCCACCGTAAGTCGCTGGTGAGAGGCCTTTAGCCCAGATTTCCCATTTACCCTGGTTTCAAATGAAAATCATTTGCACAATCTGTTGATTTATAAGGGCTTTAGGGTCAGACTTTGGGGGTGATCGCGGTCAGGTATGGAATCGAGCCAAAACCTTCGAGATACCAATCAACCTCGCTCAGCACTTCTCCAGCGCTTGAGAACTTCTACAAATCAAATGGAAAATCTGGGTTTAGCCGCGTTCTCCGTGTGAGCGCAAAAATACAAAGGGCGGGTTTGAAGCCCGCCCTTACAAAACCATGCCTTCGCGTGAGGAGTTTTTTCTGATTTCTGATACCTGACCTCTGACTTCTGCCCCCTGCTCAGTCGGCGTTCAGCCGCTCCAGCCAGTTTTCCTGCAAGGTGCCATCGCTCTCGATACGGTGTACCATGTGCGCGCAGGCGTGGCAGCAGGTTTTGACGAATTCGGGGTCGCGCGTCCAGTAAAGGACGTGTTTGCCGTCGCGCTGACGGTGCATCAGCCCTGCCTGATGAAGCAGCGCCAAATGGCGGGAGACGTTGGTCTGGGTTGCCTGGGTTGCCTGGACGATCTCGGACACGGATCGCGGCTCGCGACAGGCGAAGTGCAGGATTTTGAGCCGCGTCGGATCGGACAGCAGGGAGAAATAGCGGGCGACAGCGTTGAAAACCCGGGCAAGCTCAGGAGACAAGGTATCGGGGCGACCGGTTTTTTTGTCGAGCGCCACCGGACATTCATGGATCATGACGTCCGGCATTTCTGATATGTCTGGCGCGGTGTCCAGAAAAGAGCGAACCAAAGTTTCCATAGGAATCATCTGAGCGTACGTGAATATTACTATATTTCAGCTATCAGAGGGTTTTTATCGGCATTTTGACAATGAATAATTGGCTTTGTTGTATAAAAACAAGTTATCGTTTGACTTAGATCAATCAATTTGTCAATATAGGGGCGCTGCTTTATGATTGCCAAACGTGAACGGATGGCCGTTTTTTTCTCGTGTTGAACTTAATTTACTGACAGGACACAAACCATGAAAACAGTAGGCGAAAAAATCGAAGCATTTGAAGTAACGGGCGTAAAACCCGGTTTCAATCTCCCGGAAGAAAAGGGTCAGTCGGCATTTGAGGCGATCAACGAAAAATCTTTTCCGGGTAAATGGAAAATCATTTATTTCTATCCCAAAGATTTTACGTTTGTGTGCCCGACGGAAATCGTCGAATACAACAAGCTGGCAAAAGATTTTGCTGACCGCGACGCGGTGTTGATGGGCGGTTCTTCCGATAACGAATTCGTCAAGCTGGCCTGGCGCCGCGACCACAAGGATTTGAATCAGTTGAATCACTGGCAGTTTGCCGATGTGACCGGCGCTTTGATGGATCAGTTGGGTATTCGTGACAGAAAAGCCGGTGTAGCGTTGCGCGCAACGTTCATCGTCGATCCCGAAAACACGATCCAGCATGTGACCGTCAACAGCCTTGCCGTGGGACGCAACCCGCAGGAAACGTTGCGGATTCTCGACGGCTTGCAAACGGGCGAACTTTGTCCGTGTAACCGCGCGGTCGGCGGCGCAACGCTGTAAGCGCAAACGGCCTGCCTTTTTTGAGAGAGGAAAGTCATGGAATTTCTTGCCGCATTGAAAGACCGTATTCCCGATTACGCGAAGGATATTCGTCTGAATCTGGATTCTGTGCTTGAGCGCTCGCCGTTGCCGCGCGAGGAAGCGCTGGGTTGCGCGTTGGCGGCTGCGTTTGCCGCGAAAAACAATGCGCTGGTGACGATGTTGCGCGGCGCGATGTCGGAGGCGGAAGCCGGAGGCGCGTTGACCGCGGCGTCGTTGATGGGGATGACCAACGTCTGGTATTCCTTCATTGATATGGCCGACGACGAGGGTATCAAGAAGCAGCAGGCCGGTTTGCGAATGAACGCTTACGCCACACACGGCGGCGTGTCGCAACGCCAGTTTGAAATGTGGGCGTTGTCGGCCAGTCTGGTCGGGAAATGCCGGTTCTGTGTTTCTTCGCACGTGGACGCACTGAAAAAAACCGGCGTGACGGATGCCGAACTCAAAGAAGTCGGTCGCATTGCGGCAACGATCAATGCGGTAGCGTTGATTCTGAACGCGGAACAAACAGCTTAGTGAGGCCGGGCATCGGTACGCCGATGCCCGTGAATCGGTTTATGGGGCGCCGGGGGGCGCCTCTTTTTTTTGTGTCGCTGTCCCTCTCCCGCCCCTTCGTGGCGCCCTCTCCCGCAAGCGGGAGGGGGGAGACAAACCCCCGCCCGCCTTCGGCGGGCACTCCCGCAAACCCCCGTCGGCTTCGCCGACACCCCCTTTGGAAAGGGGGCAAGTCGGGGGCTTTCTTTCTTCGCGGCTTCGCGTGAGGACGATTCCCGGTCCTGCGACTTCGCGCAGGATGAGGCGCTTCGCTGGTCCAGGCTACACGCTGATGCCTACCCTCTGATCTCTGATCAAGTCGCCGCCGAAATCACGATCCCGACGTTTTGCAGCCCCTTGATTCGGGCGAGCGCTTCTTCCAGCTTTTTGAGGCGTTGCGCTTTGCCGCGCAACACCAGACATTCGAGGCAGGTTTCATGGGTGACGTGAACGTGTGTGGTGCAAACGATCACGTCGCCGAAATCGTGCTGCAATGAGGTCAGTGCGCTGGAAAGGTCGTGCGAATGGTGGTCGTAGATCAGCGTGATCGTGCCGTGGACAAACCCCTGGCCTTCTTCCCAGTGGCGGCGCGAGACAAAATCACGAACCAGATGGCGCAGCGCCTCCGAGCGGTTGGGAAGTCCCGAACGCTGGCTCCAGGCGTCGAATTGTTCGAGCAGCGTTTCCGGCATCGCGACGCCGAAACGAACCAGCGCATCTGAGGATTTCGGGGTTTTCATGGGGCGAGCGGGTCGTGGAGATGTTGTCATTCTACCATCGTGCCGGGGATACGTTTTTTTAACCACGAAAGGCACGAAAAACACGAAAGGGCGTAGCCCGGATAAGCGAAGCGCCATCCGGGGATCAGGAATCAGATGTCAGAGGTCAGGGATCAGAAAAACAGCACCTCACGCGACTCCCCTCTCCCCCGACCCCTCTCCCGCAAGCGGGAGAGGGGAACATTTTCCCTTGCGCTTTCACGGTTTCGCTCGAGGCGGCTTTTCTGATCCCTGATTCCTGACCTC
Organism: Pseudomonadota bacterium; assembly: GCA_009786085.1. Classification (GTDB taxonomy): domain Bacteria; phylum Pseudomonadota; class Gammaproteobacteria; order Burkholderiales; family Casimicrobiaceae; genus UBA931. The sequence continues at coordinate 3,542 of WQTW01000117.1, read as the reverse complement.
TGATACCTGTAAAATAGCCCCACCGAGATGCCGCCATGACCCGCGAACCCCAAGATTCTCCCAAGCAGCCGCCCAGCCTCAAAGCCACCGTGATTCGCATGCTGGCGCGGCGTGAGTACGGTCGCGCGGAGTTGGTGCAACGTTTGTCGCAACGCGGGGTTGCGGCGGACGAGATCGAATCGGTGCTCGATGAGATGACGGCGTTGGGTTTTCTGTCCGACGCGCGTTACGCCGAATCGCTGGTGCGGCAAAAGCAGGGGCGCTACGCCAAACGCGCGATCGCGCATACGCTGAAAGAGCGCGGGTTGGATCGCGATACGGCGGAAGCCGCGTTGTCTGCGCTGGAAACGACCGATGAGACAGACGAAGCGTTGGCGTTGTGGCGGAAACGTTTTGGTGCGCCGCCGCAGGACGAGCGCGAACGTCATCGCCAGTTGCGCTTTCTGTTGTCGCGCGGTTATTCGACGGGGGTGGCGTTCAAGGTGCTGAAAATCGTGCGCTCGGAGGATTGAGGCGCACGGGATAACGCAGCGGGCGCGGTATAATCACGGGTCACGAAAGCGATAAAAGCTAAGGCGGCATGCGGGTTCTTCTTTCCAATGATGACGGTTATTTCGCTCCCGGGCTGGAGCATCTGGCGGCGGCGCTGGCGCCGTTGGCCGAGGTGACGGTGGTGGCGCCCGAACTGGATCGCAGCGGCGCCTCCAATTCGCTGACGCTGGATCGACCGTTACGGGTGCGGCAGGCGTCCAACGGTTTTTACTACATCAACGGCACGCCGACCGATTGTGTGCATCTGGCGGTGACCGGCCTTCTCGATAAGTTGCCGGACATGATTTTTTCCGGGATCAATCACGGCGCGAACATGGGCGACGACACGCTTTATTCGGGCACTGTGGCGGCGGCGATGGAGGGGTTTCTGCTGGGCATTCCGTCGGTGGCGATTTCGTTGTGCGCGAAGGAGGCCGAGCAATTCGAGACGGCGGCCAAAGTGGCGCAGGAGTTGCTGAAGCGACATCAACGGGCGCGCGCGCAACCCTGGTTGTTGAATGTCAACGTGCCGAATTTGCCGTTTCAGGCGTTGAAAGGATTTCAGATCACCCGTTTGGGCAAGCGGCACAAAGCGGAAAACATGATCCCGATGGAGAGTCCGCGCGGCGGCACGGTGTACTGGGTCGGCGCGGCAGGATTGGCGGCGGATGCGGTGGAAGGAACGGATTTTTATGCGGTCGAAAACGATTTTGTCTCGGTGACGCCGCTGCAATTCGATCTGACGCATCGGTCGGAAATGCAGAATGTGGCCGCGTGGTTTGCGCATTAGGGCAGGGAGTTTGCGTTCGGATATCGCGCTATGCACAGGGACAAAGATTGGGATCGTTTTAACGGTATCGGGATGACCTCGGCGCGGACGCGGGCGCGGATGGTGGCGCGGCTGCGAGAGGAGGGGATTCGTGACGAAACGGTGCTGGCGGCGATGAATGCGGTGCCGCGCCACATTTTTGTCGAGGAAAGTCTGGCGAGTCGCGCGTATGAAAACACGCCGCTGCCGATTGGGCACGGGCAGACCATCTCGCAACCCTGGGTGGTGGCGCGGATGACGGAATTGGCGCGGCAGGGCAAGCCGTTGCGGAACGTGCTCGAAGTCGGTTCCGGCAGCGGTTATCAGACGGCGGTGCTGGCGCTGGTGGCCGAGCGTGTTTACACCGTCGAACGGATCGGGGCGCTGGTCATCAAGGCGCGGCGGCATTTGCGCGAACTGAAATTGACGAATGTGGCGATCAAGCACGGCGACGGCAGTACGGCGATGAGTGAACCGTTACAAGTCGATGCGATTGTGGTGACAGCGGGTGCAGCGGTGCTTCCGAAGGCATTGCTTGCGCACCTCGACATCGGCGGGCGGATGGTGGTGCCGGTGGCGGTGGAAGGCCATCCCGAACTGCAACGGCTGACCCTGGTCGAGCGTACCATCGGTGGTTTCAAGGAACAGGCGCTGGAGACGGTCAGATTTGTGCCGCTGTTGCCAGGGACGGCGTGATCGGTTATATAGTTAACTGAAAACGATCTGCTTAAACCTTTTTTCTGAATGTGATGAGTTTTTTTCCTATGGCTGAATTCAAGTTTTTTCGTTGCGGGCACTTGGGCGCGACGGCGTTGGCAGCGGTATTTCTGACGCTGATGTTGACCGCTTGCTCGACGACCCGGCAAGCGCCTGTTGAAGAACGGCAGCCGAACATCGATGACCGCGTGACCATTGCGCCGCGTTTGCCGACCATTTCCAGCGCTGGAACATCGACCGCATCGCCGCAAGCTGTCACCGGAAAAACGCATACCGTGCGTCAGGGCGAAACACTGTTTTCGATTGCGCAGCAGAACAATGTCGAATACCGGGAATTGGCCGCCTGGAACAACATCACCGATCCATCGAAACTGAATGCAGGTCAAGTGCTGCGTTTGACGCCGCCGGAAGGTTATGCAGGCGCGGCGGCAGCGGATCCGGGCGTCACCACCGCGCCGTTGCAGACCGTTCCGCCGGTCAGCAGCGCAGGCGGCGGAACAGCGGTGACTTCGACGACAGCGGCTGCGGCAACGACAGCGGCAACGACCGAGCGCGGCAATGTCAAAACCGAACCGAAAGCGGAAAAGCAGCCGTATTCGGAGCAGGCGTTGCTGGCGATGAGCCGCGCCAAAGAGGGAACAGAAACAACGCCTCCCGCAGCGACGACATCCACAACAACAGCGACGGCGCCATCATCGACAACCTCGCCGCAAACGTCGCTGCCGCAGACGACGACCGCTTCCGCCTCCGGTATCGAGTGGTCCTGGCCGACACAGGGGAAAGTGATCTCAACCTATTCGGAGAAATCCAGCCTCAAAGGCATCGACATCGTGGGCGCGATCGGGCAGCCCGTGGTCGCCAGCGCAGCGGGACGGGTGGTGTATGTCGGTTCAGGGTTGCGCGGCTACGGCAAACTGGTGATCGTCAAACACAACGATACTTTTTTATCCGTCTATGCGCACAACCGGGAATTGCTCGTTCAACAGGGACAACAAGTCACGCGCGGCCAGAAAATCGCCGAAATGGGCAACACCGACGCCGATCAGGTGAAACTGCATTTTGAAATCCGCAAAGACGGAAAACCGGTCGATCCAATGCAATTTCTGCCGGCGCGGTAAGCAGAGGTCAGCGGTCAGGGGTCAGATTTCGTAGGGGCGGGTTTCAAACCCGCCCTTGCTTTTTTTAACCACGAAAAACACGAAGGTCACGAAAAACAGTTGCGTAGCCCGGATAAGCGAAGCGCCATCCGGGTTCCTTCACGCGAAGCCGCGAAGGAACGACGCTCCCTCCCCTTGAAGGGGAAGGAACGTGCGTTCCCTCGCGGCTTCGCGTGAGAACAAACAGGGCGCGATAAATCGCGCCCCTACACGCGCAAAGGACTTTTTTNTGCGTTCTATGCGTTTCTTTGCGCTCTTTGCGATTAATCGTGTTGATTCCCGGATGGCGCTTCGCTTATCCGGGCTACGCTTGCTGCAAACCCCCGTCG
>WQTW01000116.1 GCA_009786085.1 Pseudomonadota bacterium | reverse complement strand
CCCGCCGGTTATCCGGTGGACGAGGCTCGTGTCCCCGCCGCTGAACGTTCCCGTCTCGAAACCTTCGCCGACCCGTTTGACGCGACGCGCGGCGCGGCGCTGGTGACGACCGACGTGTGGACCAGCATGGGCTTCGAGGCCGAAAACGAGCAGCGCCGCCGCGCCTTCCAGCACTGGCAGGTCAACGCCGCGCTGATGGCGCACGCCGCGCCCGACGCGGTTTTCATGCACTGCCTGCCGGCGCACCGTGGCGAGGAGGTCACCGATGAGGTGATCGACGGGCCGCAAAGTCTGGTCTGGGACGAGGCGGAAAACCGGATGCATGCGCAAAAGGCGTTGCTCGAATTCCTGCTGGTCGGCGAGGTGAAAACGCCCTGAAAAACCGGCTTAGAGTAGGATAAAATGTTTTGTTGTTCGGTTTCCGGTACCGGTCGGAAGTCGCAGGCTGGGATGGAACGAAGTGAAATCCCAGCTTCAAGTAAATGTCGTTCACCATAAAACACATCGAGGAAAATCATGAGTAAAGTAAAGCGCGTCGTGCTGGCCTATTCGGGCGGCCTGGATACTTCGGTCATTCTGAAGTGGTTGCAGGATGTTTACCAATGCGAAGTCATCACCTTCACCGCCGACATCGGTCAGGGCGAAGAACTGGAACCGGCGCGCAAGAAAGCGCTGCAACTCGGCATCAAAAAGCAAAACATCTTCATCGAAGATTTGCGCGAAGAATTCGTCCGCGATTTCGTGTTTCCGATGTTCCGCGCCAACGCCGTCTATGAAGGCGAATACCTGCTCGGCACGTCGATCGCCCGTCCGCTGATCGCCAAACACATGATCGAGATTGCCAGGAAAACAGGCGCAGATACCATCTCGCACGGCGCGACCGGCAAGGGCAACGATCAGGTTCGCTTCGAGTTGGGCGCTTACGCATTGATGCCCAACGTCAAAGTGATCGCGCCCTGGCGCGAATGGGATCTGCTGTCGCGCGAAAAACTGCTCGCTTACGCCGACAAGCACGGCATCCCGGTTGATTTCAAGAAACGCAAAGGCGCGGCGCCGTACTCGATGGACGCCAACATGCTGCACATCAGCTACGAAGGCGGCATCCTCGAAGACCCGGATTTCGCGCCGGAAGAGTCGATGTGGCGCATCACCGTGTCGCCTGAAAAAGCACCGAACAAACCGCAAATCATCGAACTCGAATACAAGAAAGGCGATATCGTCGCCATCGACGGCAAGAAGATGTCGCCCGCACAAGTGCTCGCCGCGCTGAACGAACTCGGCGGCAAACACGGCATCGGTCGTCTCGACATCGTTGAAAACCGCTACGTCGGCATGAAATCGCGCGGCTGCTATGAAACCCCGGGCGGCACCATCATGCTCAAAGGCCATCGTGCGATGGAATCGCTGACCCTCGACCGCGAAGTGCTGGCGCTCAAGGATGACCTGATGCCGCGTTACGCGCGGATGGTCTATAACGGCTACTGGTTCACGCCCGAGCGCAAACTGCTGCAAGGTCTGATCGACGCTTCGCAAGAACACGTCAACGGCACCGTTCGTCTCAAACTGTACAAGGGCACCGTCACCTGCGTCGGTCGCAGCTCGAAACGTGATTCGCTGTTCGACACCAAGATCGTCACCTTTGAGGACGATGCCGGCGCCTACAACCAGAAAGACGGCGAAGGGTTCATCAAACTCAACGCGCTGCGTCTGCGCATCGCTGCGCAACATAAACGTATTTGAACGATGCTCCTCCTTGGCTCAGCCCCCTTTTCAAAGGGGGTGCCGCCGAAGGCGGCGGGGGTTTGTTCCCTCTCCCCTCGTGGGAGAGGGTGCCCCGAAGGGGCGGGAGAGGGGGCTTTACCTTTTTCCGTATAAAGCTCTCGTTCACACAATTCACTATTTTCCAAGAGAACACGCCATGCCCTCCTTTGATATCGTCTCCGAAGTCAACCAGGTCGAAGTTCACAACGCCGTCGATCAGGCCAACAAAGAAATCACCAACCGCTTCGACTTCAAAGGTTCCGACGCCCGCGTCGAACTCAAAGACAAAGAACTGACCTTGTTTGCCGACGACGATTTCAAGCGCCAGCAAGTGATGGACATCATCACCGGTAAACTCGCCAAACGCGGTATCGACGTTCGCTGTCTGAAAGAAGGACACGTCGAAAAAATCTCCGGCAACAAAGTCAAACAAACCGTCACCGTCCGCGTCGGACTGGAACAGGAACTTTCAAAGAGAGTGGTCAAACTGCTCAAAGACAGCAAGATGAAAGTTCAGGCCTCCATCCAGGGCGATACCGTGCGCGTCTCCGGCGCCAAACGCGACGACCTGCAAAACGCCATCGCGCTGGTGAAGAAAAGTATCGAAGATTTCCCGTTGCAATATCAGAATTTTCGGGATTGAGGTGTCAGGGATCAGAGGTCAGGAATCAGGCATCAGAAAAGTATGGCCTCACGCAGAGGCGCGGAGCCACGCTGCCGAAGCCCCCTTTCCAAAGGGGGTGCCCGCCGAAAGGTGGGCGGGGGTTTGCTTCTCAAGCAAAGAACACATAAGGCGCAAAAGCCGGCGTCATTGCGAGCGAAGCGAAGCGCCAGAGAGACGGTGGATCCTGCACATCGCTTCGCGCAGAATCCACCCAGGGGGTTCGGCGCTCACTCACAAAAAATGCTTGGCCATGTAGTCAACGAAGACGCGCACTCTTCGGGGAACTTGGTGGCTTCCCACCATAATAAATAAATCGTGCGTCGGCACATGCCATTGCGGCAACAGACGAACGATTTGACCAGACGCCTCATGAGAAGCAGCGGCGTTTTCCCGCAACAGCCCGACGCCGTGTCCTCCCAACACCAATTCTTGAACGAGCAAGGCGCTATTGACGATGAACTGAGGGGTTGTGTGTACCACCGATACCTTGTCATCGCAGCGCAATTCCCAAACGCTCCCAAAGCGAGAAAGTGTGATGCATGGCATATGGCGCAAATCTTGCGGAATAACAGGCGCGGGATATTTTTCCAGTAACTTGGGGGAAGCATACACAGCAGGCGCGATGGTAAACAGCTTTTTCGCAACCAGCGATGAGTCCGGCAATGGGCCCTGGCGCAATATCACATCATAAGACTCCGATAGAATCCCCGGAGAATCTTCAAAAAAATGAATGTTGAGCTGTATTTCAGGGTACGCATCAAGAAAGGCGCTAAAAACGCCTTGCATGGCTCCGTAGTAAACATCGGCATACATGCTGACCCTGATCCGGCCTGAGGGTTGTTGCATGTTGCGCGAGAAGGATTCCAAAGCGTTATCCGCTGTGCTCATGATGGATTTGCAGTGTTCCAGAAGAAGCTCTCCGGCATCGGTGATTCTGACGGAGTGCGTGTCTCTGAGAAACAAGGGGTTCCCCAGTTTTTTCTCCAGAAGTCGTATCCGCCGAGAGACTGTGGATACGCCAAGATCAAGCGCCTCAGCCGCCTTGCTGAAGCTCCTGTGTGTCGCAACCTCTACGAAAAGAGGCGCGTCAAGGAGAAGAGGGTTCATGTTGTTTTCCCTTTTTGGAAAGGCATTTTCTTTTTATAACATTGTTTTTTATTTTTGACAATGCTTAAATCCATCCAACCCGGCAACTTTCACAAAAGAGGCACGCCATGAAGAAGAAAGCTCTCATCCTGACAACCATCGCACTGGCAACATCAGCGATGTGCGCACAAGCCACGAATGTCACGATCTACGGCCATCTCAATTTAAACGTGGACTTCGTTAGTTCTGCGACAAACGGCAGCCTCGGCAAGATACATCGGGTCAGTTCCAACGTGTCGCGGATCGGCTTCAAAGGAACTGAACCGTTGGGTGGCGGCCTGAACGCGATCTTCCAAGTCGAGTCGCAACTTCCCGCCGCCGGTGATGGTGGCGGTGGTCCATGGGGGTCGCGTGACACATGGCTGGGTCTGCAAGGCAACTGGGGCACGGTCAGGTTCGGTTACATGCTTACCCCGTACAACAACATTCACGGCTATTTCGGCAATGCCCCGACGTATCTGGCGTCGATCCTGAGAACCGGCGCGCTGTGGGCGCAAGTCGGCCCATCCAAGGCAAACGGTAGCTTCGATGCGCGCCTGGAAAACGCGATCCGTTACGACTCGCCGAAGATCGGCGGCTTTCAGTGGATGGCGCTGTATTCCACCGATGAAGCGCCGAGCGATCACGGTTGGGTCGGTAGTCTTGGCCTGTTCTACGATAACGCCGGTCTGCAAGTCGGTCTTGCCTACGAAACCAATCAGGGTTACCGCGCCAAGAACGCGAACGATCAGGCATTGACCATCGCCGCCGCTTACAACTTCGGCTCCATCCGTCCGGCGCTTGTGTACGAATACCTTGAGTATGAAGTCAACGGCGGCAAGCTGAAACGCGACCTGTTCGGCGGCAGCGTCACGATGCCCATCGGGCCGGGCAAGCTGTATGGCGCCATTCTCCATGCGAACAAAGGCACGGGCGCGCCCGTCGGCGCACTCAGAGCCGGAAACAAGACCGATGCGACACTGTACGAAGTCAGCTACAGCTACGACTTGTCGAAACGAACGATGGCCTACGTCGGCTACATTTATATCGATAACAACGACAACGCGAACTATACCTTCTCCCACAATGGCAACGCGAACACTCGGTTGGGCACCGCCCAGCAAGGCCTCATCCTTGGCCTGGTACACAACTTCTAGGAAATGGATTATCGCGTGTAAGATCCCCTCTCCCGCTTGCGGGAGAGGGGTGGGGGAGGGGGTGAAAGAGTAGGTGATTTTTCCTGCTAAATGAATGATGAGATGGTGTTGGAAGCCGCCGTTAACGGTCGTGCAGATGCCATTGTGACCTTTAATTTACGCGATTATGGCGCCGCGCCGGAAAGATTCAATATTGAAGTTCTTGCGCCATCTGTTGCTATCAGGAGAGTGAGACATGAGTGAAGCATCCACCTATCCGTTGAGGCTACCCAAGTCGCTGAAAGAGGAAGTCGCCAGAGTTGCCAAACGCGATGGCACCAGCGTTAACCAGTTTATCGCCATTGCGGTCGCTGAAAAGATTTCAGCGTTAGAGACCGAAGCGTTTTTTGCCAAACGCGCCGAGGGCGCAGATATGGAGGCATTTCAAGCGATTCTGTTCCGGTCAGGCGGAGAGCCGCCTCGTCCAGCCGATGAGCTTGTCCGCTAGAGCGTTTTCTGCTTAGTTGTGCACACACCATTCGAGGCGCGATTTATCGCGCCCTGTTTTTTTTGGATTCGGCACCCAGCAACTTCGCGCAGGGTAACGAGCTCTTCTTCGCGGCTTCGCGCCTTCGCGTGATCCCAAATGCTGGGATTCCACTTCGTTCCATCCCAGCCTACCACGCTACCACGCTACCGCGCCAACGTCTCCGGTTTCGCCTTAAGCGCCTGCGGCGCGGTCCGTTCAAAAGAACGCCGCTTTTCCCAACGCTCCAATTTCGCCAGGGTGTTGTCCGTTGCCCTTTCTGTGATGAGGTCGGGCAACCTGAAACACACATACGATAAGGCCAACGCCAAACACAGATCGGCCATCGAAAAACCCGTTGCTTCATTCTCAGGCGGCGCATGGAAAACACGGTCTATCCCGTCCAGCGCCTTGCCGATACCCGCTCTGCTTCGCACAACCAATTCACAGTTTTCCGCTTGCGCAACGAAACGCTGCAAAACGACGCTGCGAAAAGACATCTCCATCAAGGTCTTTCCCACCGAAAGACGCGGCAGGTCGTCAACACCGCACCATTGAACGGTCTTATTTTTTTGACACAGCCCAAGCAAGTATTGGCAGATAAACAGGCTTTCAAAAATGGCCTGCCCCGACGCAAGCTCCAACGTCGGCACCGTGGAAAACGGATTGATCGCGGTCAGCGCATCGGGCGACGCCCAGGGATCAACCCAGCGAAGCCGAATGTCCTCTATCCCCGCTTCCAGCGCCGTGACCAGAACAAGACGCGCAAATGGGGAGGTGTCGTTCAAATAAAGTTGCATCGTAATCTCCTTACTCATATTTAACTGCATAGAACACGAATGGAAAGTTGGCGTCATTGCGAGCGAAGCGAAGCAATCCAGCGCCCTCTCCCTTCAAACGGGGTGTTCGCTATATATTGATTTTGTACTGTTTGTGGTAGAAGAACAGCAGCAGCGTATCGTTTAATGGCTCCAGCTCTTTACTGAACCTCTTGCTTTTCCTTTGAAAAGGGGGCAAGTCGGGGGCTTTTCTTCTTCGCGCCTTCGCGTGAGGCAAAACAGGACGCGATAAATCGCGCCCCTACGTTCTGATTCCTGACCTCTGATGCCTGTTCTTTAACCCAGCACCGTTTCCAACGCCGCCAAATCTTCCGGCGCGCCGATGTTGAACCAGGCCCCATCGTAACGCTCACCGGAAACAATCCCTTGCGCGACCCATTGCCGGTAATACGGCGTCAATTTTTGCGGCACGTCGGGATCCATCTCCGCAAACAATCGCGTATGGTAAATCCCGATGTTGCCGAAGGTCAGCCGTTCACCGTCCATGCGCAGCAAACCGTGGTCGTCCAGCGCGAAATCGCCTTCGGGATGGTACGGCGGATTGGGCACCATCACCAGATGCGCTTGTGCGGTGTGTTCACGCATCGCGGCGATGCGCGGCAAGAGCGTTCGGTGGTCGTAGGCCGACCAGACATCGGCGCTGACGACCAGCACCGGTCCGGGTTCGAGCTGCGGCAACGCACGCGCAATGCCGCCCGCTGTTTCCAGCGCCTCGATCTGCCAAACGATCAACGGTTTGCCGCCCGCGATCAACAACGGTTTCGGCGTGTGATCGGACAGCGGTCGCATTCGCTCACCGCGACCGGCTGCCAGAATCATGGCGCGTGCTTTCATTTTCCTGAAACCCATGCTCACTTAAAAGAATTCATTTTAACCGCAAAGAACGCATAGAGCGCATAGGGTAGCGAAGTCGCAGAATACAACCCCTCTCTCCCGCCCCTCTCCCCTTGCGGGCTAGTGTATGCACACAACTCCGAATGCATATAATATTTGTTGTTGCAACAGCTTTGGGAGGTGCTCAGGCATGAGAATTGAAT
>WQTW01000115.1 GCA_009786085.1 Pseudomonadota bacterium | reverse complement strand
ACCGTGTATTCCTTCCTCGGTATTCTCATTGCATCTCTCCTTCCATGTCGTATAGATTAACCCACCACGACTTGGTGGACGAAATTTCGGGGGAAGTTCACGTTCGTGTCACCGCTTTGGGTGTTTACGGCGGCCGCGTTACCAGTTATGGAGGCGTTCAAGATTTTGTAGACTGCGACGCTGATCAATGGGGCATCATGCAAACTGGTGCCTGTCAAACCTACGTAAGAAAAGGCGGCGATGTCGCTTTGCAAGCAACGTTAGCGGGAAGATTGTTTTTCTGGGGAGGCGATTGCCTCCACGCCGGCAATGATTCTGTTGCGAGGCTGCGAAACGTGCAAAAGCATTCCAACTGCACCGTGCAATTCTTTGATGGTGGTTTAACGGGTGATGGCGCTGGCGTTGACTTCATCGTCGAAGGCCCGGGCAGAGTAGTCGATGGCGGCGGGGTTATAGATGGTATAGAATTTCTTGTTACTAAAATTGATTGTGGCAGAGCTTGTTCTGTGGTTGTCCCTCCACTAGGAAGTAGCCTTAGGTTTGTGGCGGAGGCGGATCCGGGGAATGCTATCAGTAAAATAGAAGGCGGATGCGGTAAACACAGTTACAGCGGTGCTGATGAATCCACCGTATTAATATATGAGGAGAAGGGGGGCAGATCAACGTGCCGTGTAACTTTCGCGTCGCTGGAAACGCTGACCGTCAGTGTGAGCGAGGGCGGCTCTGTGAGCGAAATCGAAGCTCCATGGTTGATTAACAATTGCACGTCAACAAGCGGTTCTTGTACCGGCAAGTACGTTCACGGCAGAACGGTATGGCTGCGAGCGGAGCCGCAGCGTATCCCCCAGATCGCTCATCCGGGGTACGAGGACCTCTACCGCTTTGTCGGCTGGGGCGGCGATTGCCGGAACGTTTGGACCCCGCTCCATGCGGTTGCGGACATGAACGGGCCGAGCCAATGCACCGCAACGTTTGAGCCGCTGCCCAGGGCCTTTGAGGTTCGTGTGTTCGGCAATGGCAGTGTCAGCGATAACGAGACACCGCGACAGATCAATGGGTGCACGCCCACGGGCGGCGGCGCATGTCGCGGTGAATACCTTTTCCGCACGCCCATCACCCTGACAGCAACACCAAATCCGGGCAGCGCCTTTCTCGGTTGGGGCGGCGCTTGCGGCCATGCCGGCGCTTCGCCTACGGTCACCGTGCCGGTGAGTTTTCTAAACTATTGCGAGGCAACGTTTATGGGCGGCGCGCTTACGGTCACCGTGATCGGCGATGGCGGCTCTGTCCGCGATCATAGCTCGACGCCGCCGCAGATTGACAATTGCAGGTCCGCCGGTGGCAGCAACTGCACAGGCGCTTTTGTCGGATACGCGATCGTCCGACTGGGGGCCGCCGCGGATCCGGGCTATGTCTTTGGCGGTTGGGGCGGCGATTGTGTGGGAGGGCACACGCCCATGGCAACGGTGGCGATGGCCGAAAGGCCGACGAATTGCACCGTCACTTTTGTGCCGGATGGTCTGCCGATCCTCTCGCACGACGTGGCGACGTCTCCGCACGTTTTTGCTTCGCAGGCCGAAGGCTATGCGCCGGTCAGCCCGCTGCGGGTGACGGTGAGCAACCACGGCACGGGGGACACGGATGTGTTGAGCGTCAGGCTGATCGGCACGGGCTTTACGATCACGAACGACAACGTGGACGGGAATACCATCGCGGCCATCGCGGGCGGCGTTCCGGGCGCGGCGACGTTTGACATCGGGCCGGATCACGGTCTTGCGGTGGGAACTTACACCGCAACGGTGGAGATCGAAGACGCGGTGAACGGCCACATGATCAGCTTTGATGTGCGCTTTGAAGTGATGCCCGCGGGCGCGGTCTTTGGGATATCGCACAATGTTCCCGGCGACTTTCACGATTTTGGTATGGCGACCGTTGGTTATGGTAGCTCCATTCCGCTGAATGTCATGGTGACGAATACGGGCAATCAGCCCACGGGTCTCTTGCAAATTACGATGGCGTCTCCTGACGCGACGAGTTCATTCCAAAGGGTCTCAGGCACCATCTACGGCATTGCTGTTGGCGGAAGTACTACCCTTTCGGTGGCGAGGCCTATCCTCGGCCTTGCGCCGGGAATTTATACCGAAACGTACACGATCAGCAGAGCGTCGCTCAACACCGCGCCCATTCCCGCGATCAGCTTCGATGTGCGCTTTGAAGTGCGGGAACCCGGGGTCGTCGGCACGCCGGTCATCACGCACGACGTGGCGACGTCGCCGCACGTTTTCGCTGCACAGACGGAGGGCTATGCGCCGGTCAGCCCGCTGCGGGTGACGGTGAGCAACAGCGGCGACGCGGACTCGAGCGCGATGAGCGTCAGGCTGATCGGCGCGGACTTCTCGATCACGAACGACAACGTGGACGGGAATACCATCGCGGCAGCCGTCGGCGGCGTTCCGGGCACGGCGACGTTCGACATCGGGCCGAATCACGGTCTTGCGGTGGGACGCTACACCGCGACGGTGGAGATCGTAGACGTGGCGAACCGCATCATGCGCAGCTTTGATGTGAGCTTTGATGTGGTGCTCGTGAGCGCGATCTTCGGGATATCGCACAACGTTCCTCCCGGCGGACACGACTTCGGTTCAGAGACCTGGGGTTATGGCGCGCCAACCCCGCTGACCGTTGTGGTGACGAACACCGGCAATCAGGACACGGGTGTTTTGAGCATCATGCAAGGCGGCGCGAATCCGATGGCGTTCGCCCCGTCGGATATCGTCATCAACAACATTGCCGTTGGCGGAAGCGCCAGCTTTACGGTGACGCCTGTTCTCGGCCTTGCGCCGGGAACCCATACCGCGATTTTCGAGATCGACAACGTGAATGTCCCTGCGGTCAACTTCGATGTGCGCTTTGAAGTGACACCCAGAGGCAGCGGTGTGCCGATCATCTCGACCAGAGCGTTGTCGAACGGCAGGGTGGGCGTCGCCTACAACGCGGCATTGACAGCTTGGAATGTTCCCACAAACTGGACGGTCGTCAACGGCGCTTTGCCGCCGGGGCTTGCGCTTGACCCGAATACAGGCGTTATTTCCGGCAGACCGACAACGGTGGGGACGTTCACTTTCGAGGTGACGGCTGAAAATACGGTGGGCGTTTCTGCGGCTGCGGCAATCAGCATCACGATCTCTCCAGCGGCGGCAGGGTTGGAGGCGATTCCGACACTGGGGCACGGGGCATTGCTGTTGCTCATCGCGCTACTTGGGATGGGGATTGCGTTCCATCCGGGGATCAGACACCGGGCAGGAAATAGCAGGCAATAAGAATCCAACGCGCGGGCGGTGAAGAAACGAAGCGCCGCCCGCGCAGCGGAATATAGGCTATGGTCGCCCTCTTTCCACTTTCCTGAACATACTCCCCTTGTGCTCAGGGAGGGGGATAAAGAGAACCTCTCCACTCTACGGGAAGAGGGTGACCACCGATCAAAACCGAAAGGCGTGCGGATGACGCTAAGACGTATCCACGCTTTTTTTAAGGAAAAATGATGGCAAGCTTATCTCAGGATTTAAGAGAACGAATTATCCGAGCCTGGGAAGAAGGGCGCCATAATAAGTTGGAAATTGCGCACCGCTTTGATGTCTCGGAATCGTTCGTGAAGAAGCTGATCGCTCAGAAGAAGCGATTGGGGCATGTGCGATCGCTGCATCATCGTGTAGGACGCAAGCCGAAGATAAACGCGGATGAGCAAGAACAATTGCTATGGCTGATCAAACAGGAGCCGGGAATCACTTTGTACGAGATGAGAGAAAGGTTGAATCTTTCGTGTTCGATTCAGGCGGTTCATCGGGCGTTGCAACGGATGGGGGTTGTTTTCAAGAAGGGTCGCTACGCGGCAGCGAACAGGGTTGTGAAAACTTTTGTCAAATCCGAGGCCAACGGCAGCGACAAAGCCAAGCCCAACGGGGCACGAAGCACTTTTTGTGAGTGAATTGATAGCGTAGAGTCCGCGTAGCCCGAGATAAGCGGAGCGCCATCCGGGGATCAGGTATCAGAGGTCAGGAATCAGGGATCAGAAAAACATCATCTCACGCGGAGACGCGAAGAAAAAAAGCCCCTTTTCAAAAGGGGGTGGCCGCCGAAGGCGGACGGGGGTTTGCCCCTTCCCCCGCTTGCGGGGGAAGGAAGGGATGGGGGCGGCGGGCGGGACACCCGCGCCCCAAGAGCAGGCGGCGCTTTGCGCCGTAGGCAGTTCCCGGATGGCGCTTCGCTTATCCGGGCTACGCCACTGCGACTCCGCTTCGCGTCGCGCAGAATGACGCAATTATTTACCGCGTCTCCGCGTGAGAACAAACAGGGCGCGATAAATCGCGCCCCTACACGCGCAGACGGCTTTTTTCTTTGCGCTCTATGCGTTTCTTTGCGTTCTTTGCGGTGAATCTCTTTCAACAAACCCCCGCCCGCCTTCGGCGGGCACCCCCTTTGAAAAAGGGGGCTTTACGTTCCTTCGCGGCTTCGCGGCTTTGCGTGAGGCGTTTTTATGGATTCTGCGACTTCGCTTCGCTTCGCGCAGAATGACGGTTTTTTCTTTGCGTTCTCCGCGTCTCCGTGAGAGATACAAACAGGGCGCGATAAATTGCGCCCCGAAATGACAAGGTTCTGATCCCTGACATCTGACCTCTGATTCCTGGCTTCTGACATCTGCCCTCTGACATCTGCTACAATCGCTCTCTTCGCGCCCGTAGCTCAGTTGGATAGAGTGTTGGTTTCCGAAGCCAAAGGTCACAGGTTCGACTCCTGTCGGGCGCGCCATTAAAAACGCTCTCGCGCCGAAGACGGCGCGAGGGAATTGAGAACGTAGTCGTTATTTTTCCAGGTGTTCGCGCTTGTTCGGCACGCCTTTCCAGTCGTCGGCATCGGGCATCGGCGCTTTGCGCTCGATGATCGTCGGCCAGACTTTGGAAAGTTCGGCGTTCAACGCGACGAATTCCTGTTGGTTGGGCGGCAGGTCGTCCTCGGCGTAAATGGCTTCCACGGGGCATTCGGAAACGCACAATGTGCAATCAATGCACTCGTCGGGGTCGATCACCAGGAAGTTGGGACCTTCGCGGAAGGCGTCCACGGGGCAGACATCGACACAGTCGGTGAATTTGCAACGGATACAAGTTTCAGTAACAACGTAAGTCATGATAGAGGTGATCTGCTGTTCGGCAGGTTGGAAATATTCTATTCTAACAAATCGGCGGTGGAATGCCTGTTTTGTCGGGTTGCCGCGGTTTGAGCAAGAAAGGAGTCATAGATGAAGGAAGTCACAGACAGCAGTTTTGAGCAGGACGTTCTGAACGCATCGCGTCCGGTTTTGGTCGATTTTTGGGCGCAGTGGTGCGGCCCGTGCAAGATGCTGGCGCCGACGCTGGAAAGTCTGGCCGAGGAATACGCCGACCGGCTGGACATCGTCAAAGTCGATGTGGATGCCAATCCGGAAACGGCGCAGCGTTGCGGCATCCGCGCCATGCCGACGCTGATCCTGTTTCAGGACGGAGAAGCCAAGGGGCAGAAATTGGGGGCGTTGAGCCGCGGTCAGCTCAAAGCGTTCCTTGACAGTCTCCTCTAAGGCTGTTAACGTTGCGAACTGTCGGCGGCACGACTGGGTGGAGTGAGATGGAAAACACCGTGTGCCGCCGGAAATCCAGAGAGGGTTCCGAGTCAGGGTTTCGCGGATTTTGCGCGAAACAGCATGCGGCAAGCCGCCCTGTTCTCGAATCAGGTTCTTTTTCTATTCCCTGATCATTCTTTCCCTGCGGGTTGACCGCTGATTTTGCCGCTTGTATTAACAATGCAAAAAATGCGGCTTTCTTACGACATTTATCGTCATTATGCGTCTTTCTGATCTTAAAAATAAACACGTTACCGAGTTGGTCGAAATGGCCAACACCATGGGCATCGAAGCGGCGAACCGCTTGCGCAAGCACGACCTCATTTTCACGCTGCTGAAAACGCACGCCAAACGCGGCGAAAGCATTTACGGCGACGGCGTACTCGAAGTACTGCCCGACGGCTTCGGTTTCCTGCGGTCACCCGAAACCTCGTATCTCGCCGGCACCGACGATTTGTACATTTCGCCGTCGCAGATTCGCCGTTTCAATCTGCACACCGGCGACACCATCGAAGGCGAGATTCGCACGCCGAAAGACGGCGAACGTTACTTCGCGCTGGTCAAAGTGGACAAGATCAACAACGAGCCGCCGGAAAACGCCAAAACCAAAATTCTTTTCGAGAACTTGACGCCGCTGTTTCCGGATCAACCGCTGGCGCTGGAGCGCGACATCAAGGCCGAGGAAAACATCACTGGCCGCATCATCGACATCGTTGCGCCGATCGGGAAAGGGCAACGTGGGTTGCTCGTCGCGTCGCCGAAATCCGGTAAGACCGTGATGCTGCAACACATCGCGCACTCGATCGCGGCCAACCATCCGGAAGTCGTGCTGATCGTATTGCTGATCGACGAACGGCCGGAAGAAGTGACCGACATGACCCGCACCGTGCGCGGCGAAGTGGTTGCGTCAACCTTCGACGAACCGGCGGCGCGCCACGTGCAAGTGGCCGAAATGGTGATCGAAAAAGCCAAGCGGCTGGTCGAACACAAAAAAGACGTGGTGATTCTGCTCGATTCGATCACACGGCTGGCGCGCGCGTACAACACCGTGGTGCCGACTTCGGGGAAAGTGCTGACCGGCGGCGTCGATGCGCACGCGCTGCATCGCCCCAAACGCTTCTTCGGCGCGGCGCGCAACGTCGAAGAAGGCGGCTCGTTGACCATCATCGCCACCGCGCTGATCGACACCGGCAGCCGGATGGACGACGTGATCTACGAAGAATTCAAAGGCACCGGCAACATGGAAATTCACCTCGACCGCCGGATGGCCGAGAAACGCATCTATCCGGCGATCAACGTCAACCGCTCCGGCACCCGCCGCGAAGAACTGCTGTTAAGCCCGGACGTGCTGCAAAAAACCTGGATTCTGCGCAAAGTGCTTTACCCGATGGACGATCTGGACGCGATGGAATTTCTGCTCGACAAAGTGCGCGCCACCAAAAACAACGCCGACTTCTTCGACTCGATGCGGCGCGGAGGGTGACAGAGATCAGAGATCAGAAATCAGAAATCAGAAATCAGAAATCAGAAAGCAGAAAGCAGAAAGCAGAAAGCAGAAAGCAGAAAGCAGAAAGCAGAAAGCAGAAAGCAGAAAGCAGAAAGCAGAAAGCAGAAAGCAG
>WQTW01000114.1 GCA_009786085.1 Pseudomonadota bacterium | reverse complement strand
CTGTCTGTCTCCGCCGGTTCCGCGCTCGCTACGCTCACGCTCCACCGACGGTTACTCATGTTGCGCGCCTGCGGCGCTGCTTGGGATGTGAGAGAAAAGCAGAGCGCATGTTACAGAGGCCATGACGAAACACTTGTGTGGATACCTATGCCCTTGAAGGGGATGGAGAAAAGCGCCCTCTCCCCCGCCCCTCTCCCGCTTGCGGGAGAGGGGAAAGTAGAGAAGGGGAGTTACTTCAAGACAGCAACAATAATGCTCATCGTCATTCTGCGCGTAGCGAAGCGTGTCATCCTGCGCGAAGTCGCAGGACGCAGAATCCAGACGCTGCATGGATTCCGCGACGACGCGCGGAATGACGGGGAACCTCGATCATTTATCGCTTGAAGTGGAAATGGAATTACTAAAAAGGCTGCCCTCGGGCAGCCTTTTTGTTCGGAAGAAAGAAACTCAATCCTTGTTCGCGGTTTCCACCATTTGCAACGGTTCTTCCTGAATGGCGGTGCGCGGTGGGCGCACACGTTTCGGGTGAGACGTTTCGGTGTCCTGCGGTTCGACGGCAGGCGCGGCGTGGCGGGTTTCGATCAGTTCCAGTCCGGCGCCGGCAAGGTCGGGAGCGACGAAAGAAGGCGCCGGTGGTGGCGCTGTTTTCCGTGGTGTTTCCGACGGCGTTTTCGGTTCTGCCGATGCAACTGGCGCAACAGGCTTTGCGGGTTTCGCAGCGTCGGCGGTTTTCTCCGGCGCCGGTGTTTCGGTGATCGTCGCTTTTTGTGCGGCAACATCGCGCGCGTGTTCGCTCGTGCTGCTTATTTCGCTGATGGGTTTCAAGGCGGTGCCCGTGGTGGGGATGGCCGGTAGCGATGAAGCGGGTATGGTCGGCGGCGCTTCGGGTTCGATGATGAACTCGAAGAACGGTTCCGCCGCTTCTTCGGCGCCGACGTTTTCCTGACGTCCGCGTCCGCGTCCACGACCGCCACGGCGTCGTTTGTTGTTGTCGCGTTGTGCGTTGCTTTTTCCGGCAGGCAATGCTTCAAGTGCGGAGCCGACGATCACGACGGCAGGCACGTTGGCTTCTATCGCGATTTCCTGTTGCACGGGCTGTTGCTGGCGCGGTTCTTCCTGACGGCGTGGTTCTTCCTGCTGGCGGCGACGTTCGTTGTCTTGCTGACTACTCTGCCGCGGCTCATCACGCTCGCGGTTACGCGGCGCGTTTTCCTGACCGCCTTTGCGTGCTTGTGTTGTCGTTGCGCGCTCCTGACGCGCGTCGCTCTGCCGTTCACTCTGTCGCTCGCTTTGCCGATCATTGTCGCGGCGGCGTTCTTGCGAACGTTCGGTTTTGTTGCCGCGCTCGTTTTTGTCGGTGCGCTCGCGGTTCTCGTTCTGACGTTTCTGGCGGTCGTCTCTGTCGTTGCGTCCACCGCGACGGTCGTTACGGTTGCGGTCACCTCCGCGGTCACCTCCGCGGTCGCCGCTGCGGTCACTATCGCGGCGGCGGTTTTCCTGACGTTTGCTGACGTTTCTGGCAGGCGCCGCTTCCGGTTCTTTTTTGAACCAGGCGAGCATGCGCGAGAACAACGAAGGCTCAGGCGGCGCTTCTTTGGGCATCGGCGCCGACATCGCCGGCGTGATGCCTTTGACAACGGCTTCCTGACGCACTTCTTTGGCTTCTTCTTTTTTCTCTTTGGCGATATCCTGTTCTTTGGGTTTTTCGGCGAGTTCGAACGACGCGAGCAACACGTCGCCCTGATTCAGGTCGTCGTGGCGCAGTCGCTCGATGGAGAAGTTCGGCGTTTCGAGATGGCGGTTCGGCACCAGCAGCACGTTCACGTGGAAGCGCGATTCGATGGCGAACACATCGTTGCGTTTTTCGTTGAGCAGGAAGGTGGCGACTTCGACCGGCACTTGCGCGACGATTTGCGCGGTGTTGTCTTTCATCGCTTCTTCTTGCAGGATGCGCAGGATGTGCAACGCCGTCGATTCGGTGCCGCGAATGTGGCCGATGCCGTGGCAACGCGGGCAAGGCATGTGCGCCGATTCGGCAAGCGCCGGACGCAGCCGTTGCCGCGACAACTCCAGCAGACCGAAACGCGAAATTTTGCTGATTTGCACGCGGGCGCGGTCATAGCGCAGCGCTTCGTGCAAACGCTCTTCGACGGCGCGCTGGTTCTTCGGGCTTTCCATATCGATGAAGTCGATCACGACCAGACCGCCGAGGTCGCGCAAGCGCAATTGACGCGCCACTTCGTCAACCGCTTCGAGGTTGGTTTGAAACGCGGTGGCTTCGATGTCGGAACCGCGGGTGGAGCGCGCGGAGTTCACGTCAACGGCGACCAGCGCTTCGGTGTGGTCGATCACGATGGAGCCGCCTGACGGCAGCGGCACCTGCCGACCGTAAGCGGTTTCGATCTGGTGTTCGATCTGGAAGCGCGAAAACAACGGCACATCATCGCGGTAGAGCTTCACGCGCTGCACGTTGTTGGGCATGACGTGGCTCATGAATTGTTGCGCCTGCTCGAAAACGGTTTCGGTATCGATCAGGATTTCGCCGATGTCGGGATGAAAATAATCGCGGATGGCGCGGATCACCAGCGACGATTCCTGATAAATCAGGTAAGCGCCTTTTTGCAATTTTGCGGCGTCTTCGATAGCCGTCCACAGTTGCAACAGGTAATTGAGGTCCCATTGCAGTTCTTCCTGCGAACGGCCGATGCCGGCGGTGCGGGCGATGGTGCTCATGCCGCGCGGAAGATCGAGTTGGTTCAAGGTTTCGCGCAGTTCGTTGCGCTCTTCGCCTTCGATACGGCGCGAAACACCGCCGCCGCGCGGGTTGTTGGGCATCAGGACGAGATAACGTCCGGCCAGCGAAATGTAGGTGGTGAGCGCCGCGCCTTTGTTGCCGCGCTCGTCCTTATCGATCTGGATGATGATTTCCTGACCTTCGCGCAGAAGGTCTTGAATACGGCCTTCATGCGCGCCGAGCGATTGCCGCGAGATTTCCTTGAAAGGCAGGAAGCCGTGGCGTTCGGCGCCGTAATCGACGAAGCACGCTTCGAGCGACGGTTCGACCCGGGTGACGAGACCTTTGTAAATATTCGATTTCCGTTGTTCTTTGGAGGCCGATTCGATGTCGAGGTCGATGAGTTTTTGCCCATCGACAATGGCCACCCGCAGCTCTTCCGCCTGGGTAGCGTTGAATAACATTCTTTTCATAGTTTTTCCTTTAGTGCGCTTCGCACACCCAGGCAGACAACAGACTCACAGCGCGCTTACGGTTTTGTAAGCGGGCGGTGGAATCAGGCGCGGCACAGCCGTCCGGCAACGGGTAACACCGATGCCGGACGGCGAGACAAGATGCCGAAACTGCGCTAAAGCGCGTTCGGCAGACGACAGAGGCGGCAAATCGGTCAACAACATCATCGTCAAAACACCGATCATCGTCCTTACGGGACGGCGTCCTTTTCGTTCATCAAGCACCCCGCAGAGCGGAATGCGCGGGCGATGCCACCGATAGCGCTACAACCAACAGCTTCGTGGGCAGCGGCTCTTTCGAGCGCGAACGGCATCGCAGCCTTGTATCTCTCATGCCGCGCAGATTCGCTGTGGCCGAAGCCTCGGCGCGAAAATGCGCGTATTAAATCTTTTTCCGGAATCCTCTCAGGCAGATTGGCGGCGCGGGCTTTGCGGGGGTTATGCTCCTGCGGTCATGGCAACGGCACATTGGTGTCGTCTATCTGCGGCATGACCCGGCTTATGACATCCCATCCACTCCGGCATTCGCGGAGTTTCGCAAAGAATCCTGACGCACCGACTGGCACTGCTCCGAGGCTTCCTTTAAGATCGCTACTTCGCGTCCGGCGTCCGGAATTTCCGGAGCGGGATGCGCGGCGCGCGACGCCACCGCAACCGTTCGACATGACGAAGGCGGACGGATCCGGTTTTTCCGGAAAGGGGCGGGGAAAAACGTTTGTATCCCGCCGTTGTTTGCCGCATCCTGTGATGCCAGGGTCAGTCGATGATTATAAAGGAATGAAGGACTTAAGCAAGAAATTTGTGAAACATCTGGAAATCGACGACACCGCCGCCGGACAGCGGCTCGACAATTTCCTGATGAAAACGCTGAAAGGCGTCCCGCAAAGCCACATCTACCGGATCGTGCGCTCGGGTGAGGTGCGGGTCAACGGCGGGCGGGCGAAGCCGTCGGATCACCTGTCCGCGGGCGATTCTGTCCGCATTCCGCCGTTGCGGCTGCCGGCGCGGACGGAAAACCCCCGTCCAGCGCCGCCGCGCAGCACCTGCGCTTTGCCGGTGCTGTTCGAGGACGACTGGCTGCTGGCGGTGAACAAACCCGCCGGACTGGCCGTGCACGGCGGCAGCGGCGTGTCGTTTGGGGCGGTCGAACAATTACGGGCGCAGCGTCCCGAACTGCGATTTCTGGAATTGGTGCATCGGCTCGACCGGGAAACGTCGGGCGTGCTGCTGCTGGCGAAAAAGCGGTCGGCTTTGACGGGGTTGCACGCCGCCTGGCGCGACGGCGCGGTGGACAAGCGTTATGACGTTCTGGTTCGCGGACGTTGGCCGGACGCCAAACGGAAAGTGCAAACGCCGCTGACCCGCTTCCTGACGGCGGAAGGCGAACGGCGCGTGCGCGCCGATGACGACGGGCAGGCGGCGACCACCGTGTTTTACCGGCAACAAGTGTGGCCGAACCTCGCGCCGCCGCTGTCGCTGCTGGAAGCGGAACTGCACACAGGCCGAACCCACCAGATACGGGTGCACTTGACGCATCTTGGCTACCCGCTGGCCGGCGACGATAAATACGGCGATTTTGCCTGGAACCGGACGCTGGCGAAAACGGGGCTGCGCCGGATGTTTCTGCATGCGCGCAAGCTGGGATTTGCGCATCCGGCGAGCGGCGAATGGCTGGAGATCGAAGCGCCGCTTTCCGAAGCGTTGCAGGCGTTTCTCGATCAATTGAACGATGCGGGAGAAGATTGATGCCGGAATGGAAAATGCCGGAAAGGAAAATGCCGGAATGGAAAATGCCGGAAAGGAAAATGCAAGAGCGGCGTTTTCGCCTGCTGGTGTTTGATTGGGACGGTACGGTGGTCGATTCGACCGCGCCGATTGTGGGCGCTGTTCAGGCGGCGTACCGCGATCTGGGATTGACGCCGCCTGAAGAAAACGCGGTGCGCTACATCATCGGGTTGAAACTCGACACGGCGTTTTTCCACCTTTCGCCGGAGCTGCCGGAAGAAAATGTGGCGGCGCTGCTGGAGCGTTACCGCTACCACTACATGCAGAGCGACGCCGCCATTCCGTTGTTCAAAGGAATAAGCGCCTTGCTGGAAAAACTCGATCAGGAAGATTATTTTCTGGCGGTGGCGACCGGCAAATCGCGCATGGGACTGGATCGAATGCTGCGGCAGAAAGGGTTGATGCGGCGTTTTCATGCGACGCGCTGCGCCGACGAGAGTTTCTCGAAACCGCATCCCGAAATGCTGCTGTATCTGATGGATCGGCTGGGCGTGACACCGGAACAAACGCTGATGATCGGCGACACCACCCACGACATCCAGATGGCGAAGAATGCCCGCGCTTGTGCGCTGGCGGTTTCCTACGGCGCGCACGACAGAGACCATCTGCACAAAAGCCAGCCGCTGGCCATCGTCGATTCCGTCGCGGCGCTGGACAGTTGGCTGGCTGCGCACGGATAATGGCGAACCATATAGGTTGGGGTGAGCGCAGCGAACCCCAACAGAACCCCAACAGAACCCCAACCGTTGCAAGCAAGGAAAGCACCGAAAAGGAAACACAACAATGAGTCATTACGATCCCAACGAACCCATCCTGAGCGCGCAAGTGTTCGAACAATCGGCGCCGCCACCGAGAGCGGCGACGCCGAGGCCTCCCGGAAGCGGCGATAGCCAAACAGCAGCGCTTGAGAAAGTGGCGATGGCGTTTCTGGCCGAACAACGCCGCGCTCGTCGCTGGCGCATCTTCTTCCGGCTGGCGACGCTGGCGATCATCGTTCTATTTATCAGCGTCGGTTTCATGGGCAAGAAATACAGCAGCAATTGCCTGAAAGAATGCACGGCGCTCGTGCAATTGAACGGCACGATTGCGCTCGATGCCGACGCCAGCGCCGAGAACATTATTTCAGGATTGAAAGAAGCGTTTACCGCCAAGCACGTTCGCGGCGTCGTTCTCGAAATCAACAGCCCCGGCGGCAGCCCGGTGCAGGCCGGTCAGATTTACGATGAAATCAAACGGCTGCGCGCGGCGCATCCGCACATCCCGCTTTACGCCGTCGTCGGTGAAATGGCGGCATCGGGCGGTTACTACGTCGCGGCGGCGGCCGACGAAATTTACGTCGATAAAGCGAGCCTGGTGGGCTCCATCGGCGTGATCATGATGAACTTCGGTTTCACCGAAGCCATTCAAAAACTCGGCATCGAACAACGCACGATGACCGCCGGCGACAACAAAGCGTTCATGGATCCCTTCAGCCCGGTCAACGAAACGCAAAAAGAGCATGTGCAAAAACTGCTCGACAGCGTTCATCAGCAGTTCATCACCGCCGTGCGCAACGGTCGCGGAACGCGACTGAACGAAACGCCGGAAATGTTTTCGGGACTGATCTGGAACGGCAACGAGGCGGTGACGCTGGGACTGGCCGATGGTCTGGGCTCGGTGAATTCCGTCGCGCGCGACGTTATCGGCGTCGAAAACATCTACGACTTTACCTACCGCCCCGATTTCTCCGAGCGGTTGGCGCGACAACTGGGCGCGGCGTTTGCCGAGCAAGTGGCGACGAAGCTGGGAAGCGGTGTATTGAGGTGGAAATGAGTGCGTAGGCTGGCGATGAGCGGCCTTTAGCCGCGAGCGAAGCGTGGCGGGAATCCCAGCAAAAAAACGATTTAACCGCAAAGAACGCAGGTATCGTAGGGGCGGGTTTCAAACCCGCCCTTTTTTAACGTGTAGGTTGGCGGTGAACGTAGCGAACCGCAACGTCTGGTCTCACGCGAAGGCGCGATGCCGCGAAGAAGAATATTCCCCTCTCCCCGTCATTCCCGCGAAAGCGGGAATCCAGTACATGATAAGGGGTGGGGGAGAGGGCACAAAAAGCCCTCCCCTTCAAGGCATAGGTGTCTGCACAAGTATGGCGACATTTGCCCTGCTCCTCTCGCGTACAAAAAGCGCCGCAGGCGCGTAACGTGAATAACCGTCGGTGGAGCGCGAGCGTAGCGAGCGCGGAACCGGCGGAGACAGACAGCACTTTCGTCCAGCCCTGCAAGGGCTGAACAAACATTATTCAGCCCTTGCAGGGCTGGGGGAGTGTTGGATGTTCGCTTTCCGCCGGTTTCGCTCGCGATGCTCGCTCCACCGACGGTTACTCATATCACGCC
>WQTW01000113.1 GCA_009786085.1 Pseudomonadota bacterium | reverse complement strand
TTGTAAGAACCATTCTTTACGTAGCTCGTGCTTCCACAGTGGGTGCATTGCATGAGTGTCCTCCTTTGTCTTAAGAAGAACTGTACCACCTATTGCAAAAAACGTCAATATATAGTGGACACACCGTCTCCCGCAAGGGGAGAGGGGAGTTTCGTTCCTTCGCGGCTCCGCGGCTTTGCGTGAGGTAAAACGTCGCGGTTCGCTACGCTCACCGGCGACCTATGCGTTCTGATCCCTGATCCCTGACCTCTGATTCCTGCTCCCGCTTTATCTGCTTCTGGTTTTTTCGCCCGTACAACCCCCTTCTGCCGGAGCGGTGGCGGGGCGTCTCACTGGGCGCTGCCGCGTTGCTTTCGTCCGCCGGCGCTTCGGTGGGCGGCAGGTTGGCTTTCGGGCTTTGCGGCGCCGACTTGCGATCCACTTTGAAGCGCACGCCTTTCTTGGGCTTCGGCGCTTCGGTCGGCATGGAACCGTTGGTTTTTTTCTTGCCGAGCGGCAGCCGCAGGGTTTTTTCCGGCGCTTTTTCGGTCGCGCCGCCCGACATTTTCAATCCGACGGACTTGATCAAGGTCGCCAGTTCCGCCTGTTCCAGTTCGATCACGTCGCCGCGTTTGGCGACGCTGGGCATGTTGACGACGCCGTAGCGGGTTCGGATCAGGCGGCTCACCATCAGCCCAAGCGCTTCAAACAGTCGCCGCACTTCGCGGTTACGTCCTTCCTGGATGGTGATGTGATACCAGTGGTTGACGCCTTCGCCGCCGCCGTCGAGCAGTTTTTCGCAGCGCACCGGCCCGTCTTCCAGCTCAACGCCGTTTTTCATCTCCTGAATTTGCGCTTCGCTCAATTCGCCGATGATTCGCACGGCGTATTCCCGCTCGACTTCGTAGCGCGGGTGCATCAGCCGGTTGGCGAGTTCGCCGGAGTTGGTGAACAGCAGAAGTCCTTCGGTGTTGAAATCGAGGCGACCGATCGAGATCCATTTGGCGCCGTGAATCGGCGGCAAGCGATCGAACACGGAGGCGCGTCCTTCGGGATCGTCGCGCGAAACGATTTCGCCTGCCGGTTTGTGATAGAGCAAAACGCGCGGTTGCGGTTCGGTGAAACGAATTTTCACCGGCTCGCCGTTGATGCGCACTTCGTCGCCCGGCCCGACTTTCTGGCCGATTTCCGCCGGCATTCGGTTGACGGTGATGCGACCGGCGAGGATCAATTCTTCCATCGCGCGGCGCGAACCGAAGCCGCACGACGCGAGCACTTTGTGCAAGCGTTGCGGTTCCGAAAACACTTCGTCAGTGGTTTTCTTGACCCTGGTCGGCAGGTTCTCCGCAAACTTCTGCATCACCGAGTTCGGTTGATGTGTCTTCGACGGGTTGGCTGAGAATCGGGCTTGCGAGGGCGAGCGGTGCTTCAGCGGCCTTGGCTGGGGCATCAGGCATCTCCAGTAAATGTGAGGAATCCAGTTCGGCCAGCGGCGGCAATTCTGCCAGTGAACACAGACCGAGATCGTTTAAAAAATTTTTAGTGGTTGCGTAAAGGGCAGGGCGCCCGGGCGTTTCACGATGACCGACGGCCTCCACCCATTGCCGGTCTTCGAGCGCTTTGATCACCCCCGATGATACCGCAACACCGCGGATGGCTTCAATGTCGCCGCGCGTCACCGGTTGACGGTAGGCGATGATCGCCAGCGTTTCCATCACCGCCCGCGAATAACGCGGCGGTTTTTCCGAGGTCAAACGCTCCAGACTGCGCTGCACTTCGGGTTTGCCCTGAAAACGCCAACCGCCCGCGACCGTCACCAGTTCGACCATCCGGTTTTTCCAGACTTCCTTCAGGTCGGTCAACAGATGACGGACAAAGTTCGCCGACAGCGGCGGATCGAACAACTTGCACAGTTGCGGCACGGCGACGGCTTCGCCCGACACCAAAAGCGCCGCTTCCAGCATTTTCGTGTAGTAGGCGATTTCTTCTTCGGTGTGCGAAACGTCGGCGGCATCCGCCGTTTCGGCTTCGTCGCCGTTGCTGGTAACAGCAGCGGCAACAGCAGCAACGGTCTCCGTTCCCGTTTCCTCACACTCGGCAAGCATGGTTTCCTGTTCCTTGCTCATCTTTACTTTCCAGTGAAAAACATGAAACCGCGTTCGACGGCGTTCGTCTTACAGGGCTTCATCATCGTCATTCAACACAAACGGCGCTTCGCGTTTGCTTTGTACATAAATCGGCGCGAAAGGTGCGGCTTGCGCGACTTCGATCAATTGTTCGCGCGCCAGTTCCAGCAACGCCAGAAACGTCACGACCAGATGCGGCACATCGGCGTGTTCGTGAAACAGCGTCGTGAACTCCCGATAATCGCCGTCCTCCAGCAGCTTCAACACGCGACTCATTTCCTCGCGCACCGACAACTGTTCGCGCGTGATCAGATGGTGCTTCGTCGCTTTGGCGCGACCGATCAGCGATGCCCAGGCGCGCCGCAAATCTTCCGGTGCGACATCGGGCAAGCGCGTTGCCGCCATCCGGTCGAACCAGACGCACACTGTCGCAAAATCGCGGCCTTCCTGCGGCATCGCGTCGAGCGCCTGCGCGGCGGCTTTCATCTGTTCGTATTCGAGCAAACGGCGCACCAGTTCGGCGCGCGGGTCTTCCGCTTCCTCGCCGGGCAACGCCGGCGGTTTCGGCAGCAGCAGACGCGATTTGATTTCGATCAGCACCGCCGCCATCAGCAAGTATTCGGCGGCCAGTTCCAGATGGCTGCGCCGCATCATTTCGACGTAACCCAAGTACTGCCGCGTCAATTCCGCCATCGGAATGTCGAGCACGTTGATGTTCTGTTTGCGAATCAGGTACAGCAACAGATCCAGCGGTCCCTCGAACATTTCGAGAAAAACTTCCAGCGCCTCCGGCGGAATGTACAGATCGCTCGGAAGCTCCGTCATCATCTCGCCATAGACGCGGGCGATCGGTTTCGTTTCGCCGTCCGCCGTCATCGGCGCTTCCGGCAACAGCGTTGCCGTCGCTTCGTTCATTCGCGATTCACTTATCTGTGCGGCGCTCACCCGAAACTCCGGTCGTACAACACGCCCATCGCCTCGCGCACATCGCGCATCGTTTCGTTCGCCTGCTTGCGCGCCCGCGTGCAACCATCGGCAAGAATGCTGCGCACCAATGCCGGATCGTCGAGATACGGTTGCGCCCGTTCGCGTATCGGTTCCTGCTCTTTCAAAATCCCGTCGATCACCGGCTGCTTGCATTCAAGACAACCGATGCCCGCCGTCGTGCAACCGTTGACCACCCAGTCGCACACTTCCTTGTCCGAATAAATCCGATGCAGCGGCCACACCGGACAACGCTCGGGATGGCCCGGATCGCTGCGCCGCATCCGCGCCGGATCGGTTTGCATCGTGCGAATCTTGCGCGTCAAATCGGCGGGTTCTTCGCGCATGAAAATCGCGTTGCCGTACGATTTCGACATCTTCTGTCCGTCGGTGCCCGGCACTTTCGGCGTTTCGGTCAGCAACGGTTTCGGCTCGACCAGAATCACCCGCCGCGCGCCTTCGAGATAACCGAACAAACGTTCGCGGTCGCCGAGCGGCAGATTTTGCGTTTCTTCGAGCAGCGCCTTCGCCGCTTCAAGCGCTTCCGTGTCGCCGCGCTCCTGAAAAGCCTTGCGCAGTTCTTCGTAACGACGCGCTTTTTTGCTGCCCAGTTTTTTGATGGCCGCTTGCGCTTTTTCTTCAAACGCCGGTTCGCGCCCGTAAAAATGGTTGAAGCGCCGCGCCATTTCGCGCGTCAGCTCGAGATGCGACACCTGATCTTCACCGACCGGCACCATATTGGCGCGGTAAATCAGAATGTCGGCGCCCATCATCACCGGATAACCGAGAAAACCATACGTTGACAAATCGCGGTCGGCGAGTTTTTGCTGCTGATCCTTGTACGTCGGCACCCGTTCCAGCCAGCCCACCGGCGTCGTCATTCCGAGCAACAACGCCAATTCGGCGTGTTCCAGCACCTGCGACTGCACGAACACCGTGGACTGCGCCGGATCGATCCCCGCTGCCAGCCAATCGACAACCATTTCAAACGCGCTGTCGGCAATCAATTCCGGCGTTTCGTAATGCGTCGTCAACGCATGCCAGTCAGCGACGAAATAAAAACATTCGTACTGCTCCTGCAAGCGCACCCAGTTTTTGAGCGCGCCATGATAATGGCCGAGATGCATGCGACCCGTCGGGCGCATTCCTGACAATACACGATCAGCAAACATGAATTTTCTTATTGCGTGTTATACGAATTAATAAACAGAGATCAACCCCTGGCGAGCATGAAACGCCGTGTCGTGCGTTCGCCCGCTGTTTGTTTTATCGGCCTTGCTATATTCCGGTGAATACGCGGATCAACCAGGCGCCCGCCAACATCAACGGTTTCATCAGCGCCCACAAAACGCCGCTGATGGCCAACACAACGACAATGATCAGCCCATACGGCTCGGTTCGCGCATAGTTCATTGCCCATTTCCAGGGCAAAAACGAATACAGGATTCGACCGCCGTCCAGCGGCAGAATCGGCAGCAGGTTCAGTGCCATCAAAAGCAGATTGAACCACACGCCGAACTTCGCCATGGT
The DNA here is from genome assembly GCA_009786085.1 of Pseudomonadota bacterium. GTDB lineage: Bacteria > Pseudomonadota > Gammaproteobacteria > Burkholderiales > Casimicrobiaceae > UBA931. Next base: position 3,245 of record WQTW01000113.1, on the reverse strand, counting down.
CATCAGGCCATCGCCCAGCAACCCTGGAAACTGAACCGCCAGTTTGGCGACAATCGCCCAGCCCAACGCCATCACCAGATTCGACAACGGCCCCGCCGCCGAGACCCAACGCATGTTCCGAACCGGGTCTTTGAAATTGCGCGGCTGCACCGGCACCGGCTTCGCCCATCCGAACAACAGCGGCGGCGCGCTCGTGAGCGTTGCCATCAAATACAAACCCAGCGGAACCAGAATCGTCCCGACAGGATCGATGTGTTTGATCGGGTTCAGCGTGATGCGCCCCAGCATTTCCGCTGTGCGATCTCCGAACCTGCGCGCCGTATAACCGTGCGCCGCTTCGTGCAACGTGATCGCCAGAACGGCGGGCACTCCCAACAGTATGATATTGACAAGAATGGATTCCATCCGCGCCATTTTACCGCATCGCCACACCGCGGGGTTGCGCGATTTGCCGTAGGCACGGATCATACCGTATTTTCACCGAAAAGGCGCGAACAGCCCCGACTTCTGCGGGCGATCCACCGTTTTGTTGCCATGCCGCATAAGTTGCCCACCATAGAAGCGTTGCGAGAGCGCCCCGGCCCGTTGATCCTGTTGCTGGCCGCGCTGGTGATGATCGGCCCTTTCTCGATCGACATGTACCTGCCGGCGTTTCCGTCCATTGCGGCCACTTTTGGCGCGTCGCCTGCCGCGCTGCAACAAACCCTGTCGATTTACCTGATCGCCTACGCCGTCATGATGCTCTGGCATGGCGTACTGGCCGATGCCCTGGGGCGTCGCCCGATGATCCTGGTAGCGTTGACGATCTACGCCATCGCCACACTGGGCTGCGCCATCGCCGGCAACATCGAAACACTGTGGCTGTTTCGCGCGTTGCAAGGCGTTTCCGCCGGCGTCGGTCTGGTGATCGGTCGCACCGTCGTGCGCGACGTGTTCCAGGGCGCCGCCGCGCAAAAAATGATGGCGCGAACCACACAGATATTCTCGATAGCGCCCGCCATCGCGCCGGTCGTCGGCGGATTGCTGGTCGGTTTCAGCGGCTGGCGCGCCGTCTTCTGGGGCTTGCTGATCCTCGTCATCCTGCTGCTCATCTGGTGCTATCGGGCGCTGCCGGAAACACTGCCGCCGGAAGCGCGGCAATCGCTTCATTTCGGCGCGTTGTGCCGCAGCTATCGAGCCGTGATCTCCCGACCGGAATTCATCCTGCTGGCGCTAACCTCCGCGCTGAATTTTGGCGGCTTCTTCATCTACATCGCAGGAGCGCCGTCGTTTCTCATCAAACTGCTCGGCGTCTCCGAACAAGGATTCGCCTGGCTTTTCGTCCCGATGATCCTCGGCATCGTCAGCGGCTCGACCATCGGCGGCAAACTCGCCGGGCGTATTTCGCCCGAACGAATCATCACCATCGGCTACCTTTGCATGGGCGCGGCTTGCGTACTCAACCTCAGCCTGTGTCTTTTCCTGCCTGCCAACGTGATGTGGAACGTACTGCCGATCATGCTCTACACCACAGGCACCAGCATGGTGACGCCCAACGCCTTTCTTTTCATGCTGGCAACTTTCCCGACCATGCGCGGACTGGCCTCGTCATTGCAGGGCTTCGTACAATTCTCGCTGGCCGCGCTCATCAGCGCGCTGCTCGTGCCGCTGATCGACACCTCGTTGCTGACGCTGGCTTTTGGTATGATAACCTTTGCCGTCGCCGGCGCAGTGGCGTGGATCGCCTATCGAAAAACCCGCGCGCCGTTGGCGCCTGGCGCTTTTTGATATTTTTGTTTTTACCGCAAAGAACGCGTAGGTCGCTGGTGAGCGGCCTTTAGCCGCGAGCGAAGCGTGGCGGGAACCGCGACGTTTTGGCCTTACGCGAAGGCGCTATCAGGAATCAGAACGCATAGGTCGCTGGTGAGCGGCCTTTAGCCGCGAGCGAAGCGTGGCGGGAACCGCGACGTTTTGGCCTCACGCGAAGGCGCGAAGCCGCGAAGGAACGAAGGAACGAAGGAACGAAAGCCCCCTTTTCAAAGGGGGTGTCGGCGGAGCCGACGGGGGTTTGCGGGGGTGCCCGCCGAAGGCGGGCGGGGATTTGAAGCCTCCACCTTCAATACTCTCCCCTCTCCCGCTTGCGGGGGAAGGGGTTGGCAGGCGTAGGGTGGATAAGCGAAGCGCCATCCACCATTCGTAGGGGCGCGATTTATCGCGCCCTGTTTATGGATTCTGCGACGCCGCTTCCCGCCACGCTTCGCTCGCGGCTAAAGGCTTCGCGCAGAATGACGTTTTTTTATATTCACGTGAAGGCGCAATCAGGAACCAAAAAAGTATCTCGCAGCACATGATGAATTTCCAACTTTCCAAACAACTTTCGATATGTCTATTCGCCTAACATCCTTTGCGCTCTTTGCGTTCTTTGCGGTTCATTTATTTTTCCCCGCCGCGCAAGCGCAGAACATCACCACCGCGCAACCGCCGTTGCCGACGATTCAACTGACCATCGGCAGCCACACCGTCACCGCCGAAGTTGCGCAAACACCCGAACAACGCGAACGCGGCCTGATGCACCGCTTCACCATGCCCGGCGGACATGGAATGCTCTTCGTGTTCACCCGTCCGCAACCGCTTTCGTTCTGGATGAAAAACACCCCCGCGCCGCTGTCGATCGCCTTCATCGACGAACGCGGAACCATCCTCAACATCCGCGACATGACCCCGAACGACGACACCACCTTGCACCGCTCACAAGGCAACGCGCTCTACGCGCTCGAAGTGCGAAAAGGCTGGTTCGACGAACAAGGGATCAAAGCAGGGATGTCCGTGCGCGGACTGCCGCCGGCGGCGAAGCAGTAGTGCGAAAGCACAAAAACCATTTCACCGCAAAGAACGCATAGAAACGCATAGAGCGCAAAGAAGAATTTTCAAGCGAAGAACGCGGAGAAAAGCGAAGCGCGGGCGTCTCGTCCGCCATTTTGCCTCACGCGAAGGCGCGAAGCCGCGAGGAACGCGAGTTCCTTCCCCTTCAAGGGGAAGGTTAGGATGGGGATGGGGTTGCGTAGCCCGGATAAGCGAAGCGCCATCCGGGGGAACACAAAATGCGGGCGGGACGCCCGCGCTCCCCGGTGGTGGATGGCGCCGCTGCGCGGCTTATCCACCCTACGCCCCATGAACTCTGATAACATACCGAACATCTATTTCGCATCTGGAAGGACGCATCATGAACGCCGCTACCCGTCCTGCCAACTGATAATTCAAAATAA
>WQTW01000112.1 GCA_009786085.1 Pseudomonadota bacterium | reverse complement strand
GGGGGCGGCAGTCATTTTACCCCTCTCCCCTTGCCCCTCTCCCGCAAGGGGAGAGGGGAACAAACCGCCGCGCGATTTCTTCGACCAACCGTCGCGCCAGCAGTGTCTTGTCCATGCGCGGCAGCGGATGCGCACCGTCGTCGTCAAGCAGGATCACTTCGTTGTCGTCGGCGTTGATGGCGTCCTGTGCGCGGTTGGCGATCAACAGCGGTAAATGCTTGCGTCGGCGTTTGGCTTCACCCAGCGCAGCGATGTCCTGTGTTTCGGCGGCAAACCCGACGCGGAAAACCTTAGGCGCGCGCTCATCCCGTTTTGCCAGTTCCGCCAGAATATCGACGGTGGGGCGCAGCGTCAGCGTCAAGGTGTCGCTCGTTTCTTTTTTGATTTTCTGCGCGGCGGGTGCGGCGGGCGCGTAGTCGGCCACTGCCGCAACACCGATGAAAATGTCGGCGCGGTCGATGTGCGCGAACACGGCGTCGGCCATGTCTTGGGCGCTGATGACATCAACGCGCGTGACGCCCGATGGTGTTGGCAACGCGACCGGTCCCGCGATGAGCGTCACCTCGGCGCCAGCCTGCGCGGCCGCCTGCGCCAGCGCGAATCCCATCTTGCCGGAACTGCGGTTGGTCAACCCGCGCACCGGGTCGATCGCTTCAAACGTTGGCCCCGCGGTCAGCAACACGCGACGACCGGCAAGCAAGGTTCCGAATGCGGCATCGTCAGCCAAATGCGCCGACACCGCCGCCGCAATCGCTTCCGGCGACAGCATTCGGCCTTCGCCGATTTCGCCGCAGGCCAATTCGCCGCTGTCCGGCCCCAACACCTTCACACCGTCGGCACGCAAACGCGCCACATTGCGCTGCGTCGCCGGATGCGTCCACATCTGCACATTCATCGCGGGCGCCACGAACATCGGGCATTCACGCGCCAGACACAGCGCCGACAGCGCCTCATCGGCGCGACCCTGCGCGGTGCGCGCCAGAAAATCGGCGCTTGCCGGCGCCACCACAATCGCTTGCGCGCCGCGCGACAGCGCGATGTGCTGCATTCCGTCCTGCGAGCCGTCCCACATCGCTGTCCACACCGGTCGTCCCGACAACGCCTGCAAGGTCAGCGGCGCGATGAAGCGACACGCCGCCTCGGTCATCACCACATCCACCGTGATGCCCGCCTTCACCCACAGCCGCGTCAATTCCGCCGCCTTGTACGCGGCAATGCTGCCGGTGATGCCCAGCACGATCCGTGGTTGCGAAGTTTTCATGTGATCTGCCATCAAACAAACCCTTTTCCCGGTTGGCATTTTCCAGTGTTCAAGTTTACACTGCAACTCCCTCCTTTCCGAGAGAAACCGATGACCGCTTCGCATTGTTCCATTTCGCATTGTTCAATTTCGCATTGGCCTGAACAGGAACGCCCCCGCGAACGCCTCGCCGCGCTGGGTGCGGCGGCGCTGTCCGACGCCGAACTGCTGGCGATCCTGCTGCGTACCGGCGTGCGCGGCAAAAGCGCCGTGGATCTGGCGCGCGACATCCTCACCAAACTCGGCGGCATCCGCGGCCTTCTCAACGCCCCCGATCAGGAATGGCGCACCATCGCCGGACTCGGCGCCGCCAAACGGGCGCAAGTGATGGCCGGCATCGAACTCGCCCGTCGCCTGCTGCGCGAAACGCTTGCCGAGCGCGACGCCTTCAATCGCCCCGAACAAGTCCGCGAATTCCTGATCCTGTCGCTGGCCGGACTGGCGCACGAATCCTTCCAGGCGCTATGGCTCGACAACCAGAACCGGTTGCTCGTCAGCGAAGAGCTGTTTCGCGGAACCCTGACCGAAGCCCAGGTTTATCCGCGCGAAGTTGTGAAGCGGGCACTCACACACAATGCCGCCGCCGTCATTTTCGCGCACAACCACCCGTCTGGCCACGCCGAGCCGTCCGCCGCCGACCAAGCCTTGACCCGCCGACTGGCCGAGGCGCTGGCGCTGATCGACGTTCGCGTCCTCGATCACTTTGTCATCGCCGGACACGAGGCGGTTTCGGTTTCAGGGATCAGAGGTCAGGGATCAGAGGTCAGATGTCAGGAATCAGGGGTCAGAAAAACCATTTCACCGCAAAGAACGCAAAGAAACGCATAGAGCGCAAAGAAGAATTCTCACGCGAAGGCGCGAAGTTCCTTCCCCTTCAAGGGGAAGGTTAGGATGGGGATGGGGTTCTCTGGATTCTGCGACGCCGCTTCGCGCCGCGCAGAATGACGGATGTTTTTCTCCGCGCACTCCGCGCCTCCGCGTGAGCAAAACGTTGGGGTTCGCTGCACTCACCGCCAACCTACGCGCCGCGCAAAATGACGGGGTTCTGACCTCTGACCTCTGACCTCTGACCTCTGACCTCTGACATCTGGTTCGCTTGCTTCTTTCCCACGGTTGGGGCATAATAAAAAGTTCTCGGCGGCTTTTTCCGCCCTTTTATCCGATAACGAACGAACACTGAGTAGGAGCAAACCATGGCTCGAGTATGCCAGGTGACAGGGAAAGGCCCGATGGTGGGGCATCATGTTTCCCACGCGAACAACAAGACCAAGCGCCGTTTTCTGCCGAATTTGCAGCAGCGCCGGATTTGGGTCGAAAGCGAAAACCGTTACGTCAGCTTGCGCCTGACCAACGCCGCGCTGCGCACGATCGATAAAAAAGGGATCGACGCTGTGCTGGCCGACTTGCGCGCGCAAGGCCAATCTATTTAATTTAGAAGGCGCCGCCTTCGGGCGACGCACGGAGACCGATCATGCGTGAAAAAATCAAATTGGAGTCGTCTGCTGGAACGGGTCATTTCTACACGACGACCAAGAACAAGAAGAACATGCCCGAAAAGATGGAGATCAAGAAATTCGACCCCGTCGTTCGTAAGCATGTGATGTACAAGGAAATAAAGCTGAAGTAAGCGTTTTTTCAGCCGCAAAAAAGCCCGCGCATTTTATCGAATGGCGGGCTTTTTATTTAACCACGGGAAGCACGAAAAACACGAAAGTGTGTCGCCCGGACAAGCGACGCGCCATCCGGAGGGCATGCGAAATGCGGGCGAGCAATGAGCCATTCGACCCGCCCCCCTTTTTTGGTGGATTGCGCTTCGCTTATCCACCCTACGCGCTAAAAAATGGCGGGCTTTTTGCTGGCTGCGGGAAAAAAAGGGCGGGCGTTATGTTGCTTGCGTTTGTTTATCGGTGCTTGCTTGTGGCGTTTCATGCAAAATCATTTTCTCGCATTTAACGTCAACCATTTTGATGGTTGGCAATGACTGCCATGTAAATAGGCTATATAATCTTACTATCTGCGTTTCGGCGCCTTGAGAAATCGGGGCATTTTTCCGGAATTTCGCTTCCACCTGAAAGCAGACGGTCTTTACGTTTGCAGAGTGTGGCGATCTTCTATCATCCATCAAAAAGAGTACTGCTATGAGCCCATCCGTAAATCTGAATATTCCCGAATACGTTAAACATGAAAAGATTAAGGCCTGGGTCGCCGAGATCGCGGCGTTGACCCAGCCTGATCGTGTCGTCTGGGCCGACGGCTCTCAGGAGGAATACGACCGCCTCTGCGCCGAGATGGTCGCTTCCGGGACGTTCATCAAGTTGAATCCTGAAAAGCGCAAAAATTGCTTTTTGGCGCGTTCCGATCCGTCGGACGTCGCGCGGGTCGAGGATCGCACCTATATCTGTTCCGAGAAGGAAGAAGATGCCGGCCCGACCAACAACTGGATGGCGCCTCAGGAAATGCGCAAAACGTTGAACGGCTTGTTTGAAGGCAGCATGCGCGGGCGCACGATGTATGTCGTGCCGTTCTCGATGGGGCCGCTCGGTTCACCGATCGCACAAATCGGTATTGAAATCACCGATTCGGCTTACGTTGTCGTCAACATGCGCATCATGACGCGCATGGGTCGGGCGGTGTTCGACGTTCTGGGACGCGACGGCAGGTTTGTTCCTTGCGTTCACACCGTCGGCGCGCCGCTCGCGCCGGGGCAGCAAGACGTTTCCTGGCCGTGCAACCCGGACGTGAAATACATCGTTCACTATCCCGAAACCCGCGAAATCTGGTCGTATGGTTCCGGCTACGGCGGCAACGCGCTGCTGGGCAAAAAATGCTTCGCGTTGCGGATCGCTTCGACGATGGCGCGCGAAGAAGGCTGGCTGGCCGAACACATGCTCATTCTCGGCGTCGAATCGCCGGAGGGTGAAAAAACCTACATCGCTGGCGCTTTCCCCTCCGCGTGCGGAAAAACTAACCTTGCGATGCTGATCCCGCCGAAAGCGTTTGACGGCTGGAAGGTCACGATGGTCGGCGACGACATCGCCTGGATCAAGCTGGGAGAAGATGGTCGTCTTCACGCGATCAACCCGGAAGCCGGTTGTTTTGGTGTTGCTCCGAACACGTCGGAACTGACGAACTACAACGGTATCGCGATGCTCAAGGAAAACACCATCTTCACCAACGTCGCGCTGACCGATGATGGCGATGTCTGGTGGGAAGGCATGACCAAAGAAACGCCCGCGCACCTGATCGACTGGACCGGCAAAGACTGGACGCCCGAAATCGCCCGCGAGACAGGCCGCAAAGCGGCGCATCCGAACGCGCGTTTCACCGTGCCCGCCAGCCAGTGTCCGTCGATCGATCCGCGTTGGGAAGACCCGAAGGGCGTGCCGATTTCCGCGTTCCTTTTCGGTGGTCGCCGCGCCTCGACGATCCCCTTGATCTATCAGTCGTTCAACTGGAATTACGGCGTCTATATGGCCGCCACCATCGGCTCCGAAACCACCGCCGCCGCCTTTGGCGCACAAGGCGTGGTGCGCCGCGATCCGTTTGCGATGCTGCCTTTCTGCGGCTACCACATAGGCGATTATTTCGACCATTGGCTGAGAATGAGCAAGAACGTCAGGCATACGCCCAAATTCTTCTGCGTCAACTGGTTCCGTCTGGACGAAAAAGGCAAGTTCATGTGGCCGGGGTTCGGCGAAAACATGCGCGTTCTGCACTGGATCGTCAATCGCGTGAACGACCGTGTTGGCGCCAAGGAAACCGCGCTTGGCTGGATGCCGCGCTATGAAGACATCGTTTGGACCGACTCGGATATCGACAAAGCCACCTTTGAGGCATTGACCGAAGTGAATGTCGATGCCTGGAGAGCGGAGATGGAAAGCCATAAAGAGTCGTTCGACAAACTCGGAGAGAAAATGCCGAAGCATCTTGCGTTGAAACGCGAACTGCTCGAATTGAGAGTGAACAGCGGTCAACCCGCGAGATAAGCGGCGCTTCCGGTTCGTTTGCGTGTGCAGGGGCGGGTTTCAAACCCGCCCTGTTTTTTAACCACGAAAGACACAAAAGAGACGGAAAGCACGAAAAATAACCTCACGCGAAGCCGCGGAGAAAAGCCCCGTTTTATCGGGTAGGCAAAAGTAACGGCGCAAACTGTCTTCACCTTCGCTTGTTACAACTTGACCCGGATGGCGACGCTATTCGGCTGGCTGTTGTCTACGGCATAGGCTGAAATCCGGCGTTCTGGTACCAAAAAGATGAAACAACTGAATTTGTTTGCCGGTAGACACCAATGACCGAAGACATCAGAGGGTTTTTGAGTAGCCAGTCCAAATTTTTTCGTGGCCTTCGTGTTTTTCGTGGTTAACAAAGATTTTTTTCGCTCTAAAAGAAAGGGCGGGGTTGAAACCCGCCCTTCGTTTTTCATGTGAACAGGCGCTATCCTGATTCCGGCGCCTGGTTCTTGAAAATTACACGCCGGCTTTTTTACGCAGTTCTTCGAAATATTTTTCCATCCACTGCATTTGCGCCCGCTGTTGCAACTGCGGTTTCGCTTCTTCAAACGACGGCAGGCTGGTATCGCGGATGTCTTCGACCAAGATCACGTGCCAGCCGTACTGGCTTTGGATCGGCGTCGGGGTGAACTTGCCTTTTCCGACTGTCGGCAACGCATCGGCGAACGGCTTGACGAAGCTGCTCGGCGTGTTCCAACCGAGATCGCCGCCTCTTTCCTTGGAGCCTGGGTCTTTCGATTTGTCCTTGGCGATGTCGGCGAATTTCTTGCCTTTTTGCAGGTCGGCAATAATCGTCTTGGCGTCGTTCTCGCCTTCCACGAGGATGTGGGAGATTTTGTACTCCTTGTCGCCCAACTGCGTTTTCAGCGCGTTGTACTCGTTCTTCAGGAAATCATCGGGGATCGGGTTCTTCTGTGCCCAGTCGCCCAGGAAGGAGCGAATCAGCACCATGTCGCTGCCCAGCAGGATTTCCATTTTGATGTCGGCCTGTTTTTCGAGGCCGGCTTTCTTGGCTTCTTTGAGCAGCAACTCGCGGGTGTTGAGCTCTTCGCGCAACGCTTCACGCAGTTCCGGCGAATCGGGCTGGCCTTGCGCTGTCCGCTGCTTCAGGAAGTAATCGAAAATCTCTTTCGAGTACAGGGTTTTGCCTTGCGGCGCTGCGGCCTTGGCGGCATCAGCTTTGGGAGCCGGGGTTTGTGCTGCGACAGAGATCGAGAAAAGCGCTACCAACAGCGCGCCGGCGATACGGGTTTTAGTCATAAAACACTTCCTTTGGGTGGTGAAAGAAAACTTCGGAGATTAAGGGTGCAGGAGATGAAACGCTCCTGCGTTTGCAAAGAACGGTGATGATAGCAGAATCCTTCATGGTTTTTCTTGCGGTTCTTCTTGTGGAAGGTAACGGACGAGAACCAAGCCCTGCCCGAGGACGAACAGCAACATGATGCCCAGAATGCCCCAAACCTTGAAGGTGACCCAGGTATCGGTCGAAAAACCCAGATGGAACGCAACAAGCCAGTTGAGAACGGCCAGAAAAGCGAAAAAAGTTGTCCATGCCCAGGTAAGCCCGTTCCACACGCGATCCGGCAACTCAATGCCCTTCATAACATAGCGCAGCAGGTCGCGCTGCCAGATCAGTTTGCCGGCGGCCAGCACCAACGCGAAGGCGACGTAGAGCACCGTCGGTTTCCATTTGATGAAGGCTTCGTCGTGCAGCAACAAGGTGGCGCCGCCGAAAATCACAATGATAGCGAGGGACAGCCAGTGCACCGCCGCGAGTTTCTTGTGCCAGTACAGGTAAGCGATCTGGATGGCGGAAGCGACGATCGCCACTGCGGTCGCGGCGAAAATGTCGTAAATCTTGAAGACGACAAAAAACAACAGCAGCGGAAAAAAGTCGATCAATAGAGACATGGCGCTGCATTATAGCCCGTCGGTTCGGCGGGCTATCGGGCGATTCGTATCAGCGCGTAAAGTGCTATGCCGATGTTTTAACGGTGGCAAAAGGTGCTGCTTCAAGCCGTGACGGGTCGAATGCAGGGCCGGGGTCGGTCTTGCGCCCCGGAGCGATAACGCTGTGACCGACGATGGCGGTGATCGGATAATGGCGACAAAGGCAGTCCAGAAGCCGATTCAGGCTGCGGTACTGGCGGGCGGTGTAGGGCGTGTGGTCGCTGCCTTCCAGTTCGACGCCGATGGAGAAATCGTTGCAACGGGGGCGGCCTTGCCATTGCGAGACGCCGGCGTGCCAGGCGCGTTGTCGGCAGGAGACGCATTGGATGAGCCGACCGTTGCGGCGGACCACGAAATGCGCCGACACCCTGAGCCGCGCCAGCGCCGGGTACAGCGGGTGGGCGGCGGGGTTGAGCGTGTTGGTAAAGAGTTTCAGGATGTCGTGGCCGCCGAAATAGCCGGGCGGCAGCGAAATGTTGTGGAGGACGATGAGCGATAGCGGCGATTTAACACGGCGGACGTTTTCTTGCGAAGGCGCGACGGAAACCCCATCTCGCCTCCTCTCTCCCGCAAGCGGGAGAGAGGAGGGAAATGTCTCCCCTCTCCCGCTTTCCGCGGGAGAGGGGCAGGGGGAGAG